>NZ_BAAAZH010000025.1:0-35895 GCF_039536805.1 Nocardioides fonticola | reverse complement strand
ACCACCTACACCGGCCGCTACCGCATCGGCACCGGACCCTGGACCCCCATCCCCACCACCCGCACCATCACCGGACCCACCACCCCCCTCACCATCCGCACCGCCACCCCCCACCTCATCGCCCCCGACTGAAACCACCGGAACGGCGACATGCCGAACGCCCCGTCCTCGCAGTCGAGGACGGGGCGTTCGGTCGATCAGCTACTGGGTGACGCGGTAGGCGTCGAAGACACCGGGCACGTTGCGCACCGCGCGCAGCACGTTGTCGAGGTGCTTGGTGTCGGCCATCTCGAAGCTGAACCGGCTCTTGGCGATGCGGTCGCGGGTGGTCGAGAGCGTCGCGGAGAGGATGTTCACGTGCGCGTCGGAGAGCGCCATCGTGATGTCGGAGAGCAGGCGGGCGCGGTCGAGGGCCTCGACCTGGATGTTCACCAGGAACGTCGACTTGCTGTTGGGCGCCCACTCCACCGGCACGAGCCGCTCGGAGTGCGTGCGCAGCTCGGTCGCGTTGGTGCAGTCGCCGCGGTGCACCGACACGCCGCCGCCCTTGGTGACGAACCCGAGGATCTCGTCGGGCGGCACCGGGGTGCAGCACTTGGCGAGCTTCACCCACACCTCGGGGGTGCCCTTGACGATGACGCCGACCTGGTCGCCGCCTCCGACCTGGCGGTGGTGACGGCGTCCGGTGATGGTGACGGCCTCGGCGAGGTCCTCCTGGGCACCCTCCGAGCCGCCGTGCGCCTCGATGACCCGGTGGACGACGGCCTGCGCGGAGAGGTTGTTCTCCCCCACCGCCGCGTAGAGGGCGGAGACGTCGGCGAGCTTGAAGTGCTCGGCGGCGAGGGTGAGCGACTCGTGCGACATCAGGCGCTTGAGGGGCAGGCCCTCCTTGCGCATGAGCTTGGCGATCTGCTCCTTGCCCTGCTCGATCGCCTCCTCGCGCCGCTCCTTGGTGAACCACTGGCGGATCTTCGACTTCGCCCGCGGCGACTTCACGAAACCCAGCCAGTCGCGCGAGGGACCGGCGGTCGGCGACTTGGAGGTGAAGACCTCGACGACGTCGCCGTTCTCGAGCGTGGAGTCGAGCGGCACGAGGCGCCCGTTGACCCGCGCACCGATGGTGCGGTGACCGACCTCGGTGTGCACGGCGTAGGCGAAGTCGACGGGCGTCGACCCCATCGGCAGCGGGATGACGTCGCCGCGCGGGGTGAAGACGTAGGTCTCGGCGCGGTTGATCTCGAAGCGCAGGGACTCCAGGAACTCGCCCGGGTCGTCGACCTCGCTCTGCCAGTCGAGGAGCTGACGCACCCAGGACATGTCCTCGAGGTCGCCGCGCTTCTCGGTATCGACGCCGGAGCGGCCGTCCTCCTTGTACTTCCAGTGCGCGGCAACGCCGTACTCGGCGCGGCGGTGCATGCCGAAGGTGCGGATCTGCATCTCCACCGGCTTGCCCTGCGGCCCGATCACGGTCGTGTGCAGCGACTGGTACATGTTGAACTTCGGCATCGCGACGTAGTCCTTGAACCGGCCGAGCACCGGGTTCCACCGCGAGTGCAGGATGCCGAGGACGCCGTAGCAGTCGCGCATCTCGTCGACCAGCACGCGGATGCCGACCAGGTCGTAGATGTCGGAGAACTCCCGGCCGCCGACGATCATCTTCTGGTAGATCGAGTAGTAGTGCTTCGGTCGGCCGGTGACCTTCGCCTTGATCTTCGCGTCGCGCAGGTCGGCCTCGACCTGGCTGATCACCTCGGCCATGAACTGGTCGCGCGAGGGCGCCCGCTCGGCGACCATGCGCACGATCTCGTCGTAGATCTTGGGGTGCAGCGTGGCGAAGGCGAGATCCTCGAGCTCCCACTTGATGGTGTTCATGCCGAGCCGGTGGGCCAGCGGCGCGTAGATATCGAGGGTCTCGCGCGCCGTGCGCTCCTGGCTGGCCTGCGGCACGAACCGCAGCGTGCGCATGTTGTGCAGGCGGTCGGCGAGCTTGATGACGAGCACCCGGATGTCGCGCGACATCGCGACGATCATCTTGCGGATGGTCTCGGCCTGCGCGGAGTCGCCGTAGACGACCTTGTCGAGCTTCGTCACGCCGTCGACGAGGACGGCGATCTCGTCACCGAAGTCGGCACGCAGCTGCTCGAGGGTGTAGGGCGTGTCCTCGACGGTGTCGTGCAGCAGCGCCGCGGCCAGCGTCGGCTCGGTCATGCCGATCCCGGCGAGGATGGTGGTGACCGCGAGCGGGTGGGTGATGTAGGGGTCGCCGCTCTTGCGCATCTGCGTGCCATGCAGGCGCTCGGCCGTGGTGTAGGCGCGCTCGAGCAGCGCGAGATCGGCCTTGGGGTGGTTCGCCCGCACAGCGCGGAACAGCGGCTCGAGCACCGGGTTGGTCGGCGCACTGCTGCGGGTGCCCATGCGCGCGAGCCGCGCGCGGACGCTGCGTGCGGACTGCAGCGAACTGGACGACCCGGCCGGCGGGACGGCGGCGCCGCGGGCGGGGGCGGTGCGGACGCCGGTGGGCGGAGCAGCGTCGGGGACGCGATCGGGACGCCGGGCGAGGTTGGCCTCGCGCGCAGGCGGTTCGGGCTCCGCCGCCGCTGCCGGCGCCTGCCCGGTCGTCGTCCCGCGCTCCTCGCTCACTCGGTCAGTCTAGTCGCGAGGGCCGACAGCGCACGCGGGACGCGGACGAGAGCGATCAGATCGTGAGGAGGCTGGTGACCTCGACCCCGCCGAGCGCCTCGCGCCACGGCAGGAAGGAGAGGTCCATGAGGACGGCGATGCCGACGACCTCCGCGCCGCACGCCTCGGCCAACTCGCAGGTCGCGCGGGCCGTGCCCCCGGTGGCCAGCACGTCGTCGACGAGGAGCACCCGGTCGCCCGGTCCGACGGCGTCCCGGTGCACCTCGAGGGTCGCTGAGCCGTACTCGAGGTCGTAGGAGACCGCGTGGGTCTCGCGCGGGAGCTTGCCGGCCTTGCGGACCGGCACGAAGCCCGCACCGAGTTCGAGGGCGACGGGGGCGGCGAGGATGAACCCGCGCGCCTCCATGCCGAGCACCTTGGTGACCGCGGCCGTGCCGTCGGGACGGCGGCCGGCCGAGGCCAGGCCGCCGACCACCGAGCGCAGACCGTCGTGGTCGGCGAGCAGCGGCGTGATGTCCTTGAACACCACCCCCGGCTCGGGGAAATCGGCCACGTCGATGATCAGCCGACGCAGCGCCTCCCGCCCGGCCTCCCGGGCGGCGTCCCCGGCCAGGGGCGACACGACTACTTCTTCCCGCGCTTGGACTTCGCCTGGCGCGAGGGCTGGTTGCGCCCGGCCGCGCCGCTCTGCTGCACGGGTCCGCGGGCGGGCGGGACCGTGCGTCCACGACCGACGGCCTCCTCCGCACGCGGCGGGGCGACGCGGGCCGGCGCACCCACGGGGGCGTCGTCCTCGTCGAGCTCGGCCGGGTTCTCGGCGTCGGCCACCGGCATGTCCTCGGTGAAGGCCGGGACCGAGGCGTAGCGGTCGGCAGCGGCCTTGGCACGGGCCTTGGCGCGCTTCTCGGCGAGCTTCACGTCGTCCTCGGTCGACTTCAGGTGCACCACGACACGCGGTGCGAGGAAGACCGAGGAGTAGACGCCGACGGCCATGCCGACGAACTGGGCCAGCGCGAGGTCCTGCAGCGAGCTCGCACCGAGCTGCACGGTGCTGACGTAGAGGATCGCGCCGATCGGGATGAGCGCCACGATCGAGGTGTTGATCGAGCGCACCAGGGTCTGGTTGACCGCCAGGTTGGCCGCCTCGGCGTAGGTGGTGCGCTTGAGGTGGAGGTCCTTGGTGTTCTCGCGGATCTTGTCGAACACCACGACGGTGTCGTAGAGCGAGAAGCCGAGGATCGCCAGCAGACCGGTGACCGCGGACGGCGTGACGGTGAAGCCCGAGAGGGCGTAGACGCCGACCGTGATCGCGATGTCGTGGATCAGCGCGACGAGCGCACCGACCGACATCTTCCACTCGCGGAAGTAGAGCGCGATGAAGATCATCGTGAGGATGAGGAAGACCAGGACGCCGATCGCGGCGCGCTTGCCGACCTCCTGGCCCCAGCTCGCGCCGATCTCGGACTGGGAGATGTCGCGGGCGACGTCGCCTTGCGGGATGTCGAGGGTGGAGCGGATCGCCTCGGTGACGGTGGCGTTCTCGGCCTCGGTGAGCGACTCGACCTGCACGGTCAGGCCCTGGCCGGCCGTGGTGACGGTCGGGTTGCCGGTGGCCTCGACGCCGGAGTCGACGACGGCTTGGCGCACGCGGTCGGCGTCGTTCTGGTCGAGGGTCTGCCCGGCGATGTTGACCTGGTACTCGATACCGCCGGTGAACTCGACGCCGAAGCTGAGGCCCTTGAACAGCACCACACCGAAGCAGAGCGCCACCAGGACGCCGGAGAAGGCGTAGAAGCGGCCACGCCGGTTGACGAAGTCGATCGAGCGGCGACCGGTGTAGAGGTCGTTGCCGACCCGCGAGAACTTGCCCATCAGGCCTTCCCTCCTGCACGGAGCTTGGAGCTGAGCGAGGCGCCGCCGGGCGCGACGGCGACGCCGTCCATGCCGAGCGTCTCGGGGCTCAGGCCCGAGAGCTTGCCGCCGCCGTTGAAGAAGCGGTAGCGCGCGAGGTAGGAGACCAGCGGTTTGGTGAACCAGAACAGCACCGCGAGGTCGATGGCCGTGGAGAGGCCGAGGGCGAAGCCGAAGCCCTTCACCACGCCGGTGGCGAAGATGTAGAGGACGGCGGCCGAGAGCAGCGAGACCACGTTGGCGGCCAGACGCGTGACGCGCGCCCGCTGCCAGCCGGACTCGACCGCGACACGCATCGACTTGCCCTCGCGCATCTCGTCGCGGATGCGTTCGAAGAAGATGATGAAGGAGTCGGCGGTGATACCGACGGCGATGATCAGACCGGCGATACCGGGGAGCGTGAGGGTGAAGCCGGCGCTCACGCCGAGGAGCAGCACGAGGGCGTAGGTGATCGCCGCCGCGACCGCCAGCGAGCTGAGCACCACCAGGCCGAGGCCGCGGTAGTAGAGCAGGCAGTACAGGGCGACGAGCGCCAGACCGGCGATGCCGGCGTAGATGCCGGCGCTCAGCTGGTCACCGGCGAGCGAGGGACCCACCGTGACGGTCGAGGGCTCCTCGAAGGCGATCGGCAGCGAGCCGTACTTCAGGCTGGTGGCCAGGCTCTGCGCCTCGGACTGGGTGAAGTTGCCGGTGATCTGGGCGTTGCCGTCGAGGATCGGGCTGTTGAAGGTCGGGTTGGAGAGCACCTGGCCGTCGAGCACGATGGCGAACTGGTCCTCCGTGCCGGCCATCGACGAGGAGATCTTCCCGAACTCGTCGGTGCCCGAGCCGTCGAAGCTCAGCAGCACGGTCCACTGCACCTCGCCCTGCGGGATGGTGGCGCTGGCGTCGGTCAGGTCGGTGCCCTCGATCGCGGCAGCCGAGAGCAGGTAGGCGACGCCGTTGTCGTCGCAGGTGATCAGCGGGAGCGCGGGGTTGTCCTCCATCGCCCGCGCCCCGTCGGGCGGGCAGGTGAAGGAGTTGAACGCGGTCTTGCACGCCTCGGTGGGCGCCTTGTACCAGGCGAGGGGGTCCTTGATGTTCTTGTCGCCAGGAGCCGCAGCGACGCAGGCGTCGATGAGCTTCTGCTCCTCCGGGGAGACCGCCGGGGTGCTGGTCGCCGAGGCGCTCGGGGAGGCAGTAGCGCTCGGGTCGGCGCTCGCCGTGCTCGAGGGGTCGGCGGACGGCGTGGCGGTGGCCGAGGGCGAGGCGCTCGGGGACGGCGTGGTGTCGGCGCGGCGCACCCCGAAGGAGACCGGCGGCCGGTTCTTCGCACCCGACTGCGACTTCTGGCCCGACTTCTGGCCCGACTTCTCGCCCGACTTCTGGCCCGAGTTCTGGCCGCTGCCGGCACCGGTGGACGGCGACGCGCTCGGCTCGACGGTGGCCTCACCCGAGGGCAGGCCGGTCGAGCCGGTGGTGGCGGCAGAGCCGCACTTGCCGTCGAGGGTGGAGCAGGCCACCAGGCGGAACCGCAGCTGGGCCTGCCGCTTCACGGTGTCGATGAGGTCGCGGCGGGAGTCGCCGGGGATCTCGACGGTGATGAATCGGTTGCCCTGCGTGGTGACCTCGGCCTCGGAGACACCCGAGCCGTTGACCCGCTGGTCGATGATCTTGCGGGCCTCGTCGAGGCTCTGGGTGGACGGGTCGCCCTTCGCGATCAGCGTGATGCGGGTGCCGCCCTCGAGGTCGAGGCCGAGCGCGGGCTTCCAGGTGCCGCCGATGGCGACGAGCCCGAAGAGGATCGCCACACCCGCGAAGAACGCGATCAGGGCGCGTCCGGGTCGGGCGGTCTTGCGTGCCATCTCTAGTTCTCCTCCGCACCGGCCGGGGTGTCCGGCGCGGCGTCTGGGTGGGGATCGTTCAGGTGGTCGGGCGACACGATGGCGCCGATGGCGCCGCGCGCGACCTTGATGAGGACGCCATCGGCGATCTCGACGCGGACATGATCGTCGGCGATCTCGCGGATGACGCCGAAGACGCCCGACGTCAGCAGGATCTCGTCACCGAGGGACAACGACTGCTGCATCGCGCTGAGTTCCCGGTTGCGCCGCTGGGCGGGGCGGATCAGGAACAGCCAGAGGATCGCTGCGAACGCCACGAAGGGCAGTAGGGAGACGAGCTCCTTCACGAACGGACCCCTCGATGACGGCGGACGGACGACGGAAACCGACCCGCGGGCACGACGAAGCGGTCCGGGCGGGCCGACGGGCCAGTGTAACTGCGCCCACGCCCACGGCCGCATCGCCACCCCGGGTGCGAGGGCGACCAACGACGGTGGGCGACGACGAACCGGGACGACGGCCACTCCCACCCGGACGGCGGCGCCGGGTTCAGTCGTCGAACAGCGTGCCGTCGAAGCCCGCGGCCGGGGCGGAGAGCCCCAGGTGCGCCCAGGCGGCGGGCGTGGCGATCCGCCCGCGCGGGGTGCGGGCGAGGAAGCCCATGCGCACCAGGAACGGCTCGGCGACCTCCTCGACGGTCTCGCGCTCCTCCCCCACGGCCACCGCCAGGGTCGAGACCCCGACCGGTCCGCCGCCGAACCGGGAGCAGAGGGCGTCGATGACGGCGCGGTCGAGCCGGTCGAGACCGAGGGCGTCGACCTCGTACAGGTCGAGCGCCGCCTCGGCGACCCCCCGGGTGACGACGCCGTCGGCACGCACCTGGGCGAAGTCGCGCACCCGGCGCAGCAGCCGGTTGGCGATGCGCGGGGTGCCGCGGGAGCGCGAGGCGATCTCGGCCGAGCCCTCGGGGGTCAGCGACACCCCGAGCAGGCCGGCCGATCGGTGCACGATGCGGTCGAGGTCGGCAGGCTCGTAGAACTCCAGCTGGGCGGTGAAGCCGAAGCGATCGCGCAGCGGCCCGGGGAGCAGGCCGGCCCGGGTGGTCGCGCCGACGAGGGTGAACGGCGGGATCTCCAGCGGGATCGCGGTGGCGCCGGGCCCCTTGCCGATGACGACGTCGACCCGGAAGTCCTCCATCGCCATGTAGAGCATCTCCTCGGCGGGCCGCGACATGCGGTGGATCTCGTCGACGAAGAGCACATCGCCCTCGTTGAGACCCGAGAGGATCGCGGCCAGGTCGCCGGCGTGGGTGATCGCGGGCCCCGACGTCAGCCGCAGGGGCGCTCCCATCTCGTGGGCGATGATCATCGCCAGCGTGGTCTTGCCCAGCCCCGGCGGACCCGACAGCAGCACGTGGTCGGGCGCCCGGCCGCGCAGCCGCGCGGCCTCGAGCACGAGCCCGAGCTGATCGCGCACCCGCGCCTGCCCGACCACTTCGCCGAGCGAGCGTGGCCGCAGCGCGGCCTCGACGGCGCGCTCGTCGCCGTCGGCCTCGGCCGCGGTGAGGTGACGCAGGTGCGCCGACTCGGCCGCCTCCAGGGCGGCGAGGTCGAGGTCGTCGAGGTCGTCGTCGTGCATCGCGGATCAGGCCTTCGAGAGCACGCGCAGGGCGGCGCGCAGCAGGGCCGCGACGTCGGGGGCCGCTCCGGCCTCGGGGGCCACGGCCTCGACGGCGCCGGCGGCGTCCTTGGCCGACCAGCCCAGACCGACCAGGCCCTGGGTGACCTGGTCGCGCCAGGCCTCCTGCGCAGGCGCCGCGGCGGCGGTGCGGACGCCGCCGAGGGGCGATCCGAGGCGGTCCTTGAGCTCGAGGATGATGCGCTGGGCGCCCTTCTGGCCGATGCCGGGCACGCGGGTCAGGGTCTTGACGTCCTCCGAGCCGACCGCCCGGCGCAGGTCGTCGGGGCTGAGCACGGCGAGCATCGCCTGGGCGAGTTTCGGGCCGACGCCCGAGGCGGTCTGGAGGAGCTCGAAGATCGACTTCTCGTCGTCGTCGAGGAATCCGAAGAGCGTCAGGGAGTCCTCGCGCACCACCATCGAGGTCGGCAGCGTGGCCGCCGCTCCGGTGCGCAGGGTCGCCAGCGTGCCGGGCGTGCAGAGCAGTTCGAGGCCGACGCCGCCGACCTCGAGGACGGCGCTGGTGAGACCGACCGCGGCCACCCGGCCGGAGACGAACGCGATCACGACGACCTCCTCGCCGCCGCGACGGCGCGCAGGCGGGCTTCCTCGATACGGGCCTGGGCGCCTCCGCGCCAGACGTGGGTGATGGCCAGCGCGAGCGCGTCGGCGGCGTCGGCGGGCTTGGGGGCGACCTCGAGGCGCAGGATGCGGGTGACCATCGCACCCACCTGGGCCTTCTCGGCCCGGCCGTTGCCGGTGACCGCGGCCTTGACCTCCGAGGGCGTGTGCAGGGCGAGCGGGATGCCGCGCCGGGCCGCGCACACCATGGCGATGCCGGCGGCCTGGGCGGTGCCCATGACCGTGCTGACGTCGGAGCGGGCGAAGACGCGCTCGACCGCGACCGCGTCGGGACGGTGCTCCTCGAGCCACGCCTCGACCCCGCGTTCGATGGTGACCAGGCGCTCGGCGACGGGCAGGTGGGAGGAGGTGCGGACGACGCCGACGTCGATGAGCCGCAGCGGCCGGCCGACCGAGCCCTCGACCATGCCCAGACCGCAGCGGGTCAGGCCGGGGTCGATCCCGAGCACACGCACGCGGCTCTCCTTCTCGTCGAACGTCTGTTCGGGAGCCTAACCGGCCGCACCGACACCCGCCCGGTACGACACGCGGCCCGGGGAGATCTCCCCGGGCCGCGTCGTCGATCAGATCGCCGAGGACGCCTCAGGCGTCGATCGCCTCGAGCACGTCGTCGGGGATGTCGGCGTTGGTGAAGACGTTCTGCACGTCGTCGAGGTCGTCGAGCACGTCGACGAGCTTGAAGACCTTCGTGGCCGCGGCCGGGTCGGCGACCGGGATGTCCATCGAGGCGACGAACTGCACCTCGGCGGAGTCGTAGTCGATGCCGGCCGACTGCAGCGCGCTGCGCACCGCGACGACGTCGCCCGGAGCGGAGGTGACCTCGAAGCTCTCACCGTGGTCGGCGACGTCCTCGGCACCGGCGTCGAGGGTGGCCTCGAGGACGTCGTCCTCGGCGATCTCCTTGCCCTCCTGGGACTTGGCGACCACCACGACGCCCTTGCGCTCGAAGAGCCGCGAGACCGAGCCGGGGTCGGCCATGGTGCCGCCGTTGCGGGTGACGGCGGTGCGCACCTCCATGGCCGCGCGGTTCTTGTTGTCGGTGAGGCACTCGACGAGCAGGGCCACGCCCTGGGGTCCGTAGACCTCGTACATGATCGTGGAGTAGTCGGCGCCGCCGGCCTCGAGGCCGCCGCCGCGCTTGACCGCACGGTCGATGTTGTCGTTGGGGACCGACTGCTTCTTCGCCTTCTGGATGGCGTCGTAGAGGGTCGGGTTGCCGGCGGGGTCGGGGCCACCCATGCGCGCCGCGATCTCGATGTTCTTGATCAGCTTGGCGAACAGCTTGCCGCGCTTGGCGTCGATCGCCGCCTTCTTGTGCTTCGTGGTCGCCCACTTGGAGTGGCCGGACATGCGCTACCTCTTCACTCGCTTCTCGCGCGGCGTCAGCCGCGACCCACCAGATCGACGAAGAGCCCGTGCACCCGGGCGTCGCCCCCCACCTCGGGATGGAAGGACGTCGCCATCAGGTGGCCCTCGCGAACGCCGACGATCCTACCGTCGGCCGGGCCGCCCTCGACACGAGCCAGCACCTCGACGCCGGGGCCCACCTCCTCGACCCACGGCGCCCGGATGAACACGGCGTGCACGGGGTCGTCGAGCCCCGCCACGTGCAGGTCCTCCTCGAAGGAGTCGACCTGACGCCCGAAAGCGTTACGGCGCACCGTGACGTCGAGACCGCCGACGGTCTCCTGGCCCTCCACACCGCCCTCGATGCGGTCGGCGAGCAGGATCATCCCCGCGCACGTGCCGAAGGCGGGCATGCCGGCCGCGACCCGGTCGCGCAGCGGCTCCAGCAGGTCGAAGATGCGGGCCAGCCGGATGATCGTCGTCGACTCCCCGCCCGGCAGCACGAGGCCGTCGCACCGCGCCAACTCCTCGGGACGCCGCACGGACAGCGTCGCCACGCCGAGCGTGTCGAGGGTCTGCAGGTGCTCGCGGACGTCGCCCTGGAGCGCGAGGACGCCGATGGTGGGGGTCGCGGACACCCGCCAGATCCTAGGGACGCCGTCCTCCGATGCTCGCGCCGGGTCAGGAGCAGGTCGAGAGCAATGCGAGGGTGACGGTGTAGGTGCGCACCGGCGAGGACGCAGCCGACTGCCAGGCGTTGTAGTTGGTGCGCACGCTGAACTTCCCGCCGGTGATGAGGCCGTTGAGCGTGATCGTCGGCGAGGTGACGACCGTGCTCTGCGAGCCGCTCGAGCCGTAGTTGACGGTGTAGGAGGTGGCGTTCGGCACCGCCGCCCAGGTGAAGGTGATCGCGCCGACGCCCAGCGAGCCCGGGCAGTTCACCGTCGGCGGGGTCGGGGTCACCGGCTGGAGGCTCGTGCCGGTCAGCGCGACCGGGTCGGTCCACGCGGCGGCCTCGGCCGTGCCGCCCGAGGCCAGGACGACGCCGGCGGTCACCGTGGCGGTCGCACCCCGGGCGAGTCGGCGTCGTCCCCGACCCGACGGCCCCGACAGCCCCGACGGACCGGACGGCGTCGCCGGGCCGCGGGCGAGGATCAGGACAAGCGCGCCGAGGTAGGCGAGCAGCACCAGCCGCCCGGTCGGGCCCTGGAGCCAGGCGATCGCCCGGCCGGCCTGCGGGACGGCGAAGGCGACCACCTGCACGCGTGCGCTCGCGCCGAGGTCCACCGGCTCGGGGTCGGCCACGGCGTTGGCGTCGCCGCGCAGGTGCAGGCGGATCACGTCGGCGGAGGGGCGGTCGATCGCCACGATGCGGTGGGTCACCCGCTCGTCGGGGCGCACGAGCACGCTGGCGGCGTCGCCTACCCGCACGGAGGTCACGGGCACCGGGTGGAGCACGGCCAGCGATCCGATGGGCAGCGCGGGCTCCATGCTGCCCGAGCGGACGACGACGGCCTGCCCGCCGGTGACGGCCGCGGCGATCGCCCCGCCGAGGCAGACCAGGCCCACGACGGCGGCGGTCGCCAGCAGCACCCGGGCCGGGAGCCGCACCGCCAGCCGCAGCACACGCGAGATCGGTCGGCTCACGAGATGTCCGTGGTGCCGGTGAAGGTCAGGGTGACGGTGGCCGTGGTGCCGGCGAGGCTCTGCGGCGCGTTGGCGTCGAAGGTGAGCTCGACGCACATCGACACCGTGCCGGCCGATGCGATCGGCCCCTGGCGGGTGCCGACGAGGGTGGTCGAGGTCGTCGAGGTGAGCGAGGTGCTGGCGAGCAGCACGGTGCCGCCGGTGCACGTCGCGGCGTTGCCGCTGCCCGAGCGCGTGCCGCCGACCACGAGACGCAGCTTCGCCGCGCCGGCGCTCGAGAACGCGGCGGCGTCCGTGCCGCCGAGCCCGCCCGCGACGGTGTAGTCGAGCGGGGCGGTGCCGGCGTTCTTCAGGGTGACCACCTGGGCGCTGGTGTTGCCGGGCACCATCGCCGACATCGAGAGCGTGGTGGTGGTGACCGCGTCGAGGTTGTCGATCTTCAGATCGATGGTGCCCGAGGTCAGCGTCGTGCCGCTGACCACCACGCTGTCGGTCCAGTGCGCCCAGGTGCCGGAGACCCCGAACACGGCGACGACGCCGAGCGCCGCGGCAGCCTGCGCCCGCGGGCTGCGCAGGCGGGCGAGCGGCGCGCTCCGAGCGCGCCGTCGCCGTCGGACGCCGCGCGCCGGGCGCGACTCAGACCTCGACTCAGACCTCGACTCAGACATGGTGCAGCTCCCCCGCCGCCTCTCCGGCCGGGACGGCGCGGCGCCGCTCCCGTGCCGCGAGCACGAACTCCCGGCACGCCGCGGCGGCCAGCGCCAGGGCGATCAGGCGCAGCACGAGCGTGCGGTCGAGGCCGAGGAGGAGGTTCAGCCGCCCGACGTACGGGACGGCGTACCAGAGGCGCCCGCGGATCTGCACCGCCTGCACCGGCTCGGCGTCGGGTGCGGGGTTGGCGTCGCCCTGGGTGATGAAGATCGGCTCTCCGCCGACACCGACCTTCATCCCCACGATGCGGTGGGTGACGACGGTCGGGTCGCCCGAACGCACCTGGTAGGTCACGACGTCCCCGACACCAAGGTCGCGGGGGTCGGTCGGTCGCACCACCACGAGGCTGCCCGGCGGCAGCTGCGGTCGCATCGAGGAGGTCAGCACGGTGTAGGGCGTCGCGCCGGCCAGGCGCGGGATCACCCCGGCGACCACGGCGATCGCACCCAGCACGAGGGCCGCGCAGGTCGCTGCCGCCCGCACCGCCGTCCGACGGCGCCCGCTCCCCCTCCGGCCGGTCCGATGTCGCTGTGCCATCCGCGTCTCCCCCTCGCGTCCGGCGCCGCTCAGGCGTGGATCTGGCTCAGCGTCACGCCGTAGTCGCCGACGTCGGCGACCTTCGACTGGGTCGCGTTGCCGGAGGCGGGATCGAAGGTCACGGTGATGGTGGCGGTCACCGTTGCGCCGTCGTCGGCCGAGGTCAGCGTCGTCACGGGTGATCCGGCCTTGGTGAAGGTGCCGGCGACGGTCAGCGCCGAGGCGAGGGTGCCGCTGATGCTCGGGGCGCTGACGCCGATGGTGGCGCGCAGGTGGGTGCCGGTGGCGGCGACGCTGAAGGTGCAGGTCTTCGACAGCACGTCTCCCGGGACGAGCAGGCTGCTCGCCGGCACGAAGGCGCCGCCCGCGGGGCTCTCGGAGGCGTCGATGACCCATCCGACGGATCCGCAGCCGCCCACGGTGGTGTCGGTCAGCTTCATCGTGCCGCTGGTGATGCCGGTGACGCCCGGCACGGTGACGGTGTCGGTCCAGAAGGCGAGGGTCCCGGTACCCCCGACGAGCACGCCGACGGCGCCGGCGGCCGCGAGGACGCCTTTCACGGAGTGGCGCATGGGGTGGTCCTGACGGTCGGTCGGACCGCTCCCCGGTCCGCTAACACGCCTATCGGCATCGCACCGGGAAATCTGAGAAATCGCCGGTTTCCGGAACCGGCGGCCGGGACACACGTCCCGAGAAACGACGTTCGGGCCGCCCCCGGAGGGACGGCCCGAACGTGTCAGCTACCGCGAGTGCTCACCAGCCGCGCTCGGCGAGCCGGTGCGGCTGCGGGATCTCCTCGACGTTGATGCCGACCATCGCCTCGCCCAGGCCGCGGGAGACCTTGGCGACGACGTCGGGGTCGTCGTAGAAGGTGGTGGCCTTGACGATCGCCTCGGCACGCTGCACCGGGTTGCCGGACTTGAAGATGCCCGAACCCACGAACACGCCCTCGGCACCGAGCTGCATCATCATCGCGGCGTCGGCCGGCGTGGCGATGCCGCCCGCGGTGAAGAGGACGACGGGCAGCTTGCCGGCCTCCGCGACCTCCTTGACCAGCTCGTAGGGGGCCTGGAGCTCCTTGGCGGCGACGTAGAGCTCGTCCTCGGAGAGCGCCGCGAGCCGGCGGATCTGCTTGCGGATGGTGCGCATGTGGGTGACGGCGTTCGAGACGTCGCCCGTGCCGGCCTCGCCCTTGGAGCGGATCATGGCCGCGCCCTCGGTGATGCGCCGCAGCGCCTCGCCGAGGTTGGTGGCGCCGCAGACGAACGGGGCGGTGAACGCCCACTTGTCGATGTGGTTCTCGTAGTCGGCGGGGGTGAGGACCTCCGACTCGTCGATGTAGTCGACGCCGAGCGACTGGAGGATCTGCGCCTCGGCGAAGTGGCCGATGCGGGCCTTGGCCATGACCGGGATCGAGACCGTGGCCTTGATCCCCTCGATCATGTCGGGGTCGCTCATGCGGGCGACGCCGCCCTGCGCGCGGATGTCGGCGGGCACCCGCTCCAACGCCATGACGGCGACCGCGCCGGCGTCTTCGGCGATCTTCGCCTGCTCGGGGGTGACGACGTCCATGATGACGCCGCCCTTGAGCATCTCGGCCATGCCCCGCTTCACCCGGCTGGTGCCGGTGACAGGGCTCTCGTGGGTGTCAGACATACCGAAATCGTACGGGCCGCGCCACACCCTCACAGGGCTGGGTCCGCCACCGCCTGCGCGTACACCTTCCGCACCCGGAAGATCACCGTGTAGGTGTTCGCGAAGGCCAGCACCCACAGCGTGAGGTACATGAGGAACGGCACGTCGAAGAGCGCGCCGAGACCCGTCATGACCAGGATCGCGACCAGCCGGTCGGCCCGCTCGGCCAGGCCGCCCTTGGCGTCCATGCCGAGCGATTCGGCCCGGGCACGGGCGTAGGAGGTGACCGAACCCATGACGAGGCAGTACAGCGAGAGGCAGGCGTAGAGGTAGTAGTCGCCGGGGCCGGCGAAGTAGAGCACGAGCCCGCCGAAGATGGCGCCGTCGCCGATGCGGTCGAGGGTGGAGTCCCAGAACGCGCCGAACTTGCTGGAGCGGCCGGTCTGCCGGGCCATCTGCCCGTCGATGAGGTCGCTGAAGACGAACGCGGTGATGAACAGGACGCCGGCGAGCAGGTGGCCGCGCGGGAAGAAGGCGAGGGCACCCACGCAGACGCCGATCGTGCCGACGAAGGTCACGGTGTCGGGGCTGATGCCCCACTTGATGAAGAGCCGGACGATGGGAGCGAGGACGACGCCCTGCCAGAAGCCCTTGAATCTGTCCAGCATGGGAGCAGGCTACTGGTCGCCGGGCCAGTGGGCCGCCAGCAGGTCGCGGGTGTCCCCCAGCAACTGCGGCAGGGTCTTGGTGCCGGCGACCACCGTCATGAAGTTCGCATCGCCCGACCACCGCGGGACGACGTGCTGGTGCAGGTGGTCGGCGAGCGAGCCGCCCGCGGCTCCGCCGAGGTTGAGGCCGACGTTGAAGGCGTGCGGGCGCGAGATCGCGCGGATCGTGCGAAGCGCGGCCTTGGTGAAGGCGGCGAGTTCGGCGGTCTCGGCGTCGTCGAGGTCGGCGTAGTCGGCGACATGCCGGTAGGGCAGCACCATGAGGTGCCCCGGGTTGTAGGGGTAGAGGTTGAGGACGACGTAGACCGACTCGCCGCGGGCCACGACCAGGTCGTCGTCGCCTCCGGGCTCGGCCGCGCCGATACGGCAGAACGGGCAGCCCGGCTCGGGTTCGGGCGCCTCGGACTTCACGTACGCCAGGCGGTGCGGCGTCCAGAGCCGCTCGAGGCCGTCGGGGTCGCTCATGCCTCCGACCCCGCGGCGGCCTCCGCCTCCACGACGGCCAGCAGCTGCTCGATCGGCTGGTCGGGGTCGAGCTCGATGCCGAGCATGCGCCCGTGGCCGTCGAGGATGTACCAGACCGACTCGGTGACGAGGCGGACGACGACCTCCGCGTCGGGCTCGCGCACGGGGCGGCTGACCCAGCGCCGCACCGCGGAGAACACCGCGCCGACGAGGGCGAAGACGAGCGGGTCGAGGGCTGCCCGCAGCTCCGAGGGCGGGTCGAGGCCGAGGATGTCGACGGCGGTCTCGATGAGTTCGACCAACTGGCGGGCGATGACCTCGATGCCCTGCTGGAGCGGACTCTCGCCCTGGGTGTCCTGCTCGGCGATGCGGTGCAGCGAGGGGTTCTCGACCGCCCAGGTCACGTAGGTGTCGACGATGCGGTGGATGATGTCGGGGATCGTGCCGTCGAGGCTCACCGCGGGCAGGAGCAGCGCCCACAGGTCGTCGAGGATCGCGACCTGGATCTCGCGGTCGAGCTCGGCGCGGTCGGAGAAGTGCCGGTAGATGACGGTGCGGGAGAGGCCGGCGCGCTCGGCGATCTGCTGCACGTGGTACTCGGCGCCGGGCTCGTTGTCGGCGATCTCGGCGATCGCGGCGTCGATGATGCGCTGCTTGCGCTCCTGGTTGTGCCGGTCCCAGCGCAACTGCCGCCCGTCGGGGCGACCAGGGGCGCTGGTGGGCATGTCTCAACTCCGGATCGTGGGTCCTCGGCGCTTGCGCTGCGCCCCTGCGGATGCAGCGTACCCAGTGCCCGATCCGCGGGACCCCGCGGTGTCGGCGACGACCCGCAGCATCTCCTCGCGGTCGACGATCTTGGTGCGGGGTCGACCGGCGACCGCGCCACGGCGTCGCTCCTCGGCGTCGAGCGCACGCCAGCCGGCGAGGTCGACGACCCGGACGCCGCGAGCGCGCAGGTCGGCGCCGAGGTCGCCCCGCACGGACGGCGGGGTGACCGCACCGGCGTCAAGGTCGTCGAGCAACGTCTCGACTGTCTCCTGGGCGCAGGCCTTGTTCGAGCCGATGAAGCCGCTCGGGCCGCGCTTGACCCATCCGGCGACGTACACGCCGGGGCGCACGCGCCCGGAGTCGTTCGGGACGACGCCGCGGGCCTCGTCGTAGGGCAGGTCGGCGACCGGCAGACCGTGGTAGCCGACGGCGCGCAGCACCAGGCCGGTGGCGATGACCTCGGTCTCCTCGGTCGGCACCGCCCGGACGCCGTCGGGCGTGTGCTCGAGGCGGGTGCGCGCGATCTCGATGCCGACGAGGCCGAGGCCGGCACCGTCGGGCACGAGCCGGACGGGCGCGGCGCAGAAGCGCAGCACGATCGTGCGCAGGCCCGGGTCGACCGGCCGGGCGGAGAGCTCGGTCAGCAGGCGCGCCCGCTGGGCGGCGACCGGGTCGGCACCGGTCGGGTCGCCGAGGTCGGCACCGCCGACCTCGACCACGACGTTGAGGCGCCCCTGGCGGGCAAGGCCGGCCAGGCCGATGAGCTCGGGCAGGGTGAAGGCGGCCTGGGCGGGTCCGCGGCGTCCGAGGACGACGACCTCGCGCACCCGGCTCGCGGCCAGCTGCGACCACGGCACCCGGGCGATGTCGGTGAGGGCGAGGTCGTCGGGGTCGGCGGTGAGCACCCGGGCGACGTCGAGGGCGACGTTGCCGTTGCCGACGACCACGGCCCGCTCGTGGGAGAGGTCGACGGCGAGGTCCTGCTTGTCGGGGTGGCCGTTGTACCAGCCGACGAAGTCGGTGGCCGAGAGCGAGCCGACGAGCTCCTCCCCCGGCACGCCGAGGGGCCGATCGGCCGCCGCCCCGACCGCGTAGACGACGGCGTCGTAGCGCTGCTCGAGCTCGGCGAGGGTGACGTCGGCGCCGACCTCGACGCCGAGCAGGTAGCCGAAGCCCCGCTCGCCCTCGATCGCGGCGAACAGGTCGACGGCCCGCTTGGTGTGCTGGTGGTCGGGGGCGACACCCGCGCGCACCAGGCCGTGCGGTGCGGGCAGGCGGTCGAGGACGTCGACGCTCACCTCGGGGTGCTTGAGCAGCTCGTCGGCGACGTAGAGGCCGGCCGGCCCGGCGCCGACGACCGCCACCCGCACCGGCCGGTCGTCCCGCAGACGCCGCTGGGGCGGGATGACCGCCAGCGGCGTGCGGTCGGCGTGCGGGAACACCTCGTAGTAGGCGGCGTTCAGCTCGACGAACGGCAGCTCGGTCTCGGTGAGGGCCGTGTCGGGCTTGATCGCCTCCACGGGGCACGCGGTGACGCATGCGCCGCAGCCCACGCAGGAGCGGGCGTCGATGTAGACCATCTCGGTGGTGCCGAAGTCCGGATCACCGGGCGCGGGGTGGATGCAGTTGACCGGGCAGGCGACGACGCACGAGGCGTCGGCGCAGCACGGCTGCGTGACGACGTAGGCCATGGGGGGTCCTGGGTGAGGCTCGTGGGGTCGGTCGGTGGCGGCGGGACGGGCGATCAGGCCGCGGCCGAGGCGACCTCGCTGCGGAAGCGGGACGGACGCCCGCCGATGCCCATCGCGCTCCAGACGCGGCGCGAGACGGGGTTCATCAGGCCGGTGTCCTCGGCGAGCATCCGCACGTCGCCGAAGAGGTCGCGCAGGAACTTCTGCGACTCCGGGGACTTCCAGTAGAGCTCCTTCATGACGCTCTTGGGGATGCCCATGTCGCGCTGGGCCTTCCGGCTCGGCACGAGGATCTCGTCGCAGAGCCAGCGCATGATGACCGGCACGGCCACCGAGAGGACGGCGCGCTCGACGCGGCTCAGCCGGGGGGCGTTGTGCTGGAGGTACTGGTGGGCGAAGCCGATGTGGCGGGCTTCCTCGGCGACGTGGATCTGCATGATCCGCTGGAGCAGCGGGTGCATGTCGTCGCCGGCGCGCAGGATCGACTTCTGCACGTGGTCGATCGGCTCCTCGCCGGCCAGGACGCCCCAGAAGAAGCCGAACGGCACCCAGCGGGCGGCCAGCGGCAGGAACGGCGCCAGCTTGCGCAGCAGCCAGTGGCCGCCTTCGACGGGCATCCCGGAGCGGTTCGTGAACTCCTGGAACATCTGGGTGTGGTGGCACTCCTCGGTCGCCTCGTGGGTGGAGTAGCGGAACTCCGGCGAGCCGTTGGGGAGGCGGAAGGCGTAGTTCATGAGGCCGGCGATGAGCACCTGCTCGAACTGGAGGCCGACCTTGGTGATGTTGGCCTGGCGGTAGAGGCCGACGCGGATCTGCTCCTCCAGCGGGAGCGAGCGGTACCACTCGGTGCGGCCCAGGACGTCGACCTCCGGCAGCACCCAGCGCGGGTCGTCGAGGCGGATCGCGTAGTCGGGGTTGTCCCAGTCGATGTCCTTGAAGGCGTCGAAGTGCCGGTCGACCGAGGCCTGGGACAGCGTGCGGAGGCGGTCCTCGTAGGACTTCTCGGCGACCATCCGGGCGGTCTGCTCCTCGATCTCCTCGATCGAGCGCAGGACGTCGGCGTGGTTCTGGGGCGGCAGCTGCGTCGCGGTCATCGCGGTCACCTCTCGGGTCATCCATCGTCATCGACTGATGCGGAGATGTTAGTGCGACATGACGTCCGCTAACAAGAGTGTGCGCGACATTGTGTCGCAGATAAAGTTACCCCCGAGTAACCTGGCTCACATGCCCCGGAACGCACGGACGGGGCCGAACCGGCTGGTTCGGCCCCGTCTCGGGCTGGGTCGTGGGCTGGGTCGTGGGAGGACGCTCAGACCTGCTCGCGCGCCTCCACGGCGGCGACCACACGCTCGATCGCCTCGGCGATCGGGACGCCGTTGTCCTGGCGTCCGTCGCGGTAGCGGAACGACACGGCGCCGGCCGCGGCGTCCTCTCCCCCGGCGATGAGCATGAACGGCACCTTCTGCAGCTGCGCGTTGCGGATCTTCTTCTGCATGCGGTCGTCGGAGTCGTCGACCTCGACCCGCAGACCCCGCGCCCGCATCTGCCGGGCGACGTCGTGCAGGTAGTCGCTGAAGGCGTCGGCCACCGGGATCGCCTGCACCTGCACGGGCGCCAGCCACGGAGGGAAGGCGCCGGCGTAGTGCTCGACCAGCACGCCGAAGAAGCGCTCGATGGAGCCGAACTTCGCCGAGTGGATCATCACCGGCTGCTTCTTGGTGCCGTCGGCGGCCTGGTACTCCAGGCCGAAGCGCGCGGGCTGGTTGAAGTCGTACTGCACGGTGCCCATCTGCCACGTACGGCCGATGGCGTCCTTGGCCTGGACCGAGATCTTGGGGCCGTAGAACGCGGCGCCGCCCGGGTCGGGCACGAGCTCGAGACCAGACTCGGTGGCGACCTGCTCGAGGATCGCGGTGGCGGTGGCCCAGTCGTCGTCGGAGCCGACGAACTTCTCCGGCTTGGCGTCGTCGCGGGTGGAGAGCTCGAGGTAGAAGTCGTCGAGACCGAAGTCGCGCAGCACGCCGAGCATGAAGTCGAGCAGGTGCTTGACCTCGGCCGGCGCCTGCTCGGGGGTGCAGTAGGAGTGCGAGTCGTCCTGGGCGAACCCGCGCACGCGGGTGAGGCCGTGGATGACGCCGGACTTCTCGTAGCGGTAGACGTGCCCGAACTCGAAGAGCCGCACCGGCAGTTCGCGGTAGGAGCGCCCGCGCGAGCTGAAGATGAGGTTGTGCATCGGGCAGTTCATCGCCTTGAGCTGGTAGTTCGCGCCCTCGAACTCCATCGGCGGGAACATCGTGTCGGCGTAGTACGGCAGGTGGCCCGAGGTGTGGAACAGGCCGTCCTTGGAGATGTGCGGGGTGCCGACGTAGGAGAAGCCCTCCTCGATGTGGCGGGTGCGCACGTAGTCCTCCATGACCCGCTTGATCACGCCGCCCTTGGGATGAAAGACCGGCAGCCCCGAGCCGATCTCGTCGGGGAAGGAGAAGAGGTCGAGCTCGCGGCCCAGCTTGCGGTGGTCGCGCTTCTCGGCCTCCTCGAGCCGGTGCAGGTGCGCGTCGAGCGCCTCCTTGGACTCCCAGGCGGTGCCGTAGATGCGCTGGAGCTGCTTGTTCTTCTCATCGCCGCGCCAGTACGCAGCCGCGCTGCGCATCAGCTTGAACGCCGGAATGCGCTTGGTGGTGGGCAGGTGCGGGCCGCGGCACAGGTCGCTCCACGCGACCTCGCCGTCACGGCGGATGTTGTCGTAGATGGTCAGCTCGCCGGCGCCGACCTCGACGCTGGCGCCCTCGGCGGCGTCCTCGCCCTTGCCGGCGCCCTTGAGGCCGATGAGCTCGACCTTGTAGGGCTCGTGGGCGAGCTCGGCGAGCGCGTCGGCGTCGGTGGTGACGCGCCGGGAGAAGCGCTGGCCCTCCTTGATGATCTTGCGCATCCGGGTCTCGATCTTCTCGAGGTCCTCGGGCACGAAGGGGGTGGCGACATCGAAGTCGTAGTAGAAGCCGTCCTGCACCGGCGGCCCGATGCCGAGCTTGGCCTCGGGGAAGAGCTCCTGCACGGCCTGGGCCATCACGTGGGCGCACGAGTGGCGCAGGATGTCGTGGCCGTCGGCGGAGTCGATGGCCACGCCGTCGACCTCGTCGCCGTCGGCCAGCTCGTAGGAGAGGTCCTTCAGCGCCCCGCCGACCCGCGCCGCGATGATCGCGGGGTCGTCGGCGAAGAGCTCCCAGGCCTTGGTGCCCGTCGTGACCGTCCGCTCCTCACGCTCACCTGCGTGATGGCGGACGACCTTGATCTCGGACACGATGACTCCTCGCTGCGGGTGGACGTCCGCTCCGTTCGACGGACCCGAGCAGCTTACCGAGGGCTCCCGGCCGGGGTCGCGGCGGTTTCGGCGCCCACCGCGGCGTCCTCGCGCACCCAGCGCCAGGTGCTCATGATCGCGTCGAAGAGTTCGACGGTGATCGAGGTGAGGTCGCTGGCGGGATCGCCGTCGCCGATGCTGCTGAAGCTCACCACGATCCACTGTCCGGGGGCCCCGGGCACCGCAGTGAGGTAGGTGACCCGGCGCGTGCCGACGTCGACACCGGGAGCCAGGTCGTCGTCGGGGGCGACGGTGGACTCGCTGCGCACCCACACCGTCCCGTCGATCTCCACCGTGCGGGCATCGGGGCCGCTGCCGCGCTCGGCCAGGACGCCGCCGACGAGCTCGCGGGGGTCGACGCTGTCGCCGCCCTCGGGACGGGCGAGGGCCACGAAGAACGACGCCCCGAGATGGATCCCGTGGACGGGCGCGGCCGGGAGGTAGTGATCGAGAGCACCGTGGGCCGCGGCGGCCTCGAACTGGCGCATGAACCGGCGCTCGAGCTCCCGCTTGAACGGTCCGAGTTGATCGGGCGGCATCTCCCGCGGTGCCGCCTCGGCGGCCCGCTCCACCAGGGCGCGCACCCGCTCGGCGGTCTCCTCCCCCAGCGGCACCCGCACCCACGGCGGCGGCAGGACGAGGCGGTAGCTGACGACCGCGCTCATCGGCGGATCCCGGCCGGGTCGAGGATCTGCAGGGAGGCCGCCAGGGTGTCGAGGTCGGCCATCACGAGCGCGGTCGACCGCAGGTCGAGTCCGGCGCAGGAGACGAGGATGTCGACGCCGGTGACCGGCTCCCGGCGGTGGTGCCGGACGACGGTGCGCAGGACGCCGTCGCGGGTGGAGACCATCATCGCCCGGCGCAGGCCGGTGGTGGGGTCGAGCACCTCGACATGCGGCTCGGCGTCGTACCAGGGCTCGGCGGGATCGAAGGAGGTGAGGATCCGGTCGGGGCCGGGGCGGTCGTGCGACCCGTCGTCGGTCAGGAGGTGCACCCACACCACCGGCATCGGCTCCAGCGGGCTGCGCGCACGCAGGAAGCGCAGATCGGCCACGGGCTCGGCGTGCGCGAAGAGGTCGATGACCTCGCGCATCAGCTCATGACCGGGGCTGCCCTTCGTCAGGCCGAAGTCCTCGGCGACGGCGTCGAGGGCGCGGGCGGCCCAGGTGTCCTCGGTGCCGGGAGCGGGGTTGGCGAGCCATACGGCGGGGTCGAGGTCGGCGACGACGCGGAGGTCGGCGACCCCCGGCCTGCTCATGGGCGGACCACCAGGACGGCATGGAGGAGGTGGAGCACGTCGGCCACCGATTCGGGTCGGCCGTAGAACGCGGTGGCGTACAGGTGCGCGGTGGGTGTGGCCTCCGTCGCCTCCTCGCGACGGTAGGCGCGCATGTGGAAGGTCGTCTGCAAGGCGTCGTTCAGAGCCTGGAGCACGGAGGTCTGCCAGGCCCGCGGATCCCGCTTGTTCGGGAAGGTCGTGCGCTGCGGCCGGCCGAGTCCGGGGCCGAGATCGCCGAAGCTCAAGAAGACCTCCGGATCGCCGTGCTCGAGCAGGCCGAGCTCCTCGTCGACGACGTTGAGGAACGCGACGATGCCGGTCTCCCGGGGCGGCACGGACAGGGAGATCAGATCGACGGTGTGGGAGAACTCCTGGTCGGCGAGGATCTCCAACGTGCGGCGGGCGTTCTCGGCACGGACGTCGCCCGCGGGGAGGTCGAGATCGGAGACGAAGGCCTCCAGGTACGCCGAGGCCCACTCGGTGCGGTCGACGCCGACCCGGGGCGGGCGTACCCAGACGGCGGGGTCGTAGTCGATCTGCACCTTCACGCCCGGCAGGCGGCACTCGAAGGCCGGGTCGCGGAAGGTGGCCCGGGCGTCGATGGAGGCCGCGGCTCGACGGCGTCGCAGGCGCATCAGCTCGGCGTCCAGGTCGAGGGCGCGGCGTGGCGCTTGAGGGGCAGGAAGGTGCAGGCCGCGATCGCGCCGGCGACGGCCAGCGGATGCCAGGTGACCGGCATCGCGAAGCTGCTTCCGAACGCGAGCAGCACCGCGACCATCCGGTAGCCGCTCACCTGGGTCGTCGTGAGGATGCCGCCCTGGAGGCGTCGCAGCATCTCGCCGACGAGCACGACCGAGAGCACGGGGAACACCCACGGCAGCGGCCACGTGAGGAAATGGCCGGTCATCTTCGCGTCGGAGCCCAGCGCGACCAGGACGCCCGCGACGAGCAGGAAACCGGGGTACGCCAGCATGTAGGCGACGAGCGAGAACCCCAGAATCCGGCCCAACCGCGTCAGATCGAACATCAGCGGAACACCGCCCTGCCGTGGACGGTGTGCTCCTCCAGCCAGGAGTCCCAGGCTGGGACGGCGGGCTTGAGCGGCTTCCAGTCGTTGAGCGGGTTCGGGAAGGCCGAGTTCAGCCCCTTCGCCGTCACATCCACCACCGATCCGCTGACGAAGGTGACGCGTGCGCCCTCGGAGAGCGTCCGCGCAGTGCCGAGCAGGAAGCCGTTGCCGAGCCGCGACTGCGCGCCGCGGATGGCCTGGTTGAGCAGGGCACCCTCCTTGTCGCCGAAGGTGACACGGCTCAGCCACGAGGCCGTGCCGGGCAGCTCCTGGTTGAGGACCTGGTCGAACCTGCCCAGACCGGCCACGGCGCCGCGCAGGTTGCGGGCGACGACGTTGCTCCGGGTGAGCCAGGCGACGCCCTTCGCGAGCCCACTGGACTCGGAGAGCGCCGCACGGGCCGTCGCGGAGGCGCCCTTCCAGGCAGCCATGCCCTCCCGGGTCGCGAGCGCCACCCGAGCGGTGCTGCTGAACAGCGCGCCCGCGCCCATGGTGAGGACGGCGAAGGCGTCGATGGCGACGTCCATCCAGGAGCCGTCGCCGTTGGCGGCCAGCACGGTGTGGATGACCATGGCGGCGGCGGTGAGCGCCATCGCGGCCAGCACCATCCAGCCGGCCGGATTGCTCAGCAGCACCACGGCGATCACCAGCGCTGTGGCGACCCAGGTGAGCACGTCGGCGATGAGCTTGAGGAAGCTCGCGTGGTCGTGGATGAACTTGCGCACGTGGGCGTCCCACCAGCTGTCCTTCAGCTTGTCGTGGGACGCGGCGTCGATCCTGCGGGCGACGTCCTCGGCCGTGCGATCGATGTCGTCCATCAGCGCGCGGAAGCGGGAGACGATGCGGGAGAGCTCCCCCTGGGCCTCGCGCAACCGGTCGGCACGGGTGCGATCGGCAGAGGCGGCCTGCTCGTCGGTGGGGTCGACCGGGGTCGACGGCGCCTGGTGCGTCTCGACCTGGTGCTGCGCCTCCACGGCCTGGCGCAGGAGGCTGCCGGTCTCGACCTGACCGTGGTCGAGCACCGGTCGCCAGCGGCCCAGCTGCTCGGCGACGGTGTCGAAGCGGCCCTCGGCCTGCTCGAGGTGATCGGCCAGTTTCTCCGCGCTCTCACGCAGCTCGGGCGCGAACTCGCCGACCAGCTCGTTGGTGCCCGACGCCATCTGCCGCAGCCGCGCCACCTGGGCGCGGATCGAGGACGCCGTCTGCTCGTAGTGCGTGACCTCCGAGGAGACCTCGTAGACGTCGCCGGGCAGCGGGTCGCCGTCGACGCCGAGGAGGTGCCACTCCCCCGCACGGCCGGCCATCAGTGGCCCCCCGCCTGCTCGCGGACGGCCTCGGCGAGCTTCTTCTCGCCGTCCTCGAAGGCCTGGAGGCACTTCTCGGCCTTGTCGCCGACCTCGCCGATCTCCTCGGCGAGCACCTCCCGGTGGTAGCCCCAGTTCGAGCCGAAGGTGTGCATGGCGTCGGCGATGCGGTGATGCCCCCACACGCCGGAGGTCTCGCCGACGCGGGAGGGGAGGTCCTCGAACCCGCCCTTGATCTGCTTCGCGGTCGAGCCGCACGCCTCGAGTGTCGTGTAGTCGACGACCAGTCGGTCCATCCGAGTCTTCCCCCTGGTGCTGCCGTCACGGGCGACGGGTCCTCAGGCCCGATGCCCCCTCGGACGCCGTCACAAACCAGTGATCACCGCATCGGACGACCCGGCGGGGCGGGTGCGCGCCGCGCGACCACCCGGCCGACCGAGGCGTCGGGGTAGCCGGTGCTCCGGCACTGGACGTCGGACCGGCGTCCGCCGACGCGGGTCGGCAGGGCGCCGGTGCCCAGGTAGCGCACGATGGCGCGGTCGACGCACGGATTGGTGGCGATGCTGTTGGCGTGGTTGACCGCCGCTGCTCCGGTGACCTCGACCAGGCGCGCCGAGGGGAATCGGCTGCGCACCTCCAGGCTGCCGGCGTAGGGGGTGGCGGCGTCCCACCGCTCGTCGATGAGCAGACCGCTGGCGACCTCGCCGAGATCGATGTCGACGAGCGGCTGGTCACGCACCGGCCAGTAGCGGCACGGCTCCTGGAACCAGGTGACCCACCACGCCAGCAGCGGTGCCGTGCGGGCGGTGGCACGGGTGTCGTCGCGCCATGTGCTCCACGCCTGTGGGTAGGTGCCCTCGCTGCAGGAGACGGCCAGGTAGCCGGCGAAGGAGTTGTCGTCGCCCGGGCCGTTGGCGTCGACGTAGGCCGCCCGCAGGGCACCGAGGTCGCGCTGGTGGACCCAGCGGGAGAAGACGGAGGCCGACCCCGGCCACAGGCTGCTGTTGTAGACGACGTAGGCGAAGGCGTCGACCCACTCCGCGCCGCCGATGCGCTGGCGGGTGCCGGCGGGACGCCGGGTGAGCCGGTCGCGCTCGGCGACCCAGAGACGTTCGACGGCCTGCTCGGTGCGGCCGAGCCGGTAGACCCGGTGGTGGCGGGCGATCCAGGCGAAGAACTTCTCCAGGTTGGGCTGCATCGCCCGGGCCTGGCCGAAACCGGCCTGGTACCAGACCGAGCGCGGGTCGACGTTGCTGTCGAGGACGATGCGACGCACCCGTTCGGGGAAGAGGGTGCCGTAGACCTGGCCGATGTAGGTGCCGTAGGAGTAGCCGTACCAGGTGATCTGCTCGAGCCCGAGCGCCGTGCGGATGGCGTCGACGTCGTAGGCGGTGTCGACGGTGGTGTCGTGGGCGAGGAGGTCGCCGTTCTTGCGTCCGCAGGCCTCGGCGTAGGCACGATCGCGGCGATGCCAGGCCCGCACGTTCGCCGCCGTCGGGGTGTAGGCCGGTCGGTCGTAGCCGAGGAAGTCGGCCTGGCAGCTCAATCGGGGACGGCTCGCGCCGACGCCGCGGGGGTCGAAGCCGATCCAGTCGTAGGTGCCGGCGACCTTCTTCGGCAGGTAGCTCTGGAGTCCGACGAGTCCGCGACCGGCGCCGCCGGGTCCGCCCGGGTTGAGCAGCAGCGCGCCCTGGTAGCGCGAGGCCGAGGACGTGTGCTTGATGCGGGAGAGCGCGAGCGTGACGGTGGCGCCACCGGGGTCGGTGTGGTCGAGCGGCACGCGCAGCTCGGCGCACCGGGCCCCGACCGAGCGCAGGGAGGCCTCGTCGCAGCGCCCCCAGGCGAGGTCGCTGGTCGGCAGGGGCACCGGGGCGGTGTCGGTGGCAGCTGCGGGCATGGAGGCTCGAGTGGACGCCGAGGTCTGCGGCGCCGCCGGCGCCGCCGGGGCGGGTGCTGAGGGGACGAGAAGGGAGCCGAGGGCCAGCAGACCCGTGATCCCGAGAACGGTCGTACGCATGGCGGGCACGCTGCCACGCGGCGAGGGCAGGCGGGAAGCCCCGGAGGGGCGGAGACGACACGAGGCCGGCCCCAGCGGGGACCGGCCTCGACCTGTGGTGGGCGATACTGGGTTTGAACCAGTGACCTCTTCCGTGTCAACAAAGAATCCGGCAGGCTGAGGTTGGCCTTACCGCTTGCTGACCTGCGCAAACGCCGTCGAGTATGTCGAGAGCGACGAGCAAATCCGGTCTTTTGACCTCACCACGTCCTCACGGGACGGCTGTGCCGAGACAGCAGAGGAATGATCACGGCCGACGCCGCGCGGTGTGACATTGGCTTGAAAATTTTTCAGGCGTATGTCACAATCGACTCATGGAGTCGATTCACCGACTGGCGGACGAGATCCGCGAGGTGTTCAGCGAGCGCGGTCACAAAGTCGAGACCGCTGTCGGCCTCGACCCTGCCTTCACCAGGAACAAGCGGCCCGAAAGTGCGCTTGTGCGGTCTCTCGTCACGGACGCGATCACGAACGCCGCTCCGCGTCTCGGAGTTGGAATTGTCCCCGCGCCCGGAGGCGCCGTCGAACTCGCCGTCCTCCACAACTTCACCGAGCGACGCCTGCGCGTCCTGAAGGCCACGCGCGACGAGGAGACCGGCGAGTTCGTCATCATCGCCGACCGAGCCATCCTCGACATATCGGACGCGGACCCAGAGTCCGCGTTCCGCCACGAGCGATGGGTGCTCGGCTACACCACCGACGACGCCGGCATGATCCATGACATCTTCGCCGCCGCGGTCCTCGACGTCACCGGGGACTCAGTCACCCGCGCAGTGCTCGGACCGATCACCCTCCTCGGCTCTGGCACGGACCCGTTCGGCGGCAAGTTCCAGCCGGCCGACGACGACCTGCCCGGCTTCGACATCGAGGTCGGCGAGGACGGCGCCACCGGGAGCACCGAAGCGTGAACGACTCACTCTCCGCTCGTCTTGATGGCGAGCGGCTCCGTCGCATGCGCACTGCCCGCGGCCTGGCCCGGGCAGACCTGGCCGCACAGGTCGGCATTACCCAGAGCACCCTGACTCGACTGGAAACCGACCAGGTCAGCATCGACGAGTCCACGCTCGACGGCCTGGCGGAGGCTTTGCGGTGCCGGCCCGAGCTTCTCTCGCGCCCACTTCGGGCCGACCTCTACACCAGGCCCTGGCTGCGTGCCTACGCCGACGCGAATAAGCGCGACGTCGACAGGCACGTCGCCGACACATTGCTCGCGATCGAGGCGGTTGAGCAGCTCGGGTTGCGCAGGATGCCCGACGTTCTACCGACCTTCCGAGGGGACCTCAGCGACGCCGCGGCCATCGATGACTTCGCGATGACCGTGCGGGAGGCCGCGGACATCGAAGCGGACGCACCGGTCGGCAACGTCACCCGTGCCTGCGAGCGACTCGGATGCGTTGTCCTCCCACTTGAGTCCGAGCTCGGAAAGCATCTCGGCATGTCGATGTACGCCAACGGGGTCCCGGTCATCCGTGTGGCCGGCGCGGGTTCGGTGCCTGGCGATCGCCAGCGCTTCACCGTTGCGCACGAGCTGGCACACCTCACTCTTCACGCCGATCAGCCCCCGCCGGAGACCGCCGAGGAGGCGAAGACGATCGAGCAGCAGGCCCACCGCTTTGCGGGGTCGTTCTTGCTCCCCGGCGATGCCTTCCTTGCGCACTTGGACGAGCTCGGAGGCCGAGTCACGTTGTCGACCCTCGCCAAGCTGAAGGAAACCTGGGGAGTCGCCATCAAGGCGATGGTCGTGAGGCTCCAGCAGATCGGGCGGATCGACGCCGACCAGGCTCGGAGCCTCTACAAGCAGATCTCCTCACGCGACTGGAACAAGAGTGAGCCCGTCGAGGTGGGGAACGAGAAAGCGATCTGGCTGCACTCGAGCGCCAAGGAGCGACTCGGCAGCGACTACCTCGACGAGTTCGCTGCGCGGTCACTGCTGAGCTCCGCCGTGATCGGACCATGGCTCGCCTGGGACGAGCCACACCACGCCGAGCTAGTGGATCTCGCCAGCCGCAGGCGAAGCAGGTCCTGAGTCCTTGCTCAACGATCCGCGCGCGCTTCGACGTCGCCCCACGCGGCCAGCACCTCGTCGAACGCACCGGGCCGCAGGTGGGCGTACCTGAGGGTCGTGGAGTACTTCTCGTGCCCGAGGAGCTCCTGCACGCGTTGGAGGTCGACGCCGGCCTGGACGAGCCAGGACGCCGCGGTGTGCCGCATGTCGTAGGGCGTGCCGGTCTTCACTCCGGCGGCCCGGACGGCGGGCGCGAAGACCCGCTCGGCGAAGTTCCGGTCGTCCCACACTCCCCCGGTCGGCGCGGGGAACACCAGGTCGTCGGGGCCGATCTCCTCGCATCGCGCTGCGATCGCCGCCCTGAGCTTGGGTGGCACCGGCACGGCCCGGTGGGACTTCGCGGTCTTCGCGTGGGGCTTCCACCCGTCACGGGTCGCGACGCCGTGGACGTGGATGAGCCAGATGCCGGTGTCGACGTAGCGGCGCTTCAGTCCGAACAGCTCGCCGGGTCGTAGGCCGACGTGCATCGCGAGGTCGACCGCGGTGGCGTTGAGCCCGTCGAGCTGGGCGACGATGGCGGCGGCTTCGGAGCGGGTCCAGAAGAACACCGGCTTCGGCCGGGTCGGGGGCAACCCGAGTCGCAGCGCCGGGTTGGCTGGGATCAGGCCGTCGTCGACCGCGGCGGTGAGCAACGCGGACAGGTGGGTGACCGCGCCCTGGATAGTCCAGGCACCCAGCCCGGGCGCCTGGCCGGTGCCGGTGCACACCTGCTCGAGGGGTTCCTTCCGTTTCGCCGCCCGGGCCGCGGCCGCGCCCGTGAGCGTGACCTTGTGCCGGGCGAGCATCCCGTCGCCCTTCACCCCCGGGTAGCCGCGACACTTCGCGCACTGCGTCTCGGCCATCCGCTTCACCCAGGCCCGCAGCTCAGGGCGCGTGATCAGCCCGACCGGGTGGCCACCCCACACGGGTTCGATGTGGTTGCGCCAGTGCGAGTCCCCGACCTTCGCCGACGACCGGCCCTCAGCGAGCCGCTGCGCTGCCCACCGCTCCCTGTACTCAGCCAGGGTGACGTCGGCGCCCTTCGGGTGCAGCCACTTCCCCGCAGCGACCGCGCCCTCGAGCTCCTGGGCCCACGCCACCACCACGGACCGCAGCCGATGGGTCTTCGTGATCCGCCGCTTCCTTCCGTCCTCCGTGCGCAGGGGTAGGACCACCGTCGCCCGCCACTTCCCCGATGGCAGGCGATCGACCGAGGCCACCTCAGGCGCTCCAGGCCCCGACGTCGCCGGCGTCGCCAACGACGGTTCGAGCGTCCTGGCCGTCGTCGAGCCGAGCACGCAGGTAGTGGAGCTCGGCAGGGTGCAGGAAGTCGAGGCGATCGCGCAACGTGTCAACGTCGACCCACAGCTCCCCGGCCGCCTCCTCGAGCGTGTGTGCCCACGCCAGCGCCTCCCCCACCGCACGGATGTTCGGCAGCAGGATCCGCGCGGCCTCGCGCCGCACCCTCAGCTCTTCCCGAGCCGCGAGCACCCCCGCGAGCGCCGGCCCTCGCTCGACGTGCAGGCACTCATGCAGCAGCGTCGAGCGACGCCCGGCCTGGTCAAGGTCCGACCGCAGGCTGATCGTGCCGGCCGCGAAGTCGGTGATCCCGTAGGCCTCGTCATGGTCGCGGTGGTGCCACAGCAGCGTTATGTGCGACAGCGCCCGCAGCCGACGCCACGGGTGCGTCCACGCCGACGGGTTCTGGCTCACCCTGCCGACGGTAGAAACGAGGGCCGACATCCTCAGTCCTTCCGCGGCTTCCGGGCCGCAGTGGACTGGACCTCCGGAAGCTCGTCTCGCACCGCGCTCAGGCGGTTCACCCGACCGGAGGTCTGACTGCGAGACGATCGGCGCTTCGGGTCTACCGCCGCAGCGACCCACATCGACGTGAGCGGCCCATCGAATCGATCGAAATCCTTGATGTCGACGACCTGGAGGGCCTCCTCGAGCGCGGCGACCGTCGCTCGTTCCATCAGCTCAGCTGGATCCAGATTCAACGCGGAAGCGATCGCAGCAAGGTCACGGACATTCAAGGGCACCCGCTCGCCGGTCCGCGGATTGCCTCCATCGAGCCTGAACGACATGTACTGCGAGTTCTGGCCGATGAGCCTGCCCAGTGCGCGCGACGAAAGATCCCGCCGGCCCATCTCTGCCTTGATCTCAAGGACAAGGTGCTCAGGCAACCGGGCTAGGACCTGCGCACTCGGGGACTCGTGGGCCATATCGCCAAGGCTGACATCTGCATGATTTCTCGTCAAGACGCATGACAAGCTTGACACTGCATGAAAAATCACCCATGGTTCCCTGCATGACCGATCATGCAACGGCGGCCAGCAGTGTGGCTGCCGACGTCGCGGCCGAGGTCCGAGCAGGGATGGCAAGGCGCCAACCTCCGGCAACCGCGGGCGAACTGGCCACGGTCATCGACGTCACGCCCCACACCGCGGGCCGTCGCCTCTCTGGCGCGATCCCGTTCACCGTCGTCGAGCTGGTCCTGATCGCCAACTGGCTGGAGATCCCGCCGGCCGAGCTCCTCAACCCCGGAGCTCGAAGCGCTGCGTCCTGAGAACAGTCCGGCCCACCCATCACTTGACGGCGAGCGGGTGGGCCAGAACCGAGAGGAGGGTCCCATGAGGACCTCGACCACAGCAAGGACCCGCCCCAGCGGGTCGGCACGGCGCCGTGCGAAGGCCGCGGCCCGTGCTGGCTACACCCAGGACCTCGACCTGCGGTGGGTGTACAGACTCAACCGTCTCCCCCGCACCACGCCCATGGCCGCGTTCACGGCCTGTGGATGCGGCTACCGATCGTGGGTCCTGGCCGACAGCGCCCGGCCCGAGGACTTCGACTGGCTCCGGGAGTCCGACGACGCCCACGACGCTTCGTGCACGTCCACGCCGCTCGACCTGGAGGCGACGTGAGCGCCGGGTCGCTGCCCTCGATCTCCCGGCTCGTGTCCGTCGAGCACGTCGCCGAGCAGCTCGACTGCTCCCGCGGTCACGTGTACGACCTCGCGCGGGCTGGCGCGTTCCGGATCGTCGACATCTCCGCCGGCACGAAGCGCACCAAGACCCGGATCTACGCCGACGAGGTCGAGGCCTACATCGCCCGCCAGACCTCCAACCTCGCCGAGGAGATCCGCGGATGAGCACCCACTTCGACCGCCACGGTCTACCGATCGGGAACGACTGTCCGACCCGTCACCCGGTGACCGGTCACGGCTGCATCCGTCTCGCCGGCCACGCCGACGCCCAGCACTACGCGATCGGGACCTCCAACTCCCTTGAGTACTTCACCCCCGCGGCCGTGGTCGCGGAGGTGCTCCAGCCTCCGGTTGACCGAGCCATCGACGTCCCCGAGAACGTCCCGGCTACCGGCGGTCCCGGAGTGGGTGCGGCGGCGCTGGAGGGCGCCGCCGCACCCTGCATCCCGGTCCACGACTGGACTCCCACGCCGAGCTGGAAGATCACGCCGTTCGGCGCGATCGCGATCGCCGCGCCAGCCGCAGCCGCCCTGCTGTGGTGGGTCCTCGACGTCGCCCGCGGCCTGGTCTCAGGGGCGATCCGATGACAGCCCGAACGCCGATCCCCCACGAACTGGTCCGTCGGGGTGCACGTCACCGACCCGTGCTGCTGCTGGCACGGCTGGAACGAAGGACGCCGTCCACTGCCGGTGACCTCCGAGCACCGGTGCGCGCCCTGCCCCGACGGACCCTCCCCGCCCTTGTGTTCCGTGCGCCCGCCCGGGGGCGCACGGCCACGCCGTCGCCCCTGTCGGGCTGCGCCGACCCGCACGCCGAGCACCGTGCGTTCGCAGACCCGACCGTGCGCGGCGGCGCCCCCAGCCGGTGCGGTGTCGTCTCCCTCCCCTTGGCGACACCGCACCGGTCACCGGTCACCCAGAACGGGGTATCCCTGTGACGGCCGCAGATCTCGCCGCAGGCCAGGCCGCCCGCGACGAAGGCATGGCCGCCGCCGTCCACGCCGCCGATCCCCGGGTGATCCTCGCGATCGACGCCGCGATCGCCCGCGCGAACGCCTCCGCACGCCCCTGGTCAGCCAACACGATCCGGAAGGCCTGCCCTGAACCGGGCTCGCAAGGCCTGATCGGCGCCCGGGTCCGCGCGGCCGCGTCCCGCCGCCCCGTCGAGCAGATGCCCGTGGGCTACGAGCCCTCGGACCTGCCCTCGACCCACGCCCACCCGATCCGGGTGTGGCTCGGCGTGGAGGCCTACCGCGCCGCCTACCCCAACCGCCCGATCCCGGAGTGAGGAACACCGCCATGACCGACTACACCGCCGAAGAGCTGGTGGACACGATGATCGCGCGCTTCGGCCGCGACGAGGACACCTGGTCCTTCACCTGCCCCTCCTGCGGGGACCGCGCGACCCTGGTCGACTTCCGACGAGCGCTGGCCGAGCACCCCCGCACCAGGTCCGGCACGCCGGTCGCCGCGGAGGACATCCACGGCCAGGAGTGCATCGGCCGAACCCTCGGCGCGCTGAACCGCACCGACGAGTCCCAGGCCCGGCTCCGCAACCAGGGCAAGGCCCGCGGCTGCACCTGGGCCGCCTACGGCCTCATCCCCGGCCCCAACTTCCTGATCCGCCCCGACGGGCGCCGGGTGCCGATGTTCGCGCCGTCCACGGTGCTCGCGCCGGTCGAGACCGTCGTCCCGACGGGCGGTGTCCTCTGATGGCCACGCCCGCGAAGAACACCACCCCGACGCCGGTTAAGAAGGCCACCCCGGCGAAGCGCACGACGTCCCGGCCGACCCCGGCCGAGCTGCCGGCCGAGTCCCGGTCCGCGCACCACACCGCCTACGACTCGATGCTCCTGCTCGACGACGTCCACCCGCACCCGAAGAACGTGCGCCGCGACGCGGCCGCGGACGCCGAGCTGATCGAGTCGATCCGCGAGCAGGGCCTCCTCCAGCCGCTCATCGTCGCACCCCTGTCCGACGAGGCCGGCTACGTCCTGATCGCCGGGCACCGGCGCCTCGACGGGCTGCTGAAGGCCGGGTACACCCACGGCCCCGCGGTGATCCGGCACGACCTGGTCACCGAGGCCGACCAGGTCGCCGCGATGCTGGTCGAGAACGGCCGCCGCAAGGACCTCACCCCGCTCGAGGAGGCCGAGGGCTACGGCCAGCTCCGGTTCGACTTCGGCTGGAAGCCCGGCGACATCGCGAAGGCGTCCGGCCACCACGTCGACACCATCAACAAGCGGCTGCGGCTGCTGAAGCTCGACGACAAGGTCAAGACCAACCTCCACCAGGGGCAGCTCACCCTCGACGACGCCCTCAAGGTCGCCGAGCTGCCCGCCGCCGAGCAGACGAAGGTCGCGAAGGCCGCCGGCACCAGCAACTTCCGGTGGGAGCTCGAGCAGGCCAAGAACCGCGCGAAGAACAAGGCCGCGTTCGACAAGAAGGTCGCGGAGCTCAAGGCCGACGGGATCCCCCAGGTGAAGCTCCCGGCCGGCTGCTCGGATGCCTGGTCCCCGCAGGCCCGCGAGGCCGGCATCACCCCGCTCAGCTCGACGTTCTCCGCGAACCACGCCGACCACCCCGGCTGCCTGGGCTGGTACGAGCGCAAGACGTGGGTCGGGTCCGAGGTGTCCTACGTGTGCACGAACAACGCCTCCCATGACCAGCAGCTCGACGAGCGCCGCGCCGCCGAGGCCGCCGCCGCGGACACCGCTCGCCGTGAGGCCGCCGAGGCCGAGGCCGCCAAGACCGTGGCCCGCAACCTCAGGGTCGACACCGTGCTGGCCGCGATCAAGCCCAGCACCAAGCTCGACCCGAGCCTGGTCGGTCTGCTCCGGGTCGTCACCCTGCACCTGCTCGACGACGCGGCCGCGGGCGGCTCCTGGCCGTATGAGATCGGCGAGCGGTACTTCGAGGTCGCCGGCATCCCCGAGGACCAGCAATGGGGCATCGACCGGCTCTGGACGGGCGAGGACCGCGACCTCTACCGGCACCACGTCGCGACCGCGATCCACGGCACCACCCAGGCGCTGCTGCGCACCTTCGCCACCCTCGCCGTGCTGATGGTCGAGGACGACGTCGACGCAACCGAGACCGCTGTCAGCACCCGGACGATCCAGCCGCGGGAGAAGCTCGCCACCGTCACCGCCTACCTCGACTACCTCGAGCAGCTCGGCCACGACCCCACCGAGGACGACAAGGCCCACCGCGCGGCCGCCGAGCAGATCGACGAGCTCCCCTCATGACCGGCCACCTCGACGGCCTGCTGCAGCTCCTCAGCGACCAGGTCGACCGGCACGGCCTCTACCTGATGTTTGCGGCGTTCGTCGGGTTCATCGTCCTCGCCGCCGTCATGTGGGGCGGCACCCCGCTCCTCCCCCACGACCACGACGACCTGGCCGACGACCCGGCCGACGAGCTGGCGCCGACACCCCTCGGTGGCCGTTCGCGCCGCTACTTCCAGTGCCCGTTCTGCGGCGCCCGCTCCCACCACCCCGACGACCTGCGCCACGGCTACTGCGGCCGCTGCAAGGCCTACACCGGCCGCCCCGACGGCCTCGACATCCACACCGACC
>NZ_BAAAZH010000024.1:269896-275192 GCF_039536805.1 Nocardioides fonticola | reverse complement strand
CGCGGCCGCAGAAGCGGCCTGAACACCGCAACCGCTAAGCGTCAACCAAAGCGGGGGCAGTCCCGTGATCGCGAGGGCAGCTGTTGATATGCAGTGAAGATTGACGAGTTCCCCGCGGAGAACGTTGACCAAGCGGCGTCTATCCCCGACCGCTGTCAAAGTACTTGGTCGCGCTGGGCACCGCTTAAGAAGGCGGTTGTCCGGTCCAGAGTCCAGCCACGTCAGCCCAAGTGAAGTCGTGGCTCTGCTCTCCGATCCATGTTCTCCAGAACTCTGGATCGTGGGAGTCGGGCCGCTGTTCCAGCGTCAGGGAGCCGATCTCGACCAACGTCGGCATCGGCGTCGCCCACCCGAGGAGGATGGCCTGCCGCGAGGGCAAGGATGGCAGCTCCTGGAGTAGTTCGCCGACCGCGTCGGGCACGAGCCGGGCAACCAAGTCTTGATCGCGGTCGTTGACCAACCGGTGAAGCAGGAAGGTGTTGCACTGCGACAGCACCGTTTGGGAGAGCGCGGAAGGCCGCTGGGAAGAGATCACCAGACCCAACCCGTACTTGCGTCCTTCCCGAGAGATCTTCTCGAAGGTCTGGCGGCAGAGATCGGCGGTCGTCGGGCTGTCGTCAGAGTTGCTTGAGCGCCCGACGAAGTTGTGCGCTTCCTCCAACACGAGAACCGTGGGGTACGCCGTGCCGGTTATCCGTCGCACGTACTGGACCGCTTCCATGACGATGCGCCCTAGGACGCCCACCGCGGTGTGGATGACCTCAGATGCCAGGAGCGAGAGGTCCAGCACCGCAATCTGGCCGCTGCTCGCGTCCGGCTCTCCGATCACAGCGGTGAGCCATTCTGCGAGCGTCTCTTGGTCCGCCGGACAGATGATGTCGCGAAGCCGGAGGTCCGCGAGAAGCGCCCGGATTCGGTTGATCAAGAAGATCGCATGCCCCGACGCGCCCGCGAAGTCCGGAGTCAGCGCGAGGGCGGCCATGTGGTCGGGGAGCGCGTCTGGATCAAAGTAGATCGGGGCGTCCTCATTGCCGCCTACTTGCAGAGAAGGGCCGCCGGCGAGAGCCGATGCCGCCATCAGAGCATCTCGGACTTCGTGGACTTCATTGGCCTGATACGCATGGTCGTATTGACCGAAGTGAGGCGTACCGATCCGTTCGATCACCTCATTCAAGGCGTCGACGACAGCACTGTGGCCTTGGGTGGCCGCGTCACCAAAGACCGACGCCATGCCCTTCAGCGCGGTGGTGACGCTCTTGTACTTCGGAAACGTCGAGTATGACGAGACATCGGACGCGAACGATGCCCAAAGGCTGGCGAATCCGCTGAGGAGGTTCGGCAAGGTGTCATTGAAGTCTGTTGCGTCACTGCCAGCGCGAAGTTGGCGCAGTGCCTGCTGCAGTAACGGGCGTTGAGTCTGCGGTGCTGCGCGAGTGATCGCGGCCCACTCCGCGCTGGTCCACATCCATGCAGGCACCGTCAACGGTGGGTCGTCGCCCCCTGGTTGTACGCGGAAAGTCCGCACAGATGAGAGGTCAGCGAAGCAGTTGGCGTACTCACCGTTCGGGTCCAAGACGATGAAGCGCGCGTTCGGATCCGAGTCGTCCATGACGTTCTCTCGAGCGGCTTCGAGTGACCAGCGGATCAGGCCGGCCACGGTGCAGGACTTGCCCGATCCCGTGTTCCCCAGAACCGCGAGATGTCGCCCAAAGACTCGGTCGGGGTCGATCAGTACGTCGGCCCCGCCCGCCAAGGGGGACGTCCCGATCTTGACTCGCCCACCCGAGCTCGCAGCTTGCGCGATGTGCTGGATCTGGTCGCTGGTGGGCACGAGTGCCACCTCGCCGACCGACGGATAGCTGACCACGCCGCGTACGAGCTCAGGCGTTCCGGTGCCCTGGCGGTTTCGCCAGAGCAGCGTCCCGAGAGGGGACAACTTCAAGCGCCTGCGCGGAAACGGCAGATCCAAGAGCGCACGATCGCCGCGCTGCGAAGCTGATGACAGCGCGTCCGGCTCGATGCCAAGCCAGGTCACGGTGCCCACGAGGTAGCCGACCTCGTTGGCGATCAGGACCCATCCGTTTATCCGTGGGAACCGCTGCACGTGGCCCGCGTTTAGGGCTGTCGCCTGGGGTGCCGAATGGTCGAGGCGGACAGTGATCTCTCGGGGAGAGACCGACTCGACCACACCGATGGCTTGGGAGGCGGCGAACTCGGTCGCAGTCAGCGTCACTGGGTGGTCCCCTGCTCTGTGGCCGCGCCCGCAACGGCCTGCTCGTGGCCGCCGACCTTCTCGAGGTAGGCAGTCTGGGCTTCGAACAGGGGTGACGTAAGCGTCATCGGCATCAGGTCAACGAACTCCGCTAGGCCGCCGACCGACGCCCCGATGAGTTCCGTGGTCTGGCCTGGCGGGTAGCTGTTTGCGCGGCGGAAGGAATCCAAGGTTGTCAGGGAGTCCCTGGAGATGACGACGAGGTGCGTCGAGGGGATCGTCAGCATGTCGGCGATGACTCGGTTGATGTGGCTGTCGCCAAAGCCGTAGCCGAACGTGACGAGCACGTTGTTGGGGCGGCACACAGCGGCGGCGAAGTCGCGGAACAACTCCGAGTAGGGGTAGGCCAAGGTCTCGACATCCTTAGCCGGATTCGGGTAGATCACCGCGGTTCTTGACGGCTCTTCGGGGAACATCGGATGCTCCTGATCAGCTCCCAACGGCAACGACGAGCGGACGATCTTCCCGCCATCTGCCATCCAGTCGACCGACCCGTGGAGCTTTGCGAAGCGCACCACACCATCTAGCAGGCGCGGTTCTCCACGAACGCCGGGAGGGGCGAAGTGAAGGTCGACATCGATACGTGAGGCCGAGAAGCGTGGTTCGAGCGATCCAACGAATCGATCGAGGAAACGAAGTCCGAGTCGATCTGCGGCTGCCTCCAGCAAACGGTCGTAGTTCGTTGTATAGAGGTGGAGACGATCGCGTTGGGTCGGGCGTGAAGCAAACGGCATCAGGAATCGGCCGATGAGGCGCTCGAAGTCGAGCGCGGCGTCGGTACGGTTGCGCAGGGCGGTTCCGAGTGCCTTCTCGAAAGCCAGGACACCGGACAGTAGTCCGGTCATCGCCTCATCGACAGACGCGCGTACCTGTTCGGCCCGCTCTGTCTCCTGCAGCACTCGGAGGCCCTGCAGCAGATCAAGCGACGACCTGATCTCGTCCTCAAGGTTGGCCTCTCGGCCGAGCTGACTGGCCGAACCCTCGGCATGAGCGCGAATCAGGTCGGTCTCGTCGCCGGCGCTCACGTGCTGCGCCATTGAGGGCGGGTAGGTTCCGATTAGGTGCCCCACCGCCGAACTGATGCCGTTGCCTAGAAGCAGAGCGAGGTGCTCGGTCTGGATCAGCGCCGCCAGCCAAGACTCGATCTTCCGCTGCTCGGCCGATCCGAGGCCGGCCACGGCTTCACCTGTTGCGACCGTGTCCGTCCCGAGCCGTACTACCGAACCATCCACTGTCATCGATGCCAAGCCTCTCCCGATAGCTCCGGAGCCGACGGTAGTGATCGCCTTGGGTCGGTGCAGGGAAACGCTGTGAGTCCCCTTGAGACCGGCCGGCTCTTGGCGGGCCAAGGTGACCTCACTGGGCAACCAGCCGATCATGGGCCAAGGTGGCGAGGCGGCGAATGTCCCCGGCAAAGACAAAGATCTCACGCTGCAGCTCTTGCCTTGCAATGGTGAGCAGCGCTCGCGCCACTGCTGCGGTCAGAGGCGCGGAGACGTGCTCAAGCGGTTCGGACGTGAGCGCCACCCGGCAGGCTCGGATGACGGCGAGGAGCTCGACATCGACGAGGTAACGAGGGGCCGAGGGGATCAGGCCCCGTCGCATGTCTCGGAACCAGGCAAGCTCGAGCGCCGCGAGGGCGCTGATGGCGGCGTCGTGGATCGCCTCGCAGACAGCTGCGTCTCGACAGCAGCGGCCGTCGTCAGTGCGCCATGTCGACGAAGCGGGAGTAGTGGCCCTGGAAGGCCACGGTGATGTCGCGGGTGGGGCCGTTGCGGTGCTTGGCGACGATGAGGTCGGCCTCGCCGGGGCGGGTCGACTCCTTCTCGTAGACGTCCTCGCGGTGGAGCAGGATGACCATGTCGGCGTCCTGCTCGATCGAGCCGGACTCACGCAGGTCGGACATCATCGGGCGCTTGTCGCCGCGCTGCTCGGGGCCACGGTTGAGCTGGGAGAGGGCGATGATCGGGATCTCCAGCTCCTTGGCCAGCAGCTTGATCTGGCGGGAGAACTCCGAGACCTCGAGCTGGCGGGACTCGACCTTCTTGCCCGAGCTCATGAGCTGGAGGTAGTCGATGACCATCAGCTTGAGGTCGTGACGCTGCTTGAGCCGGCGCGCCTTGGCCCGGATCTCCATCATCGTCATGTTCGGGGAGTCGTCGATGAACATCGGCGCCGAGGAGACCTCGCCCATCTTGCGGGCCAGCTTGTTCCAGTCCTCGTCGCTCATCTGCCCGTTGCGGATGTGGTTGAGCGGCACCTTCGCCTCCGCCGAGAGCAGACGCATGGTGATCTCCGAGCGCGTCATCTCCAGGGAGAAGAAGGCGCTGGTGAGGTTGTTGTGGATCGAGGCGGCGCGGCAGAAGTCCAGCGCGACCGTCGACTTACCCATGGCCGGGCGGGCGGCGATGATGATCATCTGGCCCGAGTGCAGGCCGTTGGTCAGCTCGTCGAGGTCGGCGAACCCGGTCGGGACGCCGTACAGGCCGGCCTCGCGGTTGCCGATCGCCTCGATCTCGTCCAGGACGCCGTCCATGATCGCGCTCAGCGGCGCGTAGTCCTCGGTGGCCCGCTTGTCGGCGATCTTGTAGACCTCGGCCTGGGCGTTGTCGACGATGTCGTCGACCTCGCCCTCGCCGGCGTACCCCATCTGCACGATGCGGGTGCCCGCGTCGACCAGGCGCCGCAGGATCGCCTTCTCCCGCACGATCTCGGCGTAGTAGGCCGCGTTCGCCGCGATCGGCACGTTCGCCGAGAGGGTGTGCAGGTAGGGCGCGCCGCCGACCCGCTGGAGCTCGCCGCGGCGCTGGAGCTCGGCGGCGACGGTGATCATGTCGACCGGCTCGCTGCGCCCGTAGAGCTCGACGATGACGTCGTGGATGGTCTCGTGGGCGGGCCGGTAGTAGTCGGGGCCGCGCACGACCTCGACGGCCTCGGCGATGGCGTCCTTGCTGATCAGCATCGCGCCGAGCACCGACTGCTCGGCGGCCATGTCCTGCGGCGGCGTGCGGTCGCCCGGGCGCG
>NZ_BAAAZH010000024.1:189396-269829 GCF_039536805.1 Nocardioides fonticola | reverse complement strand
CGAAGCCGGCGTGCTCGGCGATGCTCATGCGGCGTTCTCCCGGAAGTCGTGGCGGTGATGGGTGGCGGTGGTCGCGGATGCGGGACGGCGTGGTCGCGCCGTGCCGACGACGCTAGAGCCCGGCACCCACAGAACCGGTGGAGGACGCTCCTGCGGCCGTCGGGGCGATGGTGGCCACCTCGGTCGACGGTGCCTCCCACCCGTCCTCGCCCGTGAACCTAGGCGCCGGGCGGCCTCCGCGGGAAGCGCCCTATCCACAGGTGCATGTGGATAACTGGGGACAGGCCGTGGAGACACGCGGAGCAGCGGTGCACAGCTTGGGGACGAAGCTGTGGAGGCGTTTCCTGAGGCGATCCTGAAAATGCCTCTGACCTGCGAAAACGTCATCCGCAGGGTGTGGAGGGGAATCAGTTCCAAGAAATTCCGAGCAGGGGATGACGGCCCGGGACGGCGAGCCCCGGTGCTTTGTCGACAAAGCTCCGCGCGCGGCGTCCTCCACAGAGCAACACGGGTTTTCCACCGATCCCGCCATAGTCCGATCGGGCCATCTGCACCGACCGAGCGGGCATCTCCTGGTCGGGACGTAAGGTCCTCGCCGTGAGGACGCCGGCGCAGCGCGAGCTCGATCGCGCCATCGCCCGGCTCGCCGTCCCGGCCTTCCTCACCCTCATCACCGAGCCGTTGCTGCTGCTCGGGGACGCCGCCATCGTCGGCCACCTCGGCACCCGCGAACTGGCCGCCCTCGGCCTGGCCGGCGCGGTCGTGCAGACCGTCATCGGCCTGTGCATCTTCCTCGCCTACGGCACCACCGCCCGCGTCGCCCGGCTGCTCGGCGCCGACGGACGGCGCGAGGCGATCGCGCAGGGCGTCGACGGCCTGGCCCTGGCCGTCGTCATCGGGGTGCCGGTCACCCTCGGGGTCGCGCTGGCTGCGCGCCCGCTCGTCGACCTCTTCGGTGCGGGCGAGGAGGTCGCCACGGAGGCCGCGGCCTATCTGCGGGTCGCCGCCCTCGGTGTCACGCCGCTGCTGGTGATGCTCGCGGCCACCGGGGTGCTGCGCGGCCTCCAGGACACCCGGACCCCGCTCGTGGTGGCGGTCGGCGGCAACCTGGCGAACCTCGCCCTCAACGCCGTCCTGGTCTACCCGGCCGGGCTCGGCCTGCAGGGGTCGGCGCTCGGCTCGGTGATCGCGCAGGTGCTGATGGCGGCGGCCCTCACGGTCGCGGTCGCGCGGGGCGCACGGTCGGCGGGCGCCCGGCTGCGCCCGCGTGCGTCGGGCGTCGCGCTGATCGCCCGCGCCGGGCTGCCGCTCATCGTGCGCACCCTCACCCTGCGCGCCGCGCTCCTGCTCACCACCTACGCGGTGACGCTCGGTGCCACCGGACGCGCGCTCGAGGTCGACCTCGCCACGCACCAGCTGGCCACCACGGTGTGGAGCCTGCTGGCGTTCGTGCTCGACGCCCTCGCGATCGCCGCGCAGGCGCTCACCGGGCGCAGTCTGGGAGCCGGGGACGTCGCGGAGGTGCGTGCCATCACCCGGCGCCTCCTCGGCTGGTCGGTCGTCGTCGGGGTGGTCACCGGCGTCGCGGTGGCGCTTGCCAGCCCGGTGCTCGGCGTCCCGTTCACCGACGACACCGCCGTCCGCGACCGCCTCGTGCCCGTGCTGCTCGTCGCCGCCGTCGGGCAGCTCCTCGCCGGGCCGGTGTTCCTGCTCGACGGCGTCCTCATCGGGGCCGGCGACGGGCGCTACCTCGCCATCGCCGGCGTGGTGGTCGGTCTCGTCTATGCGCCCCTCGTGCTGCTGGCAGGCCCGCACGGACTCGTCGCGGTCTGGAGCGTGTTCGTCGTCGTCCTCATGGGCGGGCGAGCGCTCACCCTGTTCCAGCGCGCCCGCGGTGGGGCCTGGATGGTCACCGGGACCTAGGGGCCACACCCGCCACTAGACTCCCCCGGTGCCCATGCGACAGATCGGAATCGGTCTGCTGGTGGTCGTGTTCGCGGTCCGGGTGGCCGGCTTCGACGTGCTGTGCGACCCGGTCGGGTGGCTGCTGGTGATCGGCGCGAGCCAGCGCATCGGCGGCGACGACCGCTCCCGCTCGCGGGTGACGTCCGCCGCCGTGACGGCGTTCGTGGTCTCGGTGCCGCTCGCGGTGCCGGCGCTCGCCGCGTGGGTGCGGGACGCCGACCCGTCGGTGGCGTGGGCGCTGAGCCTGCCGCAGATCGTGTTGGTGCTGCTGCTGGCGCTGCACCTGGGAGCGAGCGCCCAGGCCGCCGGGGACGTCGACGCCGCCGCGTGGTGGCGCTGGGCGCGCACGGGCGCGATCGTGGTGGCCCTGGCCCCGGTCATCGTCTACCCGACCGGGTCGGATGAACTGATCGGACTCACGCTCCTGCTGAGCCTGCTGACCATGCTGTTCACCGTCGGCCTGCTGCTGCGCCACGCCCCGCGCGGGTGGGCCGGCTCGACCGGTCCAGTCATTTCGGCCCCGGAGCCGCCGTCGGCTTCGTAACCTGGGACGTCAGCTCCGACGCTGGACTCCCACCCCGCCAAACCCGAGGTCGCTCGACCTCGCCGACCCGAACCTCGAAGGACGTCCCATGATCCACCCCCGCCTCCTGCGGCGCACCGCGCTCGCGGCCGCGGTCGGGCTCACCGGCGCGCTGCTGCCCGTCGTCCTGACCATGCCGCCCGCCCAGGCGGCCGACGGCCCGTGCCTGAGCGAGAAGCCCACCGGCGGATCGCTCCTCGGTGGCGGCACGCGGTGCGACGACGTCAACCAGCCCGACACCACGATCACCTCGGCCACGCCCACGCCGACCAGCGGCGGCTACATCAACTCCAAGAGCATCAGCATCGCGTTCGCCGGCGCCTACGCCGACGCCGACACCGACCCGATCTCCTTCGAGTGCAAGTTCCAGGACCCGACCCAGGCGGCGGCGTCCTGGTCGGCCTGCACGAGCCCGTTCTCCAAGAGCGACCTCAACGACTCCAAGGCCGGCAACTACACATTCTCGGTGCGAGCGCTTGACTCCAACGACAACGCCATCGACGCCACCTCCAAGCCCTCGGGCCTGGGTGGCAGCGGTGCGACCTCCGACATCCCGGACCTCGACGAGTCGCCGGCGACGATGAGCTTCCGGGTCGACACCGTCGCGCCGGCCGTCTACATCCTCAACGTGCCCTTCGACGCCGACAACCCCGACAAGCCGCTCGTCTACACCCAGAGTCCGAGCTTCCGGCTGGCGGCCAGCGAGGCGAACGTCGCGCTCACCTGCACGATCGACACCACCGACTACCCCTGCCAGGTCGGCATCACGACCTTCGCCGACCTGCCGCCGGGTGACCACACCCTCACCGTCAACGGCGCCGACCCGGCCGGCAACACCGACCCGACGCCGGAGTCGGTGCAGTTCGCGGTGCCGGAGAACATCACCACCACCTCCAAGGCGTGGACGACGCTGAAGCAGTCGACCTACGTCGGCGGCGACTACATCACCACCCGCACCAAGGGCGCCTCGGTGCGGGTGCCGGCCGACAACTACCGCGACCTGCGACTCCTGTGCAGCACGGGCCCGAAGTACGGCGTCGTGCAGCTGATCTTCCCCTCCGGCAAGCCGGTCACCATCGACCTGTACCGGAAGAAGCGGACCCGTCACGACATCATCGTGATCCAGGACCGCTTCTCCCAGCTGCGCACCGGAGGGGTCACCATCAAGGTGATCAGCGACAACAAGCCCGTCATCCTCGACGGCCTGCTCGCCCACTGATCCCGGACAGCACGAGGCCCGGCCCCCGCAGGGGGCCGGGCCTCGTCGTTCTTCGTCGGTGCGTCAGGCCTTGACGACGTTGAGCGCCACCGTGGCGGTGACCTCGTCGTGCAGCCGGACGGTGACCTCGTGGGCGCCGAGCGCCTTGATCGGGTTCTTCACCGCGATGGTGCGCTTGTCGACGGCCTCGCCGGACGCCTCGCCGAGGGCGGCGGCGATCTCGGCGACGGTGACGGCGCCGAAGAGGCGACCGCCCTCACCGGCACGGACCTTGACGTTGACCGCAGCGCCCTCGAGCTTGCCCTTGATCTCGGCGGCGTGGCCGAGGTCGCGGACGGCGCGAGCCGCGCGAGCGGCCTTGATCGACTCGACGGTCTTCTCGCCGCCGCGGGTCCAGCGGATGCCGAGGCCCTGGGGCACGAGGTAGTTGCGGCCGTAGCCGTCCTTCACCTCGACGACGTCGCCGGGGCCACCGAGGCCGGTGACCTCCTGGGTCAGGATGAGCTTCATCTTCTCGGCTCCTCTCAGCGACCGGTGGACGTGTAGGGCAGCAGGGCGACCTCGCGCGCGTTCTTGACGGCGGTGGCCACGTCGCGCTGGTGCTGGACGCAGTTGCCGGTCACACGACGGGCGCGGATCTTGCCGCGGTCGGAGATGAACTTGCGGAGCAGGGCGGCGTCCTTGTAGTCGACGCCGGTCGCCTTCTCCTTGCAGAACTGGCAAACCTTCTTCTTCGGCTTGCGCATCACTGCCTTGGCCATTGTGGTGCTTCCTTGTCAGTAAGCCCGTCCCGGAGTGGCTACCGGGTCGGAATGGTGAAGGGTGAGCGGAACAGGATCAGAACGGGGGCTCGTCGGCGACGTTCGGCGTCGCCCACGGGTCGGCGGCCGGGCGCTGCTGGCCGCCGCCGTAACCACCCTGGCCGCCGCTGGGAGCGGCGGGCGCCGAGGAGGCCCACGGGTCGTCGCCGCCACCGCCGGCGGGGGCACCCCCGCCGTAGCCGCCACCACCGCCACCGCCGGAGCGGGTGGCGCGGGTGACCTTGGCCGTGGCGTACTTCAGGCTCGGGCCGACCTCTTCGACCTCGATCTCGAAGACCGTGCGCTTCTCGCCCTCGCGCGTCTCGTACTGACGCGACTTCAGGCGGCCCTGGACGACGACACGCATGCCGCGCTGCAGGGACTCGGCGACGTTCTCCGCGGCCTGGCGCCACACCGAGCAGGAGAGGTACAGCGATTCGCCGTCCTTCCACTCGTTGCTCTGCCGGTCGAAGGTGCGCGGCGTCGACGCGATCCGGAAGTTCGCCACGGCCGCCCCCGAGGGGGTGAAACGCAGCTCCGGGTCGTCGACGAGGTTGCCGACCACCGTGATGACGGTCTCGCCTGCCATGAGGTCTCCCTAGCTGATCCTGGTGCTGGTGATGTCCGAAAGAGGAGTGCGGGGCCATCGTGGCCGGTCGCACCGACATTCGGACAGGGGTCGTCCACAGACGACGTCCGCGAGGCGGGGCGTGCGCCCCGGACCTCAGTGGACGTCGGGGCGGATGACCTTCGTACGCAGGATCGACTCGTTCAGCGTGAGCTGGCGGTCGAGCTCCTTGACGGTCGCAGGCTCGGCCGTCAGCGAGAGCACCGCGTAGATGCCCTCGGCGTTCTTCTTGATCTCGTAGGCCAGCCGGCGGCGGCCCCACACGTCGACGGACTCCACAGAGCCGCCGTCCTTGGTCACGACGTTGAGGTACTTCTCGAGGGACGGCGCGATGGTGCGCTCTTCGAGACTCGGGTCGAGGATGACCATGACTTCGTAAGCACGCAAAGCGGTCTCCACCTCCTCTGGACTCGGCGGCCACGGTCTCTCCGTGGCAGGAGGGCGTTGCGTCGACCGGCCCGATGGGCCGGCCTGACCGGTGCCGCCACCCGTCGGTGGGCGCGCGCACGCGGACAGGAGAGGCTAGCAGTCGGCGCGGGGCCGGGTCGAAACGCGGCGGTCGTCCACAGATCGGCGGCGGACGGCGTGGGGCTGCGGCGACGCGGGCAGGGTGCGGTCATGACCGATGCCGCCGTCCGACCGCTGCGCATCGCGGGTCGCTACGACCTCGGTCCGGTGATCGGCCGCGGCGGCACCGGCGTCGTCCGCGCGGCCTGGGATCGGCGCGAGCGGCGCCTGCTCGCCGCGAAGGTGCTGCCCGCCGACAACGCCGCGCTCGCCCAGGCCGCGCACGAGCGGGCGCTCGAGCTCGCGCACCCCCATCTGCTCGGCACCGTCGGGTGGGTGGCCGAGGACGGCATCGTGCTGCTGCTCGCGCCGCTGGCCACCGGCGGCAGCCTGCGCGACCAGGTCGAGCAGGCCGGAGCGCCGCCGCCCGCCGTCGTCCACGCGGTGCTCGATCAGGTGCTGGCCGGGCTCGCCGGACTGCACGAGCGCGGCTGGGTGCACCGCGACGTGACGCCGGCGAACGTGCTGCTCGACGCCGGCACCGGACCCTGGCGGGTGCGTCTGGGCGACCTCGGGATCGCCGCGCCGGAGGGCACACCGCAGCCGCCGGGCACCGCGCCGGGCACCGCGGGCTTCCTGGCTCCCGAGGCCGCCGGCGGGGCGCCGGTCGATCGGCGCCAGGACCTCTATGCCGTCGGCGTCCTCGGACGCCGGCTGCTCGCCCTGGGTCGGCCCCCACCGGCGGCCCGCTCGCTCCTCGCCGTCCTCGAGCAGCTCGCCGACCCGGCACCGTGGCGGCGTCCCGGTTCCGCGGACGACGCCCGTGCGCTCCTGCGCGAGACGGCCCGGCAGCTGCCGCCGGCACACGCGCCGGAGGTGCCGGCGCGTGCGACGACGCCGCCCGCGCCAGGATGGATCCCGGCGGCACGGGCGGCGTCGGCCTGGTTCAGGCCTTCGCGCCGCGCAGGCCCAGCCCGGTGATCGCGGTGGCGCTGTCGGCGTCCGCTCGTAGGGTGGCCGTCATGACGACCCCGCCCATCGGAGCCCACGTCGACCAGGCCGACCCGATCGCCGAGGCGATCGCCCGCGACGCCCCGCTGGTGCAGTTCTTCCTCGGCGACCCGCAGGGGTATAAGGGCCCGGAGTTCGCCTATCCGGGCGGTGCGGAGGCGTTGCGTGCGGCCGCCGAGGAGGCCGGCGTCGACCTCTACGTGCACGCGCCGTACATCGTCAACGTGGCCACCACGAACAACCGCATCCGCATCCCGAGCCGCAAGCTGCTCCAGCAGCATGTCGACGCAGCCGCCTCGATCGGCGCGAAGGGGCTGATCGTCCACGGCGGACACGTCAACAAGAGCGACGACCCCGAGAAGGGCTTCGACAACTGGCGCAAGGCCATCGAGGCCACCGACCTCACGCTCCCGCTGCTCATCGAGAACACCGCGGGCGGCGACAACGCGATGACCCGTCACCTCGATCGCATCGCCCGCGTGTGGGAGGCGATCTCGGGGGCCGAGGGGTTCGAGCAGGTCGGGTTCTGTCTCGACACCTGCCACGCGCACGCCGGCGGCAACGAGCTGGAGACGGTGGTGGAGAAGGTGCGCGCCATCACCGGTCGCATCGATCTGGTGCACTGCAACGACAGCCGCGACGACTTCGACTCCGGGGCCGACCGGCACGCGAACTTCGGTGCGGGCCGCATCGACCCGCAGCTGCTGGCCGCCGTCGTCCGCGACGCGGGCGCGCCGGTGGTGTGCGAGACGCCGGGTGGGGCGGCCGAGCATGTGGCCGACTTCGCGTGGCTGCGGGAGCGGCTCGACAGCTGAGCTGCGGGAGCGGCTCGACGGCTGAGCTGCGGCCCCCGGTGATCGAGGTGGGAGCGCGGCGAGCCTCGAGACCCCGGTACCGGACGGCGCCTACCTGCGGGGGTTTCGAGGCCCTCGCCCAGGGGCTCGGGCACCTCAACCACCGGAGTCCTCGACCACCCCACCCCGATAGGCCCGCGTCCACCGGTAGCCTCGGCCCCGTGCTGAGCGTCCGTGAGATCACCCCCGCCGAGCACCTCGCCTTCCTCGACTCCCGCCGGTCGGCGAGCTTCCTGCAGACCCCTGCCTGGGGCCGGGTCAAGGCGGAGTGGCGTCATCAGTCGCTGGGCTGGTTCGAGGGCGAGAAGCTGATCGGGGCGGGCCTGGTGCTCTACCGGCAGCTGCCGAAGGTCAAGCGCTACCTCGCCTACCTGCCCGAGGGTCCCGACCTGGACTGGGCCGACGACGATCTCGAGCGCTGGCTGGCGCCGCTGACCGCCCACCTGAAGGGGCAGGGCGCGTTCGCGGTGCGCATGGGCCCGCCGGTGGTCGTGCGCCAGTGGTCGGCCGCGCAGGTGAAGGACGGCATCGCCGACCCCGCCGTCCGGCGCCTGGGCGACCTGGCACCGGAGGCCCGCGACCACGTCGGCGCCCGGGTGGTCTCCCAGCTGCGCGAGCTCGGCTGGCGTCCGCAGCTCGCCGAGGGCGGCTTCAGCGCCGGTCAGCCGCAGTACGTCTTCTGGATCCCGCTGCGCACCGCCGACGGCGAGCAGCGCACCGAGGCCGACGTGCTGGCCGGCATGAACCAGCTGTGGCGACGCAACATCAAGAAGGCCGAGAAGTCCGGTGTCGAGGTGCGCACGGCGACCGCCGAGACGCTGGCCGACGACCTCGCCGCCTTCCACGCCCTCTACGCGCACACGGCCGAGCGCGACCATTTCACCCCGCGCCCGCTCTCCTACTTCCGCACGATGGCCGACGCCCTGGGGTCGGAGGCGCCGGAGCGTTTCCGCCTGCACCTCGCCCATCACGAGGGCGACCTCGTGGCCGCGACCATCGCGATCCGGGTGGGCGGTCACGCCTGGTACTCCTACGGCGCGAGCTCGACCGAGAAGCGCGAGGTGCGCGGCTCGAACGCCGTCCAGTGGGCGATGATCCGCGAGGCCCTGGCCGCCGGATGCGACGTCTACGACCTGCGCGGCATCACCGACACCCTGGACGCCGACGACCCGCACGTGGGGCTCATCCAGTTCAAGGTCGGCACCGGCGGCGAGGCCGTCGAGTACGTCGGCGAGTGGGACCTGCCGCTCAACCGCGCGATCTACCAGGCCTTCCAGCTCTACCTGCGGCGGCGCTCATGAGCCTCGTCCTCACCGTCGACGGTGACCGCTGGCGCGCCCACCTGCGCGGCGTCGCCGAGCGCCACCCGGGTCTCGTGCCGGTCGTCAAGGGCAACGGCTACGGCTTCGGCCTGGGTCGGCTGGCCCGCAAGGCGCAGTGGCTCGGGGTCGACACCCTCGCCGTGGGCACCTACGACGAGATCGCCCACGTCGCGAGCCGCTTCGAGGGCGACATCGTCGTGCTCACCCCCTGGCGGCCCTTCGGCACCGCGGTCGAGGTGCTGGACGACGACACGCTCGTCCGCCGCGTCATCCACACCGTGAGCCGCACGGTCGACCTGCCCGACCTGCTCGGACGCCGTCCCGACGCGCGGTTCGTGCTCGAACGCCTCACCTCCATGCAGCGCCACGGCCTGGCGGCCCGCGAGCTGTGGGCGCTGGCCCCCACGCTGGCCGACCATCCGAAGGCGCGCCTGGAGGGCATCGCGATGCACCTGCCGCTGGCCCAGGGCTCGCACCTCTCCCAGGTGGGTCGGCTGATGACCGACGTCGTCGGCGCCGAACTGCCGGCGGTGGCCGGGGCGCGACGCATCTGGGTCAGCCACCTCACCGACGAGGAGCTGACGAGTCTGCGCGCCTCCTACGCCGACTTCGAGTTCCGCCCGCGCATCGGCACCGGCCTGTGGCTGGGCGACCGCGGCGCGCTGCGGGTCACCGCGACGGTGCTCGACGTCCATGCGGTCGAGCGCGGCGACTCCTTCGGCTACCGCGGCCGCACGGCACCGAAGGCGGGCCACCTGCTCGTGGTCTCCGGCGGCACCGCCCACGGCATCGGCCTGGAGGCGCCCACGGGCGACCTCAACCTCAAGGGCCGGGCGGGCACCCTGGCGCGCGGCGGTCTCGACGCGCTCGGCTTCGTGCGCTCGCCGTTCTCGATCGACGGCAAGCAGCGGCTCTTCGCCGAGCCCCCTCACATGCAGGCCTCGATGCTCTTCCTCCCGGCGGGCAGCCGCGTGCCCGCGGTGGGCGAGCAGGTCGACGTGCGGGTGCGCTACACCACCACGGCGTTCGACCACGTCGTGCTCGGCTGACCCTCGAGGTCGTCCTCCGCAGCGTCGTCCGGGTCGCGGCGCAGCAGGTCGCGCACGATGAGCGCGGCCAGGTAGAGCTCGCCGGCCATCCGCACGATGATCGCCAGCCAGTAGAACCCGGCGTCCCCGTCGCCGGGCGGGTTGAGCTCGCCGGCGAGGTACCACCAGACGGCGGCGAAGTAGAAGAGCTCGGTGGCCTGCCACACGATCTGGTCGCGCCACCGCGGACGAGCCAGCGCCGCCAGCGGCAGCAGCCACAGCACGTACTGCGGGGAGTACACCTTGTTGACCAGCAGCAGCCCGACCACGATCAGGTAGCCGAGCTGGGCCAGCGTCGGTGTGCGCCGGGCGGCGAGCCCGACGAGCAGGACGCCGACGCACCAGAACCCGAAGAAGCCCCACGAGCCCACGTTGACCGCATGCGGGGTGATCGTGCGGTCGAGGGCCTGACTGGCGACCAGCCAGATCGAGCCGAGGTCGGGGCCGCGGTCGGAGTTGAACGACCAGAACACCCGCCACGCCGAGGCGTCGACGCCGTCACCGTGCACCACGGCGGGAAGGTTCAGCGCCACCCACGAGGCCACCGCCCCGAAGAACGCCCACGCGAACGGCCCGAGCTGGCGACGCCGGAGACAGAGCACCAGCACACCGCCGAGGAGGAACAGCGGATACAGCTTCGTGGCGGTGCCCAGCCCGATGAGGACGCCGGTGAGCATCGGCCGGCCGCGCGCCCAGGCGTAGAGGGCGCCGGCCACGCACACGACCGCGAGCAGGTCCCAGTTGATGATGCCGGTGAGCGCGAGCGTCGGGGACGCCGCCACGAACAACGCGTCCCACGGACGACGACGGTCGACCCCGGCGAGCAGCCACACCGCCAGCAGGGCGGCGGCGGCGAAGCCGAGGGTGTTGACGAAGACGAACATGCGGATCTCGTCCTGCACGTCGGGGCGGCCGTAGAGGCTGTCGACGTCGAGCTGACGCCGCGCGTCGAGGTCGGGAGCACCGGCGAGCTGCTGGGCCGCCCACGCTGTGCCGTAGGCCCAGTAGGAGATGCCGACCGGGTACTCCATCACCTGCGGGTAGCGCAGCCGCGCCTCGGCGTCGTCGGTGTAGGGCCACAGGCGCTCGACGAACCCGCGCCCGGTGTAGAGGTAGGGCAGGTCGGAGTAGCACATGTGCGTGTACCGCGCGTCGCCGAGATTCCAGTTCTTCTCCGCGCAGGTGTTCTTCTGCACCATGCCGAGCGCGAAGCAGACGGCGGTGATCAGCAGCAGCACCCGCACCGGCGTCCACCAGCGGTGACCGCCGGCATGCGCACCCTGCGGGCCGCCGATGCCCTCGCTGAGCAGGCGCGCGGCAGGGTCCTCCCAGGTCGGACGGACCAGGCCGTCCTCCGGCCCGTGGGTCAGGCCCACGGCCAGAACCAGGACGCCGGGAACCGAGGCAGGTACCACCGCGACGTCGGGACGACGGCCGCCGCGAACGCGGGCCGTCCCAGCACCCGACCCTGGGCCTGACCGGACGGCGTCGGCGTCGGGGTCGGCGTCGGCGTCTCGGTCGCCGGGCAGCCCAGGAGCGGGCAGTCGGTCGGCGTCGGAGTGGGCGTCGGCGTCGGAGTGGGCGTCGGAGTGGGGGTCGGGGTGGGCGTCGGGGTCGGCGTGGCCGAGGGCGTCTTGCTCGGCTTCGGCGTCGGCTTGGGCGGCGCGGTGGGCGCGTGACCGGACTCCGGGGCGTCGCCGTCGACGTAGACGGGCTCGGGGAACTCCTCGACCGGCAGGCCCTCCATCTCGGCCTGCATGATCGCCGTCCAGGTGCGGGTCGGGTAGTCGGCGCCGAAGTAGCTCGGCAGGTACCGCGTGCCGTCCTTGTTGAAGTCGATCGGGTCGTAGCCGTCGCCGCGTGCGTACATGACCGCGGTGGCCATCTGCGGGGTGTACCCGACGAACCAGGAGGAGACGACGTTGCCGTCGTCGTTGGTGGCGGTGCCGGTCTTGCCGGCGGCCGGCCGCCCGAGCGCCTGCGCGTTCGCGCCGGTGCCCGCCCTGACCACCTGCTGGGCGGTGTAGGAGACGTCGGCGGCGACGTCGGCGCTCATCGCGCGCGTGGTCTCGTTGGCGAAGGTGTAGTCGTCGCCGTCGGGCGAGGTGACCTTGTCGATGATGTGGACGTCGGCCCGCACGCCCTTGTTGGCGAGGGTGGCGTAGGCGTTGGCCATGTTGATCGGGCTGATGCGGGCGGTGCCCAGCGTGACGCGCGAGGTCGGGTCGAGGTCGCCGGAGGTGTTGGGCAGACCCGGGTAGCGCTGGTCGGCCTCGTTCGGCGGCACGCCCATCTTCTCGGCCATGGCGACGACCTTCTGGGGTCCGTTGTCCATGGAGGCTGTCATGTCGATGAACGCGGTGTTGATCGACTGCTCCATCGCGTAGATCGCGTTCACCGCCGAGCCGTAGTCGTTGCCGAGGCCGGGACCCTCGTTGACGACCTTCGAGCCGTCGGGGAAGTAGTAGGGCGAGTTGCCCTCGAAGGTGTCCTTGATCGCGTAGCCGTCGGTGACGGCGGCGGCGAGTGCGAACGGCTTGAAGGTCGAGCCGACCGAGGCGCCCCGCAGCGCCCAGTTGATCTGGGAGGTGAGGAAGTCCTGGCCGGCGTAGAAGCCGCGCAGCGCGCCGGTGCCGGGCTCGACGCTCGCGGCCGCGACGTGCAGGAACTTGTCGCTGAAGCCGTCGGGTCGCTGCGCCTTGACGCCGTCCTCGACGGCCGCCATCGCCTCGGGGGTCAGCGTCGTGGTGATGCGCAGACCGCCGCCGACGATCTGGTCCTCCTGGTAGCCGAGATCGAGCAGCTCCTGCTTGACCATGGCGAGCACGTGGCCGCGCTGGCCGCCGTAGGTGCTCTCGGCCTTCACCTGCGGGAAGGGCGGCAGCCGCCGTTCGGCCCGGGTGGCCTCGTCGGAGGTGATCGAGCCCAGCTTGGCCATGCTCTCCAGCACGTACTCGTAGCGACCCTTGAGCGCCCGCTTGTTGTCCTGGCCGTTGGCCGGGTCGAACTGGGTCGGGTTGTTGATCACCGAGGCCAGCACCGCGGCCTGGCGCAGGCTGAGGTCCTTGGCGTCGACGTCGAACCAGGTCTTGGCCGCCGCCTGGATGCCGTAGGCGCCACGGCCGAAGTAGATGGTGTTGAGGTAGCCCTCGAGGATCTGGGTCTTGCTCAGCTGGCGCTGGAGCTTGAGCGCCAGGATCGCCTCCTTCAGCTTGCGCGTGTAGGAGCGCTCCTGGTTGAGGTAGAGGATCTTCACGTACTGCTGGGTGATCGTCGAGCCGCCCTGCACCGCGTCGCCCTGGGCGTTGTTGAGCGCGGCCCGCACGATGCCCTTCGGGTCGATGCCCTTGTCGGTGTAGAAGGTCTGGTTCTCCGCGGCGACGACGGCGTCCTTGATGTTCTGCGGCATCTGGGAGAACGGGATCGAGACGCGGTTCTGGTTGGCGAACTGCCCGATCTCGGTCTTGCCGTCGGCGTAGTAGACGAACGAGGTCTGGGTCTGGAAATCGCTGTTCGGGTCGGGGATGTCGATGCTGCGGTAGGCGACGTAGAAGCCGGCGGCGCTCAGCAGGAAGCCCACGAGCCCGGCCAGGAGCCCCCACTTGAGCACGAGCAGCGACCGCTGCTTCCACGTGCGCCGGGTCTTGGGCGCCTTGGCCCCCTTGGCCGTCTTCTTGACGGCGGGGCCGGCAGCCCTGCGCTTTCCGCTCACTCGTCAGGCTCCGCTGGTCGGGATCAGATCCAGGTCAGGGTACGGATCGCGCCGCACCACGCCCAACACGCCGTCCGAACGCGCGTGTGGGAGGCGTCTCGTTCACCTACGATCCATCGAAAGTTCCGCTCCCGCGGATATATCGCTACGATATGTCTCGTGGCACGTCGCGCAGAGACCATCGAGCTCGCAGTCCTCGGACTGCTGCACGAGGGACCCATGCACGGCTACGAGCTCCGCAAGCGGCTCAACCTGATGCTCGGCTGGGGTCGGGTGCTGTCCTACGGCTCCCTCTACCCCACGCTGAAGAAGATGCTGCGCAGCAACCTCATCGAGGAGACCACCTCGACCACGGCGGCGACCTCTCGCCGTCCGCGCATCGTCTACCAGGTCACCGACGCCGGCCACCGCGAGTTCGAGCGCCTCATGTCGGAGGTCGGTCCTGCCGCCTGGGAGGACGACACCTTCGACATCCGGTTCGCGTTCTTCTCCTCCACCGACATGGAGATCCGGCTGCGGGTGCTCGAGGGCCGCCGTACCCGCCTCCAGGAGCGGCTCGAGCGCGTCCAGCAGCAACTGCAGATGACGCAGAAGGAGGTCGACCGGTACGCCGCCGAGCTGCAACGGCACGGCGTCGAGTCGGTCGAACGAGAGGTCCGGTGGCTCTCCGACCTCATCAACGCCGAGCGCAACACCCCCCCTGCCACCGCTCCTCGTGGCATCCCGACTGCCGGCCCCGTGGCCGACCAACAGTGAGACAGGAAGGAAGCGACCCGATGGGTTCGGTTCGAGTAGCAATCGTGGGAGTCGGCAACTGTGCCACCTCCCTGATCCAAGGCGTCACCTACTACAAGGACGCCGACCCGGCGGGCACCGTCCCCGGCCTCATGCACGTCGTCTTCGGTGACTACCACGTCAAGGACGTCGAGTTCGTCGCCGCCTTCGACGTCGACGACAAGAAGGTCGGCAAGGACCTCTCCGAGGCCATCAACGCCTCGGAGAACAACACGATCAAGATCTGCGACGTGCCGACCCTCGGTGTCGAGGTGCAGCGCGGCCCGACCCTCGACGGTCTGGGCAAGTACTACCGCATGACGATCGAGGAGTCCGCGGCCGAGCCGGTCGACGTCGTCCAGATCCTCAAGGACCGCAACGTCGACGTCCTCGTCTCCTACCTCCCGGTGGGCTCCGAGCAGGCCGACAAGTTCTACGCCCAGTGCGCCATCGACGCCGGCGTGGCCTTCGTCAACGCCCTGCCCGTCTTCATCGCCTCCGACCCCGAGTGGGCCAAGAAGTTCGAGGACGCCGGCGTCCCGATCGTCGGCGACGACATCAAGAGCCAGGTCGGCGCCACCATCACCCACCGCGTGATGGCGAAGCTGTTCGAGGACCGCGGCGTGGTGCTCGACCGCACCTACCAGCTCAACGTCGGCGGCAACATGGACTTCAAGAACATGCTCGAGCGCGAGCGCCTGGAGTCCAAGAAGATCTCCAAGACCCAGGCCGTCACCTCGAACCTCAACGGTCCGCTCTCGGGCCTGGTCGACGACAAGAACGTGCACATCGGCCCGTCCGACTACGTCGCGTGGCTCGACGACCGCAAGTGGGCCTACGTGCGCCTCGAGGGTCGCGCGTTCGGCGACGTCCCGCTGAACCTGGAGTACAAGCTCGAGGTCTGGGACTCCCCGAACTCCGCCGGCATCATCATCGACGCCGTCCGCGCCGCGAAGATCGCCAAGGACCGCGGCCTCGGCGGCCCGATCATCTCGGCGTCGTCCTACCTCATGAAGAGCCCGCCGGTGCAGCTGCCCGACGACGAGGGTCGCCGCCGCGTCGAGGCCTTCATCAAGGGCGACGAGTGACCCTGAGGCACCAAGGGGCACTCGTCTCGCCCGCAGGTTGAGCACGAAGCGCACCTGAACCACCCGCCACGGGCCCATCGGAGGAGACTCCGGTGGGCCCGTGCGGTATTTCCGCAAGGTTTCAATCCGGGAAGGGGTCGTAACCCCGGATCGTCGCGTCTCGTTGGGACGGCGATCGGGCATCCGCCCGGCTCGCCGACCGAGGACTCACCCCATGCGCCTTCCCGCCCCGACTCCCCGCCGGGCAGCGGCCACCGCCGCAGCCGGCCTGCTCGCCGCGGCCCTGCTCCCGCTCGCCACCGTTCCGGCCGGCGCCGCCGACTCCGGCGCGTCCGCCCGAGACGCGCTGCCGGTCGACACGACCGGTCGTCGCCTGCTGGCCGTCGACTTCGCACCGCTCGCCGCGCGGCCCGAACCGGGCGCCGCCTTCACGGTGCGCGGCACGGTCCACCGCGTCACCCAGGCGCGGGTGGGTCGCGCCGGTGCGACGACGCCGGCGTCCTTCACCCTGGCCGTGCAGGACGCCACCGGACGCACCCTCGGCTCGACGCCGGTCACCACCGACGCCGACGGCTCCTTCGAGACGGTCGTGCCGGGCGGCGTCACCTCGGGCGTCGACACCGGCACCGGCGCCGTCGAGCTCGCCGTCCGGGCCCTCGACGCCTCGGCGAGCGGCGGCTACGGCGCCGACGACGCCGGCGCCACCCCGGTGACCCTGCGCTCGCAGGCGAAGAGCCTCGTGGTGCGCAACAAGTTCGTCTCCTCCCTCGGCTGGGTCAAGCCGGGCGACAAGTACCCCTCGAGCATCGTGGTGACCAACCCGACCTCGAGCGCGGTCTCGGGCGCGACCGTGCGGGTCACCGCACCTCGGGGCACCCGGTTCCTGCGCGCTTCGGGTCCGGGCACGGCCCGCACCTCGGCGTCGTCCATCAGCTGGCGTGTGCCTGCGCTGGCCGCCGGCCGTAGCGCGACGCTGGTGATCGACCAGCAGGCCGCCTCCGTGCGGCAGCTGCCCACCATCGTGTGGCGCGACCTGTCGACGACCGCCACGCTGAGCGCCAAGGGCCGCAGCGCGAAGGCCGTCAGCCACGGCCCGAAGGTGATCCCGCCGGGCGGCGCCTACGACACCGCCCGTTACGGCGACCGGCCGTTCCCCGTCGTCCCCGTGCAGTACCTCGACCGCGCCTACGGCGCCGGCCACACCGGCGACTCGCTCGAGGGCGTCATCAACGACCCGAAGAACGACGGCTCGACCTTCAACCTCTACCAGGAGATGTCGCTCGGCCAGCTCTTCCCCGACGGCACCGTGCCCTCGGCGGGCGTCGCCACGGCCGACTTCGACTACAAGCCGGGCTTCCCGCTCTACACGACCGACCCGACCAACCTGAGCACTTGCACCGGGGCCACGCTGAGCGACCTCGGCTCGGCGGCGCTCGGCACCCCGCTCTACCCGACCCGCATCACCGACGGCGTCTACAACCTGCCCGGCACCACCGGCTACTACGGCGCCGACGGCAACGGCTCGGCGATCGTCGGCTCGCTCACCGGTGTGGCGGCCCTGCAGAACATCGACTCCGGTTGCGGTGACCCCTCGAAGATCGTCGCCGACGCCGCGGCGCTGGCCGATCCCGAGATCGACTACAACGACTACGACACCGACAAGGACGGCGTCGTCGACTTCTTCATGGTCGTCTTCGCCGGCTGCGGCGGCAACGGCGCCTCGCAGGGCCTCGGCGGCGACCTCGCATGCGGCCTGCCCTACGACAACATCTGGCCGAACTCCAGCTCGCTGGAGTACTCCACCACCGACCCCGAGACGGGTCTTCCGGGCTTCGCGACCGACGACCAGCTCACCGACCTGGAGGGCCACCCGCTCTACTGGACGAACAAGAGCTTCACGAAGAAGACCACGAAGAAGACGCCCTACAAGGTCTTCGTGCGGGTCGGCCCGTACAACCTCAACCCGGAGACGGCGATCGACCACGCGTCGGTCATCTCCCACGAGTACGGCCACAGCCTGGGCCTGCCCGACTTCTACACCACCGGCAGCGCGACGTACTACGACGACTGGACGCTGATGTCGACCGACAAGTCGCAGAACATCGACGCCTACGGCCGTCAGGAGCTGGGCTGGGTCGTGCCGGAGGTGCTCACCAAGGGCACCCGCACGGTGCGGAACTTCAGCGACTCCAAGCAGGACACCGGCGTCATCCACTGGCGCACGAAGTCGGGCAAGACCTACACGCTGCGTCACGGCAAGGACGGCATCGTGCACAACTCGCAGATGTACGTCGCCAAGCTGCCGGGCCGGGTGCAGATCGAGAAGTCGGCCTTCGCGACCGGTGACAAGGCCTCGGGCACCCACGCCTGGTTCTCCGGTTCGGGCAACGACTTCGGCTGCAACACCGACGGCGGCGGTCACAACCTCGACCTGTCCATCCCGGCGCTCTCGAAGCTGCCCGCGGGCTCGACGGTGTCGCTGTCGATGAAGTCCTCCTTCAACGTCGAGTGGGACTTCGACTACGGCTTCGTGCTGACCTCGACCGACGGTGGCAAGAGCTGGGCCTCGCACGCCTCGACGCGCAGCACGCCTACCACCACGGCGTCCTCGAACCCGAACAACAACGCCTGCCAGGCGGCCTACGGCAACGGCATCACCGGCTCCAGCGCAAGCTACACCGACCCGGTGACCGTCCAGCTCGACCGCACCCTGGGCAACTACCCCGACCAGATCTTCGTCGCCGACAGCTTCGACATCAGCGACCTGGTCGGCGCGAAGACCCCGATCCTGCGGTTCAGCTACGCCACCGACCCCGGCCTGGCCCAGCCCGGCTGGTTCATTGACGACGTGAAGGTCACCGCCACCACGCCGTCCGGGGAGAAGGTGCTGCTGGACACCGACTTCGAGAAGAGCGGCGGCCCCTCCGACCCGCGGGTCTTCAACGGCGGCTGCAAGCCGGGCAACCCGGGTGGGGCGTGCACGGCCGGCTGGCAGTACGTGCAGGCGGGTGCGCGGTCGACCGACTTCGACCACGCCTACTACCTCGAGATGCGCGACCGCTCCGGCTTCGACCTCGACGGCCGCGGCCAGATCGACCGCGACCCGATCAGCTGGCAGCCCGGCCTGTTCCTCGCCTACACCGACGAGGCGCACGGCTACGGCAACGTCGGGCTCGACGACCACCCGGCGCAGACGCCGGTCGACGCCGTCCCCCAGCCGCAGTCGATGACCCCGACCCTCGCCGACGCCGCGTTCACCCTCGCCCAGGGACGCAGCAGCTACAGCGACTTCGGCAAGGGCTACGTCGACAACTACACCGAGAACGGCGGCGACTGGGTGCACAAGTTCGGCTGCCTGTCGTTCAAGGTGCTCTCGATGAAGGGGCAGTCCGACGGCCCGCGCACCTCCAACGGCGACCTCACCGGCACGGTGCGGTTCACGATCGGCTCGGGCTGCGCACGGTTCGACTACGACTACTGATCCTCGAGCCTGCGCCGTCTCCGGCGCTCGCGAGCGGCCCTCGTCCTGCGGGACGGGGGCCGCTCGTCGTGAGGACGAACGGTCGGTGAACTCGGGAGCCGAGCCCGTCACCCCGGCGCGCGGTACCCGTTGCTCCCGCGTGACCCCCCTCCAGCGACGCACCCTCCTGCGCGGCACCGCGGCCGGCGCGTCGGCGACCCTGCTGGGCGCCGGCGCGAACGGACCCGCGGTCGCGGCCACCGGCCGCCCCGACCCCCGTTACGTGCGCGACCTCCCGCCCGGCTGGACCTATCCGGTGGCCGAGGAGCTCCTGCCGTTCGGGCACGGCGTGATGTCCGGCGATCCGCTGCTGGACCGGGTGGTGCTGTGGACCCGCATCACCATCCCCGACGCACGCGGCTGGGACGCCACCGCGGTGCCCGACCCGCAGGGGATCCGCACGGTGGCGGTGCGCTGGGTGATCGCGCGCGACCGGGCGCTGCGCCACGTCGTCCGCCGGGGGCGGGTCGTCACCTCCGCGGCGCGCGACTGGACGGTCAAGGTCGACGCCGACCGACTGCCGTCGGGCACCACGCTCTACTACGCCTTCGAGGCGCTGGGCTGGCGCTCGCCGATCGGCCGGACCCGCACCGCGCCCGCGCCCGGCCAGGACGTCGGACCGCTCACCATCGCCCACATCGCCTGCACCTCGTGGTGGCAGGACGTCTTCAACTCCTACGGGCGCATCGCCGACCGCGACGACCTCGACCTGGTGACCCACGCCGGCGACCACGTCTACGACTCCTCCGGCGGCCACCCGGCGTCCCGGTTCTGGAAGGAGCAGCGCAGCTGGGACGGCGACATCGACAACGCCGACTTCACCGACGTGGCGACCTGCCGGCGCCGCTACGCCCTCTACTACGCCGACCCGCAGTTGATCCGCGCGCACGCGGCGGCGCCGTTCGCGATCATGGCCGACCAGCACGACTACGACCCGGCGCAGACCGACGGGCGGCCGACGCTGACCATGGAACAGGCCGGGTCGGTGCTCTTCGAGTGGACGCCGATCCGCGCGCCGCGTCCCGACGGCACCGGCCGGCTGCCGGCCTCACCCGGGCCGTTCCGCCAGATGCCGATCCCGCGGGGTCCGGCGGCGCTCTACTCCTACCGGGTGCTGCCCTTCGGCGATCTGGCCGACGTGGTGCTCATCGACGTGCGGCGCTTCGCCGGGCGGGCCGGGGAGCAGTCGCAGATCCTCGGCGACGTGCAGTGGGCGTGGCTGGAGCGCACGCTGCGCGCCTCGGCGTCCCGGGCCCGGTTCCGGCTGATCGTGAACCAGGTGAACCTCGGCCAGCTCCGGGCGTTCAACCTGCCCTTCGCCGACGCCTTCTCCCGGCAGTTCGGTATCGACCCCGACGCACCGCAGGGCGAGCTCTACACGACGGCGTGGGGCGGGCAGCCCGCCGAACGCACCCGGCTGTTCCGCTTCCTGCGCGAGGCCGGCATCGTCGACAACGTCGTCCTGTCAGGCGACTCCCACGGCTTCTTCCTCAACGACCTCGTCGAGGACCCCGCGCTGCCCGCCTACGAGCCGCTCACCGGCGGCGGCACGCTCCGTGCCGTCGGCGTCGAACTGGTCGGCTCGACGATGGGGCGCCCGGGAGGTCAGGACGTCATCGCCGAGCAGCTGTACTTCACCGCCACCGGCGGCAGCCGGGGCGCGGCCTTCGAGGACGCCGCGACCTACGACGCCGTCCACCGGCCCGCGGCGCTGGCGCCGACGCTCGCCCTGGAGGCGGCCGCGCGGGCCGCGAACCCGCAGCTGCGCTACTTCAACTGGCGGGCCGAGTACGGCCACGGGATCGTGCAGGTGCAGCCCGACCAGGTCGTCGTCGAGGCGTGGACGACGCCCCAGCGCGAGGTCTCGACGGACGCCACCCTGCTGGCCCAGCACGTGAGCCCGCTCGGGACGCCGCACCTCTCGCCCGTGCTCTCCCCGACACCGGCGACGGGTCGCCGGCGCGGGGCACCCGCCCCGCCGCCGGCGACCACCCGGGTCAGGGGCGCTCGGCCTCGGCCTTGAGCGCCGCGAGGGTCTGGCGCATGCCGGCCTTGAGACCCCCGGTGAACTTCGGCTGACCGCCGAAGGCGATCTTGGTCAGGCGCAGCGAGACGTCGGAGATGCCCTGCGGCGTCTCGCGACGCTCGATGAGGCGGGTGCCGCCGTCGGCCGTGGGCTCGAGGGTGAAGGACCAGACGACCTTGTTCTCCTTGATGCGGAACGCGAACCGCTTCTCGGCGTCGAAGTCGACGACCTTGCCCTGGGTCGGCCAGAAGAGGAACCGGTCGCGGTTGAGGTTGGTGAAGGTGGCGCCCTGGCGCACCGCGCCGCCCTTCACCCAGGTCTTCACGACCTGCGGGCTGCGGGCCGACATGGCGGGGAGGTCGGTGACCAGCGCCCAGACGCGAGCGGGGGGAGCGGCGATCTCGATCGATTCCTCGAGCAACGCCTCGTAGGTGTCAGTCATGGCCGCAACCTAGCCGCCGTCCCGGGTGCGCGGCGTCCGTCCCAGGGCGGGGATGGGCCGGGCATCGGCGCGGATCAGCTGCCGGTGGACAGGCGAAACTGCCCGTTGCGGGCCGGATCCGGGCCGGAATCGGCCGGTTTCCCCGGCCGGCCGGGGAAACCGGCCCCCCGGCCGCGCCCCCAGCTACTCCCCCGACCGCTCCGCCCACCACGCCCGCAGCGCGGCCTCGGCGACCTCGGGGGTCTGCGGGCCGAGGTCCATCCGCAGCTCGAGCAGGAAGGCGTAGGCCTCGCCGACGACGCGGCCCGGCGGGACGTCGAGGATGCGCATGATCGCGTTGCCGTCGAGGTCGGGGCGCAGCGCGTCGAGCTCCTCCTGCTCGGCCAGGACGGCGATGCGGGCCTCCAGGTCGTCGTAGGTGCGCTGGAGCCGCTCGGCCTTGCGCCGGTTGCGGGTCGTGCAGTCGGCGCGGGTGAGGATGTGCAGCCGCACCAGCTGGTCGCCGGCGTCGCGCACGTAGCGTCGCACCGCCGAGTCGGTCCACTCGCCGGTGCCGTAGCCGTGGAAGCGCAGGTGCAGCTCGACGAGCTTGGCGACGGCGTCGATCTCGTCGTTGCCGAAGCGCAGCGCCTTCATGCGCTTGCGGGTCATCTTCGCCCCGACCACATCGTGGTGGTGGAAGGTGACGGTGCCGTCCTCGAGGAAGCGGCGGGTGCGCGGCTTGCCGACGTCGTGCATGAGCGAGGCGAAGCGCACGATGAAGTCGGGCGCCGACTCCAGGCGGTGCTCCTGGTCGATCGCCTGCTCGAGCACGGTCAGGGTGTGCTCGTAGACGTCCTTGTGGCGGTGGTGCTCGTCGCGTTCCAGCGCCAGGGCCGGCAGCTCGGGCAGCACCCGCTCGGCCAGTCCGGTCTCGACCAGGATGCCGAGCCCGCGACGCGGGAGCGGCGCGCAGACGAGCTTCACCAGCTCGTCGCGCACCCGCTCGGCCGAGACGATCTCGATGCGATCGGCCATCGCCGTCATCGCCGCCGTCACCGCCGGGTCGACGTCGAAGCCGAGCTGGGCGGCGAAGCGCGCCGCCCGCATCATCCGCAGCGGGTCGTCGGAGAAGGAGTCCTCGGGGGTGCCGGGCGTGCGCAGCACCCGGTGGGCGAGGTCGAGGACGCCGCCGAAGGGGTCCTCGATCTCGCGCCCGGGCAGCCGCACCGCCATCGCGTTGACGGTGAAGTCGCGGCGCCGCAGGTCGCCCACGAGCGAATCGCCGAAGTCGACGTCGGGCTTGCGGGAGCTCGGGTCGTAGGTCTCCGAGCGGTAGGTCGTGATCTCGACCTGCCACTCGCCCTTGCGGCAGCCGATCGTGCCGAAGGCGCGCCCCATGTCCCACACGGCGTCCGCCCAGCCCTTGAGCAGCCGCTCGGTCTCCTCGGGACGCGCGGACGTCGTCAGGTCGAGGTCGTTGTGCCGGCGTCCGAGCATCGCGTCGCGCACCGGTCCGCCCACCAGCGCGAGCTCGTGGCCGGCCGCGACGAACCGCTCGCCGAGCTCGTCGATGACGGGCGCGATGCGGTCGAGTTCGGCGAACACCGAGCGCTGGACCTCGACGATGCTGAGAGGAGCGGGCTCGGTGGACACGGGCGGGGAGTCTATCCGCGCACGGCTCTGGCCTAGAGTCGGCGCGTGGTCCGCCTCCGTTCGCTGCTGCCTGCCCTCGGGCTGGCGGTCGTGCTCGGAGGCACCGGCAGCGTCGCGACCGCGCTCGCAACCGGCCCCGCAGCCGGGGTCACCACCGGGGTCCGAGCGGCCAGCGCCGCCGACGGCGAGGCCCTCGCGGTCACCATCGACCGGCTCAGCCCCTCCACCCTGCCGCGCCGCGCGGACGGCGAGGTCGAGGTCTCGGGCACCGTCACCAACGTCGACGACGAGACCTGGTCGCGGGTCAACCTCTACCCCGTGGTCTCCACGACGCCGATGACCACCGAGACGCAGCTGGAGGCCGCGGCGGCCAGCGACCCCCTCGACCCGGTCGGCGACCGCATCACCGACCCGGGGCCCTACGCCACCATCGAGGAGCTCGCCCCGGGCGAGTCGGCGTTCTACTCCTTCTCCGTGCCCCGCGCCCGGCTGCCGATCTCCGCCGACGGCGTGTACTGGTTCGGCGTCCACGCCCTCGGCGAGGGCGAGGACGGTCGCGACGACACCGCCGACGGTCGCGCCCGCACCTTCCTGCCGGTCGTCGACGACGGCGTCGCCGAGCGGCGCCGGCGCGACCCGCTGCCGGTAGCGGTCGTGGTGCCGATGCGGCACCGCGTCGTCCGAGCCGCCGACGGGTCCGTGGCCGGGCTCGCCGACTGGCTCGCCGCCCTCCAGCCCGGAGGTCAGCTCGACCGGCTCGTCGATCTCGGCGAGCGCGCCGGCCCCGGACTCACCTGGCTGGTCGACCCGGCCGTGCTGGACGCCGTCCGCGACCTCGCCGCCGGCAACCCGCCCCGGGCGCTGGTCGACCGTGCCGACGGCGACGGCGGCGACGGCGGCGACGGGGAGGACGAGGACGGGTCGTCGGCCTCGGCGAGTCCGTCGGCCTCCGCCGGCGAGCCCGCCCCCAGCGGGACCCCCGAGGCGACGACCGGGTCGGTCGACTCCGACGACGCCCAGGCCGCCCTGCTGCTCACCCAGGCCCGCAAGGTGGCCTCCGCCTGGCTCTCCCGCGCGGTCGCCATGCTCCAGGGAGCCTCCCAGGTGCTCGCCCTGCCCTACGGCGACCTCGACCTCTCCGGCGCTGCGGCCCACGACCCCGAGCTCTACGACCTGGCCCGCAAGCGGTCGCAGGCCAGCCTCAGCTCGTTCGACCTCACCGCGTCACCCGGGGTGGGATCGCCCTCGGGCTACCTCAGCCCGGCTGCGATCGACCTGCTCGACCCGAGCGACACCGTGCTCGCCACCGACCAGCTCGTCGAGCGGGCGCAGAACGCCGACCCCGACCGACCGCTGCCCGCGGCGATCGACGTCGACGGCACCCGCCTGATGCTGACGTCGTCCGGCGCCGCCAGCGGCGGACCGGGACCCGACGACCCGTTGGCCGACACCGCCCTGCGCCAGCGCATCCTCGGCGAGGCCGTCGTGCGGCTCCTCGCACCGGGCGCCGAGCGGCCCCTCGTCGTCCAGATGCCCACCGACTGGGCACCCCGGGCGGCCAGCCGGTTCCTCAGCGGGTTGCGCACCGGCTTCACCGACCTGGTCACCGTCGGCCAGATCCAGCGGACGACGACGCCGAGCACGGTGCCGGTGAGCAGGGTCGCCTACCCGCAGGCGCAGGCCGACTACGAACTCCAGGCGCCCGCCTTCGATGCGGTCGACCGGCTCATCGCGGCCGGCCGGCTGCTCGACTCCGTGCTGCCGCTCAACGACACCGTCGTCGACGAGATCGTCGACCAGGCGCTCAGCGGGGTCTCCTACCTCGACCGCGGCGCCCCGGCCTCGAGCACCCAGCGCATCCGCTACGCCGAGAGCTCGGTGCGCGGCACCCTGCGCGGCATCACGATCACCGCTCCCGCCGGAGTCACCCTGTCGAGCACGAACGGGCGCTTCTCCGCCACCGTCACGAACGACCTCGACGTCACCGTCGAGGTGGCGCTCGACGCCGTGAGCGACCGGCCGATGCGCGTGACGCTGCCGAAGCGGATCGTCCTCGCCCCGCTCACGCGCACCTCGGTGCTGCTCGACGCGCGCACACCGCAGTCCGGCGTCCACAACCTCACCTTGGAGGTCACCGACACCGAGGGCACGCGGATCGGCTCCTCGGTCACCCTGCCGGTGCGCTCGGCGGAGGTCAGCCGGGTCATCTGGCTGATCCTCGGCACCGGCGTCAGCCTGCTCTTCGGCACCGTCGGGGTGCGCACCGTCCGCCGGCTGCGGGCGGCACGACGACGGGCCGCGGCATGAGCGGCCCCGACACCACCGGCCCCGACACCACCGGCCCCGACACGACCGCGACCCCGCAGGCGGGCGGGACGACGTCGTCCCGGTTGCTCGGGGCGAGCGCGGTGATGGCGGCCGGCACCGTCTTCTCCCGGCTCTCCGGCTTCGTCCGCGCCGTCCTCCTCGCGGCGGCGTTGGGCCAATCGCTGCACGCGGAGCTGTTCACGATCGCCAACACGATCCCGAACATGCTCTACATCCTGCTGGCGGGCGGTGTCTTCAACGCCGTGCTGGTGCCGCAGCTGGTGCGCGCGATGACGCACGACGAGGACGGCGGCCAGGCCTACACCGATCGGATCATGACCGCGGCCGGGCTCTTCCTGCTCGGCGTCACCGTCGCCCTCGTGCTGGCCGCGCCGCTGCTGCTCGACCTCTACCTCGACAGCGGGTACCGGGCGCCGGAGCTCGCGGCCCAGCGGGAGTCGATCGTCGACCTCACCCGCTACTGCCTGCCCCAGGTCTTCTTCTACGGCATGTTCGTGCTCATCGGTCAGGTGCTCAACGCCCGCGGGCGTTTCGGGCCGATGATGTGGGCGCCGATCGCGAACAACGTCATCTCGGTCGCCGTCCTCGTCGGCTACCTGCTCACCTACGGAGCGGCCAGCGGCGCCGAGCTCCAAGGCGCGTACTCCACCGACCAGGAGGCCCTGCTCGGCATCGGTTCGACGCTCGGCATCGCCGTGCAGTGCGCGATCCTCGTGCCCTACATGCGCTCTGCGGGCTTCCGGTTCCGGCCGCGCTTCGATCTGCGCGGCACGGGGTTGGGGCACACCCTGCGGCTGGGCCTGTGGACCGTCGGCTTCGTGATCGTCAACCAGATCGCCTACCTGGTGCTGGTGCGCCTGGCCTCGAGCGGCGTCCTCGGCGGGGACGACGGCACCGGCTACACCGTCTACGCGAACGCCTTCCTCGTGGTGATGGTGCCGCACGCCGTCGTGACGGTCTCGCTGGCCACAGCGGCCCTGCCCGAGCTGTCCGCCGCGGCGGCGGCCGAGCGGTTCGACCGGTTGGCCACGACCCTCGCCTCGGTGCTGCGCACCGCGCTGGTCGTCGTGCTGCCCGTCGCCGCGATGCTGCCGCTGGTCGCGACCCCCATCGCCCGGCTGCTGCTGCACGGCGCGGCCGGCCGCGAACCCAGCATCGAGGCGTTCGCCCGCACGCTCGCGGTGTTCGGTCCCGGCGTCGTCCTCTTCACCGTGCACTACCTGATGCTGCGCGGCTTCTACGCGCTCGAGGACACCCGCACCGTCTTCGTCAACCAGTGCTGGGTGGCGATGGCCAACGTGGCGGCCGCGATCGTGCTGGTGCGCTTCACCGACGATCAGCACACCGCCCCGGCCCTGGTCGGTGCGTACTCGATCGCCTACCTCGTCGGCAGCGTCCTCTCCTTCACCGTGCTGCGACGCCGGCTCGGCACCCTCCAGGGACATGTGGTGCTGCGCTTCCTCGTGCGCTGGGGCATCGCGGTCGCCCTGGCCACCGCGACCGCCTGGCTGGCGCTCACCGGGCTGCGCGCCCTGCACTCCTCCTCGGCCTGGCCGTGGGCGATCGTGGAGGGCGCCTGGGTCGGCTCCGTCGAGCTCGCCGTGCTGGCGCTCGCCGCGCGGGCCATGCACATCCGCGAGGTCACCACGCTCGCGCGCACCGTGACCCGGCGTCTGGGCTCCCGCTCGGCGCGCTGACGCCTACGATGGCCCCGGCGGCGTGACGCCGCAGCAGCCCACCCCCACGACCGACCACCGCCCCGAGGAGGAGCCGCGTGCCGATGACGAACCGGCCCGGCGACGTCCTCGCCGGTCGGTACCGCCTCGTCGACCTGCTGAGTGAGAGCGGCGCCGGGCGGTTCTGGCGCGCGCACGACCTGGTCCTCGAACGCGACGTCGCCCTGCACGTGATCGCCGAGGACGACCCCCGGGCGCCGGTGCTGCTCGACGCGGCCCGCCGTTCGGCGCTCGTGCTCGACCCGCACATCCTGCGGGTGCTGGACGCCGATGCCCGCGACGGGCTCTGCTACGTCGTCAACGAGTGGGGCTCGGGCACCTCCCTCGACATCATGGTGGCCGCAGGCGGGCCGCTCGGCGCGCGCACCTCGGCCTACCTGGTCGGCCAGGTGGCCGCCGCCATCGCGGTGGCCCACGGTGCCGGCGTCGCCCACGGTCGCCTCAACCCCGAGTCGGTGCTGGTCGACCGGGCGGGCGCCGTGCGCGTCATCGGCCTCTGCGTCGACGCCGCCCTGCACGGCGCTCCCGCCAGCGGCCCGGCCGCCGACGTCACCGATCTCGCCGGACTGCTCTACACCGCGCTCACCGCACGATGGGGCGGGCGCAGCACCTCGGCGGTCGCCCGCGCGCCGCAGGAGCACGGGCGCGTACTGCGGCCCCGTCAGGTGCGCGCCGGCGTGCCGCGCACCCTCGACCAGATCTGCGACGAGCTGCTCAACCCCTACGCGGCCGCCCGTGAGCGCGATCCGCGGGCCCTCGACACCGCCCGCGGCCTCGCCGACACCCTCGCCGACTTCGTCGGCGACCCCACCGGTCTGCCGGAGGCCCTGCTGGCCCGCCAGGTCAGCCGCGGCGACGAGACCGTCACCTTCTCCGCCGTGCCGGAGTTCGGGGTGCGCGACGCCACGGGCGAGCAGGACGCCGTCCCGCCGCCGCGGCCGGTGGAGGTGCCGGTGCCGCTCCTGGGCACAGCTGCCGTCGCCGAGGCGGACGACGAGCCGGCTGCGCGCCCCGAACCCCCGGCGGACCGCGCGACCGACCCCGCGACCGACGCCGCTACCGGAGCCGAACCGGACCCCGCCCCCTCCGCTCCCGCGCCCGCTCCCGAGGTGCCCACCGAGGCCGGGCTGCCGATCTTCGACGACGACGGCGGGGTGTCCTGGATGGGTGCTCCCGGCGCCCCGGCCCCGCCCCCACCGCCGTTCGAGGATCCGCCCGAGCGTCCCCTCTTCGCCCCCGAGCCGGCCGACGGCGGACCCGTGCGTCGACCCCGCCCGAGCGCGATCGCGGCGGCCGCGGCCGATCCGAGCGACTTCTGGCCCTGGGACCACACCGGCACCGGCACCGGGGTTCCCGTCATCGGCGCCCCGGTGGCCGAGGAGGTGCCCGGCCGCAACTGGCTGCGCATCGCCGGCGGGCTCATCGTCGCGCTGCTGCTCCTCGTGCTGGTCGTGGTGGTGGTCAACCTCAGTCGCGGCCGCACCGTGCTGGGTGCCGACGACGGCGGCAGCACGCCGTCCGATCGCGCGTCGAGCAGCACCGGTGCCGACACGGGTCCGGCCCGCGCGCTGACCGGCCTCACCGTCCGCGACTTCGACCCGCAAGGCGATCCGCCGGCGGAGTACCCCGAGACCGTCGGCCTGGTGATCGACGGCGACCCGGCCACGGGCTGGCGCACCTCCACCTACACCCAGCAGTTCGGCCCCGGCGGGCTCAAGACCGGCGTCGGCGTGGTGATCGACCTGGGCGCGAGCCGCACCGTCGAGGAGGTCGACCTCCAGCTGACCGGCCAGCCGACGGGCGTCTCGCTCTACCTCACCGACCAGGACCCGCGCGGTATCGGCGACCTCACCCCGGTCGCCACCGCCGATGCGGGCACGCGGGCGACCCTCACCCCCACCGCATCCCCCACCGGCGCCGTCACCGGCCGGTACGTCATCGTCTGGCTGACGTCGCTGCCGGCTGTGCGCGACGGCTTCCGGGGGCAGATCGACGAGGTGGTCGTCCGTGGCTCCTGACGAGCGCAGCGACGTCGAGCTGCTCGCGGCCCACGTCGCCGGCGACGCCGAGGCCTTCGGCGTCCTCTTCCGGCGGCACCGCGATCGACTGTGGGCAGTCGCGCTGCGCACGATGGGCAACCCCGAGGACGCCGCCGACGGACTCCAGGACGGCATGATCGCCGCCTACCGGCGTGCCGACTCCTTCCGCGGGGACGCCGCGGTGACCACCTGGCTGCACCGGGTCGTCGTCAACGCCTGCCTCGACCGGCTGCGCGCCGCGAAGGTACGGCGCGCCGACAGCCTGCCCGACGACCTCGAGGAGTACGGCCAGCGGGCCGTGCGCTCGGAGATCGGTCCGGCGCCGGTCGCCGATCCGGCCGAGGAGGCGGTCGCCCACGACCGGCGCGCCGCCGTCATCGACGCCCTGGCCCGCCTCGTGCCCGACCAGCGCGCCGCCATCGTGCTGGTCGACCTCGAGGGCTACTCGGTCGCGGAGGCCGCCGAGATCCTCGGCTGCGCCGCCGGCACGGTGAAGTCGCGCTGCTCGCGCGGTCGCACCCGGTTGGCCGAGCTGCTCGCCCACCTGCTCGGCGACCCCGCCGATGAGACTCCCCTCACGGCCGGGAACCCGACCGCGGGGCGTACCGTCCCACCTCGGTCGGGTCCACGGGCTCCGCCGATCTGACCCGCAACCCCACCACCCATCCGCATCCACCCGCACCCACCCGATCACCGTCACGAGAGGAGCGCCGCATGGCCGACGAGCTGCCCGACGAGCTGCGGCGCCTGCTCGCCGACGCGCGCCACACCGATCCCATCCCCGTCGACGTGGCCGCACGACTCGACGACGTCCTCGCGCGACTCGCCGAGGGCGAGGCACCCGACGGCGAGATCGTCGATCTGGCCGGACGCCGACGTCGCCGCCGCGCGGTCCAGCTGCTGGGAGCCGCGGCGGCGGTCATCCTCGTCGGGACGACGGCCGCGCAGTTCCTCGACGTGGGCGGCGCCGGCGACAGCGCGTCGTCCCAGGTCGCAGCGGACGCAGCGGTCGCCGGCGCGGAGGCTCCCGACACCAGCGGCGATTCCGGCCGCGCGGAGCAGGGCGCCGACGGCGGCGGCGCGACCGCGATGACGCCCGAGGCGGCTCCGCAGGCGGGCTCGGCCTCCTCCGACGAACTGATGGCGACCGGCACGGCCGTCGGCGGACTGGTCGGCGGCGTCCCGGCCCGGTTCACCCGGCTCGACGCCGCGGGATTCAGCGAGCAGGTCGCCGCCCTCCAGTCCCGGGTGAGCGGTGCCCGTGCCCGCACCTACGACCGCGCCGACGGCGGCACCTCGGCCAAGCAGCTCGACGGCTGCGAGCCCGCCGACTGGGGCCAGGGCGCCGCCGTGGTGGTCACTTACGACGGCGAGCCCGCCGTACTGGTGTTCCGCCCGCCGACCGGCAGCACGCAGGTCGTCGACCTGTTGCAGTGCGGCACCGCCGACGTGCTGCGCTCCACCACCGTCCGCGTGCCGTGAGGCGCACCACCACCGGAATGCCGCTCACCTAGGATCCGTTGTGTCCGTGCACCATCCGCGCCCGGTTCGGGGCGCGGACCAGCCGATCTGAGGAGGGCCATGTCCGCCGCCGCCCCCGACGCCATCCGCAACGTCATCATCATCGGTTCCGGCCCGTCCGGATACACCGCAGCGGTCTACGCGGCCCGGGCCAGCCTGCACCCCCTCGTCTTCGAGGGCTCCGTCACCGCCGGTGGCGCCCTCATGAACACCACCGAGGTCGAGAACTTCCCGGGCTTCCGCGACGGCATCATGGGCCCCGCCCTGATGGACGAGATGCGCGCCCAGGCCGAGCGCTTCGGCGCCGAGCTCGTGCCGGACGACGTCGTCGAGGTCGACCTCGCCGGTGAGGTGAAGGTCGTGCGCACCGCCACCGACACCTACCGGGCCCACGCCGTCATCCTGGCCACCGGATCGGGGTACCGGAAGCTCGGGCTCCCGCGGGAGGAGGAGCTGTCGGGGCGCGGCGTCTCGTGGTGCGCCACCTGCGACGGGTTCTTCTTCCGCGAGCAGCACATCGCCGTGGTCGGCGGCGGCGACTCGGCCGTCGAAGAGGCCACGTTCCTGACCCGCTTCGGCTCGAAGGTCTCCCTCATCGTGCGCCGCGACGAGCTGCGTGCCTCGAAGATCATGCAGGAGCGGGCCTTCAACGACCCGAAGCTCGAGATCGAGTGGAACTCGGTGGTCGAGGAGATCAACGGCGAGGACCGCCTCGAGTCGGTCACGCTCAAGGACACCGTCACCGGCGAGACCCGCATCCTGCCCGCCACCGGCCTGTTCATCGCGATCGGTCACGACCCCCGCTCGGAGCTGCTGCGCGGTCAGGTCGACCTCGACGACGACGGCTACGTCCTGGTCGACCACCCGAGCACGGCCACCAACCTGCCGGGCGTCTTCGCCTGCGGCGACCTGGTCGACCACCACTACCGCCAGGCGATCACCGCGGCCGGCACCGGCTGCGCCGCAGCGCTCGACGCCGAGCGGTTCCTGGCCGACCGCGAGCACCTCGCGGCGGCCGCCGCCACGGCCTGAGCGCCGCACCGACGTCGCTGCCCCGAGCAGTGCCGGGAATGATCCCGCCCGAGGCGGGCGTTGAGACCAGTACGCCACCAACGAAGGGAAAAATCGTGGGCAACATCGCCGCAGTCACCGACGCCGAGTTCGACGCGCAGGTGCTCAAGTCCGACAAGCCGGTCCTCGTGGACTTCTGGGCCGAGTGGTGCGGTCCGTGCCGTCAGGTCGCGCCGATCCTCGACGAGATCGCCAGCGCCCACGGCGACCAGATCACGTTCCTGAAGATGAACGTCGACGAGAACCCCGTCACGCCGTCCACGTACCGCGTCACCGGCATCCCGACCCTCAACGTCTACCAGGGCGGCGAGGTCGTGAAGACCATCGTCGGCGCCAAGCCGAAGGCCGCGCTGCTCAACGAGCTCGCGCCCTTCCTCGGCTGACCCGACACCGCGCCTGACCCCCGCAGCCCGCACGGGCTGCGGGGGTCAGCTGCGTTCGTGGCGGTGCGCCGGCTCGGGCGACCCCTGCGGTCGGACGACACCGACGAGACGCTCGATCGCGGCCTCCACCTCGTCACGCCAGGTCAGCGCCGAGCGCAGCTCCATGCGCATGCGGGGCGTGGCGGGGTGCGGCCGGTGGGTGCGGAAGCCGACGCTGCCGAGGAACTCCGCCGGGATCAGGCAGTGGCCGCTGGCCCGCCCGGTGCTCGCGAACGCCTCGACGGCCCGGATGCCGCCCCGGGTGATGAGGTCGCGCGCCATCCCCTGGACGAGCATGCGCCCCAACCCGGCTCCCGTGGCGACCGGATCGATCCAGACCGTCGTCAGCACGACGGCGTCCCCCGACACCGGGCTGGTCGGGAAGGTGTCGGCGCCCGGCACATAGGCGGCCGGCGCGTAGATCGCGAAACCGCGCACGACGCCGTCCACCAGCGCTACGCGCCCGCACGAGCCCCATTCGCGCAGCACCTCGGAGATCCAGGCCTCCTTCTCCCCCGCGACGGCCTCGCGGTCGAGGCGGGCCCGGCGCACGGGGTCGACCTCCCAGAACGCGCACGAGCGACAGGGAGCATCGACCTCGGCCAGATGGTCGAGGGTCAGGCGGACGATCTTGCGAGCCACGACACCCTCCTGCGGTCGGGATGGTGAGCCAACCAACGCGCCCAACCCGCGGGAGGGACGTGCGATGACGGTCACCATCGTTCATGCTAGAGGCGCCATGGATGTCACGCCGGACCGTTCGCAGACCCGTCTCGACCACTACGTCGATCGGTACGCCGCGCGCACCGCCGGCATGACCGCCTCGGAGATCCGAGCGCTCTTCGCCGTGGCCTCGCGTCCCGAGGTCGTCTCGTTGGCCGGCGGCATGCCCAACATCTCCGGTCTGCCCCTCGACGTCGTCGGCGGGGCGATCAGCGACCTCGTCGCGCACCACGGTGCCGTCGCCATGCAGTACGGCTCGGGCCAGGGCGTTCCGGAACTGCGCGAGCAGATCACCGACGTCATGCGCCTGGAGGGCATCGAGGCCCACCCCGACGACGTCGTCGTCACCGTCGGCTCCCAGCAGGCGGTCGACCTGGTGACCCGCATCTTCATCGACCCGGGCGACGTCGTGCTGTGCGAGGCGCCCAGCTACGTCGGCGCGCTCGGCGTGTTCAAGGCCTACCAGGCCGACGTCGTCCACGTGGAGATGGACGCCGAGGGCCTCGTCCCCGCCGCTCTGCGCCAGGCGATCGCGTCGGTGAAGGCGTCGGGACGGCGCATCAAGTTCCTTTACACGATCCCGAACTTCCACAACCCGGCCGGCGTCACGCTCGCCGCGCACCGACGTGCCGAGATCCTCGACATCTGCACCAGCGAGGGTGTGCTGATCCTCGAGGACAACCCCTACGGCCTGCTCGGCTTCGACCGCGACCCGCTGCGCGCGCTGCGCGCCGACGAGGCCGACGGCGTGATCTACCTGGGGTCGTTCTCCAAGACCTTCGCCCCCGGCTTCCGGGTCGGCTGGGCGCTCGCGCCGCACCCCGTGCGGGAGAAGCTGGTGCTGGCCCAGGAGTCCGCGACCCTGTGTCCCCCGCAGTTCTCGCAGATGGCGGTCTCGGCCTACCTGGCCAACCACGACTGGCAGGGACAGATCAAGCAGTTCCGGGAGATGTACCGGGAGCGCCGCGACGCCATGATCGGCGCCCTCGACGACCTGATGCCCGACGGCTGCGAGTGGAACGTCCCCGACGGCGGCTTCTACGTCTGGCTCACCCTGCCGCCGGGCATCGACGCCAAGGCGATGCTGCCGCGGGCGGTCACCGCCCGGGTCGCCTACGTGCCGGGCACGGCGTTCTTCGCCGACGGCTTCGGGTCGCGGGCGATGCGGCTCAGCTTCTGCTATCCGACTCCCGAGCGCATCCGCGAGGGGGTGCGGCGACTGGCCGGCGTCCTGGAGGCGGAGATCGAGCTGCGGGCGACCTTCGGTGCCGCTGCTCCCGACCGCCCCCTCCAGGCCTATCAGGGCTACGACGGCCCGGGATCGGATCTCAGCTGATGCGCGACATCACCTATCCGCCGGTCATCTGGACGGCGAAGACGCTCTTCCGCGTGCTCGGCCAGCGGTTCATCATGACCGGCACCGAGCATGTCCCCCGTTCCGGTGGCGTGATGCTCGCCTACAACCACATCGGGTACGTCGACTTCGTCTACGGCGGCCTGGCCACGCAGCCCTCGAAGCGGCTCGTGCGCTTCATGGCCAAGCGGGAGATCTTCGACCACCCGATCGGCGGGCCGGCGATGCGCTCCTTCCACCACATCGAGGTCGACCGCGGGGAGGGCGTGGCCTCGTTCCACACCGCCGTCGACTACCTGCGTCAGGGCGAGGCGGTCGGCATCTTCCCCGAGGCCACGATCTCGCGGTCGATGGAGCTCAAGGAGTTCAAGACCGGTGCCGTGCGCATCGCGGCCGAGGCCGGCGTCCCGCTGGTGCCGGTGATCCTCTGGGGCACGCAGCGCCTGATGACCAAGGACCACCCCCGGGACTTCTCGCGCGGCAAGACCATCGCCATCACCGTCGGCGAGCCGCTGCATCCGACGGGCGCGGACGCCGTGGCCGAGACCGCGCTGCTGCGCGAGCGGATGAGCGCGATGCTCGACGACACCATCGCCCGCTACCCCGCCGACGAGCAGCCTCCCGGGTCGTGGTGGCTGCCGGCACGGCACGGGGGCGGTGCTCCCACGCCGGAGGAGGCGCTGGCGCTCGACCAGGCCGAGAAGCGCGCCCGGGCGGAGCGTCGGCGGGCGAAGCAGCAGGGCAACGCCTGACGATTCAGCGATGTGGCGTTAAGTCACTTTGTCGACAAAACGCCTTATCGCTCAGATCGGTCGGTCCTCACGGTTGCGGGGATCGATGATGTCGATGATGCGGCGCAGGTCGTCGAGGCTGGCGAACTCGACGGTGATCCGCCCCTTGCGCTGACCGAGATCGACCTTGACGCGGGTCTCGAGGCGGTCGGAGAGCCGCTCGGCGATGTCGGCGAGACCCGGGGCCGACGGCTTGGCCCGACGGGCACTCGGCGCGGCCCGGCCGTGATCGCCGACAGCGACGATCTCCTCGAGGCCACGGACGCTGATGCCCTCGGCGACCACGCGCTGAGCCAGGCGGTCCTGGAGCTCCGCATCGTCGACGGCGAGCAGCGATCGCGCGTGACCGGCCGAGAGCACGCCGGCAGCAACACGCCGCTGAACCGCGGGGCTGAGCTTGAGCAGCCGGAGCGTGTTGCTGATCTGCGGACGGGAGCGGCCGATGCGCTGGGCGAGTTCCTCGTGCGTGCAGCCGAAGTCCTCGAGGAGCTGGGCGTAGGCCGACGCCTCCTCCAGGGGGTTGAGCTGGGAGCGGTGCAGGTTCTCCAGGAGTGCGTCGCGCAGCATGTCGACGTCGTCGGTCTGCCGCACGATGGCGGGGATCCTCGTGAGGCCGGCCTCCTGGCTCGCCCGCCAGCGCCGCTCGCCCATGATCAGCTCGTAGCGGTCCTCCCCGGAGCTGCGCACGACGATGGGCTGGAGGAGCCCGACCTCGCGGATCGAGTGCACGAGCTCGGCCATGGCGTCCTCGTCGAAGACCTGGCGCGGCTGCACGTGGTTGGGGGTGATGCTCGCGATCGGCAGCTCGGCGAAGTAGGCGCCGTCGACGGCGGCCAGCTCCGGGCCGGCGTTCCCCGTGCTTCCCGCGCCCCCGGCACCGACGCCGCCGGGACCGTCGGTCACGGGGGCGACGGAGGAGCCGGTCTCCGGCGCACCGGCAGGCGGTTCGGGGGCGGTCGGGATCAGCGAGCCGAGGCCGCGGCCCAGACCACGGCGGACGGGGGGACGCTGGGCGTTCACGCGGTGACTCCTCGCTGGGCGATCTCGCGCGCGGCCTCCAGGTAGCTCAGCGCGCCGGGCGAACCCGGATCGTAGGTCATGACGGTCTGGGCGTAGGAGGGCGCCTCGGAGACGCGGACACTGCGGGGGATCGCGGTCTTGAGCACCTGGTCGCCGAAGTGGTCGCGCACCTCGTCGGCCACACCGGCCGAGAGCCGGGTACGAGCGTCGTACATCGTGATGAGGATGGTGGAGACCGCGAGATCGGGGTTCAGGTGGGCGCGCACCATGTCGACGGTCTCCAGCAGCTGGCCCAGACCCTCCAGCGCGTAGTACTCGGCCTGGATCGGGATCATCATCTCCTCACCGGCGACCAGGGCGTTGAGGGTGAGGAGCCCGAGGGAGGGCGGGCAGTCGATGAGCACGTAGTCGAAGCGCTCCTCGCCGGCGTCGGCGCCGACGAGCGGGTGCGCCACGATCGCCTTGCGCAGTCGGCTCTCGCGAGCGACCACGCTCACCAACTCGATCTCCGCCCCGGCGAGGTCGATGGTCGAGGGGACGACCCAGAGGTTGTCGACGTCCGGGCACGGGGTGGCGATCTCCACCAGCGGACGTCCGTCGACGATCGCGTCGTAGGTCGACGGCGTCCCTCGGCGATGGTCGACGTTCAGCGCCGTGGAGGCGTTCCCCTGTGGATCCAGGTCGATGACGAGCACGCGCTGGCCCAACTGCGCCAGGGCTGCGGCGACATTCACGGTCGTCGTCGTCTTCCCGACGCCGCCCTTCTGGTTGGCGACCACGAAGATGCGGGTCTCGCGCGGGCGTGGCATCGGCGGCCGCAATCGCGTGCCCTCACGGACGAGCAGGCTGTGCTCGGTCGCCTTCGCCAGCGGCGTGGCGTCGTCCTGGAAGCTCGTCGCCCGCTCCGCGAGGTCGGCAGCCGTCGGTACGGGGTACGACGGACGACCGGGTTCCTGGGTCACGCCTGCTCCTTCATGTTTCACGTGAAACGCACGCCCTGTGGATCAGGGCCGAAGATCTGTGGACAACACCGCGATCTGAGCGTGGCACCGCCGGTGGATAACCGCGGACGCTCAGCGCGGACGTCGTGGCCGCCGGCTGCGACCAGAGGCCGCCCGCCGCGGTCGCGGGCCGACCGGCAACGATACAAGCGGTGCACCCGCCCAGGCCACTCGCAGGACCACCGTCCCGCCATCGGGGAGATCCGCACCGATCGGCTCGATCCGCGGCGAGGCCAGGCCCCACCGCGCCCACCGATCCGCGACGCTCTCGACCTCGTCGGCCACCGAGGAGCCCTTCATCGCGACCAGTTCCCCCTCGCGAGCCACCAACGGCATCGACCAGGGGAGCAGGCGCTCCAGCGGCGCGACCGCGCGCGAGGTGACGACGTCGAAGGTCCGTCGACCATGCAGCTCGTCCGCCCGTCCTCGCACGACCTCGACGTTCGCCAGGTCGAGAGCGTCGACGACCTCGCTCAAGTAGGTCGTACGCCGCAGCAACGGCTCGATGAGCGTGACCCGCAGATCGGGACGGGCGATGGCGAGCACCAGGCCGGGTAGGCCGGCACCGGAGCCGACGTCGGCCACCGTCAGATCGGCACCGATGACGCCGGCGAGAGCACCGCAGTTCAGCAGGTGGCGAGCCCAGAGCCGGGGGACTTCCCGCGGACCGATCAGTCCTCGCTCCACGCCGGCCGTCGCCAGACTGGTGGCATAGACCTCGAGGAGTGGCAGGCGCTCAGCAGCGAACACCCGCCGTGCCTCGGGAGGCACGGCGGGTGTTTCACGTGAAACAGGTAGGTCGCTCACCACGTCAGGCGGGCAGCACCACGACGTGACGACGAGGCTCGACGCCCTCGGACTCCGAGGTCAGACCGGCAGCAGCGACGACGTCGTGGACCACCTTGCGCTCGAAGGGGGTCATCGGGTCGAGAGCCAGCGGCGCGCCCGACTCGCGGACCGACGCGATGCTGCGCTCCGCGATCGTGACGAGCTCCGCGCGACGAGCCGCGCGGAAGCCGCTGATGTCGAGCATCAACCGAGAGCGCTCGCCGGTCTCGCGGTACACGGCGAGACGGGTCAGCTCCTGCAACGCCTCGAGGACCTCGCCCTGGGCGCCGACCAACTGCTGGAGGTCGCCGCCAACGATCGAGACCGCAGCGCGGTCACCGTCGACGTCCATGTCGAGATCACCGTCGAGATCGGCGATGTCGAGGAGCTCCTCGAGGTAATCGGCCGCGATGTCACCCTCCCGCTCCAACTGGGCGACACGGGTCGATTCGGTCGTCTCCTGGCTCACTGCTTGCCTCCATCATTCGGGCTGTCGCTCGCGGCCGGCTTCGGGCTGGCCTGCTTGCGCTGGGACTTGGTGGTGCGCTTCGGCTGCTGCCGCTGCGCGGGGCGTCGCTCCTCGACCTCGGGCGTCGCGGTGACCTCGGCCTCCAGGGGCGTGCCGTGCTTGGCCGCCTTGGCACGGTCACGGGCCACCTTCTCGGCGAACGCAGGGGTACCGGGAGCGGGGTTGTTGCGGATCACGTAGAACTGCTGGCCCATCGTCCACAGGTTCGACGTCGTCCAGTACAGGAGCACGCCGATCGGGAACGCGACACCGCCGAGACCGAAGGTCACCGGCAGCACGTAGAGCAACATCTTCTGCTGCTGGGCGTAGGGACCCGTCAGGGCATCTGCCGGCATGTTCTTGCTCATCAACTGCCGCTGCGTGATGAACGTCGTCGCCGTCATCGCAAGCACCAACACGAGCGCGACCACCATGACGAGCGCGTTCGGGTCGTCGCCCCAGGTGCGAGCGCCCCAGAAGCTCTCCTTGATCGGCAGCGAACCGAAGATCTGGGACTGGCCGAAGCTGCGGGCGAGGTCCTCATCGAGGAAGCCGTGCGCGGTGCCCTTCTTCGCGGCCTGGTCGAGCAGCCGGAAGAGCGTGAAGAAGATCGGCATCTGCAACAGGATCGGCAGGCACGACGCGAACGGGTTGGTACCGGACTCCCGGTACAGGTTCATCGTCTCCTGCGCGAGGCGCTCGCGGTCGTGGCCGTACTTCTTCTGCAGCTCCTTCACCTTCGGCTGGATGAGCTGCATGTTGCGGCTGGACTTGATCTGCTTGACGAACAGCGGGATGAGGGCGGCGCGGATCGTCAGCGTCAGGCCGACGATCGCCAGCGCCCAGGCCAGACCACCGTCGCGGTCGAGCCCGAGCAGGGTGAACAGCTTGTGCCAGAACAGCAGCACCGCGGAGATCGCGTAGTAGAGCGGCGTGGCGATGAAGTGGCCGATGTCGCCGATGAATCCCACTGGTCAGGCTCCTTCAGGGGAAGGGGATGGATGGTGCGGAGGGACCGGGTCGTACCCGCCGGCGGCCCAGGGATGGCAACGGAGGACACGGCGGACTGACAGCCAGGAACCACGCAACGCACCGTGCCGCGTGACCGCTTCCAGAGCGTAGGCCGAGCACGTGGGGTGGTACCGGCAGACCTGCCCGTAGAGCGGGCTGATCACCGCACGGTAGAGCCGCAGCAGGCCGATCAACAGCCACCTCATGCCATCACCGCCTCCCGCCACCGCTCCAGACAACGATCGAGATCAGCCGCGAGTTGCGCGCAGTCGGCATCGGCGGACGCCGGAAGCGCACGCACCACGACAACGACAGAACCCGGGAGCATCGAGAGACGCTCCCGGGTGAGGTGTCGCAGCCGGCGCTTGACCCGATTGCGGACCACGGCGTTGCCGACGGCCTTGCTGACCACGAAGCCGACCAGGGGCCCCTCCGTGGTGCCGCCGTCCCAGGCGTGGACGACGAGCCGAGGTGTCCCGTGACGGCGGCCCTGGCGCGTGGTGTCGCGGAAGAGATCGCCGTCGGTCAGGCGTCGTGCTGCGGGCAGCACGACGCGCCGATCAGACGGCGAGGCTCTTGCGACCCTTGCGACGACGCGAGTTGAGGATCGCGCGGCCGGCCCGGGTACGCATGCGCAGGCGGAAACCGTGCGTCTTGTGACGGCGACGGTTGTTCGGCTGGTAGGTGCGCTTGCTCACGGGATGTCTCTTTCAGTCGGGAAGTGTCTGCGCCGCAGGACGGCTGCACGGGTGCCGGTCGGCACCGCCCACCCACGCCGGATGAGGCATGGACATACGGCACCGGTCGAAGCCGGTGACCGATGAACGGTACGCGGTGGCGCGGAGGGGGGTCAAACCGAGGACACCCCTTCCGGACACCCCTCCCCGGACGGACCCGGCAGCCTGTGGACAACAGGTTGCCGCACCTCGTCGCAGCCGGTTAGGTTCGAGCCTTCCACCAGGGCCCGTCCCCGGGTCGGAACCCCACGACGTGACCTGGCTCACGCCACCGGCTCCGCACCCTGAAAACGGGCCCTGACCTGCGGAGATTCCGTGGAAGGACGTGCCGCTCGGGACGTCTCGGGGCCGCGACGCACGCTTTCCAGCCACCGGTACACAGCCTGTGGAGAACATTGTGGACACCGAAGCCGGCGAGCCTGCCGGACGAGGCCCAGCCCACGCCGACCGACGAGAACGAGCAGGAGTCCGGCCATGGACCACAGCCCCGCCGAGACCGACAGCGTCGACCTCGCCACCGCGTGGCGCGGCGTGCTCGCCGACCTGCAGCCGCACCAGCGCGCGTGGATGCGCGCGAGCGAGCCGGTCACGCTCCACGGCAACACCGCCATCGTCGCCGTCCCCAACGACTTCACCCGCAGTCAGCTCGAGGGCCGGCTGCGCGCCCAACTCGAGGACGCGCTGAGCCAGATCTTCCGCCAGGAGATCCGCATCGCCGTCACCGTCAACCCCGACCTCGACACCGACCTCGAGCCGGCCGGCGAGAACGTCGCCGCCGATCCGACACCCGCGAGCGGTGCGACCACGCACGCACCGGCGGAGCAGGACCTGCCTCTTCATCCACAGATCGATATGTCGACATATGGACCGGAGCTGGCGGAACCCGAGCGGGCCGCGGCACCGGTGACCGGGTCGGCGCTCGAGACGCGCCTCAATCCGAAGTACACCTTCGAGACCTTCGTCATCGGCTCCTCCAACCGCTTCCCGCACGCCGCGGCAGTGGCGGTGGCCGAAGCGCCCGGCAAGGCCTACAACCCGCTGCTCGTCTACGGCGACTCCGGTCTCGGCAAGACCCACCTCCTCCACGCGATCGGCCACTACGTGCGCAGCCTCTACGCCGGCGCCGCCGTGCGGTACGTGTCCAGCGAGGAGTTCACCAACGAGTTCATCAACGCGATCCGCGACGACCGACAGGATCGCTTCAAGCGGCGCTACCGCGACGTCGACGTCCTGCTCATCGACGACATCCAGTTCCTCGAGGGCAAGACCCAGACGCAGGAGGAGTTCTTCCACACCTTCAACACCCTCCACAACGCCAACAAGCAGATCGTCCTCACCTCCGACCGGGCGCCCAAGCGCCTCGAGGCGTTGGAGGACCGGCTGCGCAACCGGTTCGAGTGGGGACTCATCACCGACGTCCAGCCGCCCGACCTCGAGACCCGCATCGCGATCCTGCGGAAGAAGGCGGCCATGGATCGCCTCACCGCACCGCCGGACGTGCTGGAGTTCATCGCCTCGAAGATCCACACGAACATCCGCGAGCTCGAGGGCGCCCTCATCCGGGTCACGGCCTTCGCGAACCTCAACCGCCAGGAGGTCGACATGACGCTGGCGGAGATCGTGCTCAAGGACCTCATCCCCGAGGGCGGCGAGCCCGAGATCACCGCCGGCCTGATCATCGCCCAGACCGCGGCCTACTTCGGGCTCAGCATCGAGGAGCTCACCGGCCCCAGCCGCGGCCGCCACCTCGTGATGGCCCGCCAGATCGCCATGTACCTGTGCCGCGAGCTCACCGACCTCTCGCTGCCCAAGATCGGCGCCCAGTTCGGCAACCGCGACCACACCACCGTCATGTACGCCGACCGCAAGATCAACCAGCTCCTCCAGGAGCGGCGCGCCGTCTTCAACCAGGTCAGCGAGCTCACCAACCGCGTGAAGATGCAGGCCCGGCAGGCCTGACGCCCCGGCGCGCACCCTCCACCGTCGGCCGTCCACCTGTGGACAGACATCCGCAGAACCGACGAACTACACGGGGAGGATCTGTGATGCCGCTGGCCCGAGATCCCCTCGCCGTCCGCCGCTCCCACATGCAGCCGCTGCTCGTCCACGACGCATCCACACCCCCTGTGGACGTCGATCCACCGTCCTGACCTGCGCAGATCCGCGTCGTCCACAGATTCCACCGACGCTATGACTCCACCAGACCTCCAGACATCCCTCCGACCCGCGAACGTCCTCCACGCCTCTTCCCTGGGGATGAACGACGGACGCCGTCCTCCACCTCCTCGCCAACAGGGCGGCGTCGGCGACCACCTGTCGCAGCGCAGTGACGGCATGGCAGGATTCACAACCCACCCGCACCTCTCCCGTCGGAGGACCACACCGTGAAGTTCCGCGTCGAACGCGACGTGCTGGCCGACGCCGTCGCCTGGGCCGCCCGCAGCCTCCCCGTCCGGCCCAGCGCCCCCGTGCTCGCCGGCCTCCTGATCTCCGCGAGCAGCGAGGGACTGGTCCTCTCGACCTTCGACTACGAGACCTCCGCGCGCGCCACCCTCGCGGCCGACGTCGCCAGCGAGGGCACCGCACTCGTGAGCGGACGCCTCCTGGCCGACATCTGCCGCAGCCTGCCCGCGAAGCCCGTCGAGATGGTGCTCGACGGCGCCCGCGTCTCGCTCACCTGCGGTTCCGCGCGCTTCAGCCTCCAGACCATGCCGGTGGCCGACTACCCGACCCTGCCCGACATGCCGACCGCCACCGGCGTCGTCGACGGCGACGTCTTCGCCCACGCGGTGAGCCAGGCCGTCACCGCAGCCGGCCGCGACGACATGCTGCCGGTGCTCACCGGCGTGCGGATCGAGATCGACGGCGACACGATCTCGCTGCTCGCGACCGACCGCTTCCGCCTCTCGCACCGCGAGCTCACGTGGAGCCCGCGCACCCCCGACGTCTCCATCGCCGCCCTCGTCCCCGCGAAGGTCCTCGACGCGACCGCGAAGGCGCTCGCCGGCGCAGGCGAGGTGACCATCGCCCTCTCCGCCGGAGGCGCCGGTGAGGGGATCATCGGATTCGAGGGTGCGGCACCCGGCGGCGTCCGTCGTACGACGACCCGCCTCCTCGACGGCGAGTTCCCGAAGGTCCGCAGCCTCTTCCCCTCCGAGCACCTCACCGTGGCGACCGTCGACAAGGCCTCCCTCGTCGAGTCGGTCAAGCGCGTCTCGCTCGTCGCCGAGCGCAACACCGCCGTCCAGCTCGCGTTCCACGACGGCGTCCTGACCCTCGACGCGGGCACCGGCGACGAGGCACAGGCCTCGGAGTCCCTCGAGACGACCATCGACGGCGACGACCTGACCACCGGCTTCAACCCGCAGTTCCTGCTCGACGGGCTGGGCGCCATCGACGAGAGCGTCGTCGAGCTGGCCTTCACCCAGTCCTCCAAGCCGGTGGTCCTCAGCGGACGCAGCAGCGAGGGCGACCCCGGCTTCCGCTACCTGCTGATGCCGCGTCGACTGCTGTCGTAACCTGCCCGACTCCCGTCGCCGTGGCCGCGGGAGTAGCGTCGGGGCGAGAAGCACGCCGTCCGCCCGGACGGCGCGACGGCGCGTTCGGTGCGACCGGCGCCGACGGCACAGAGGGAGACACGCACGTGGAGTTGGGACTCGTCGGGCTGGGCAAGATGGGCGGCAACATGCGCACGCGCTTGCGGGAGGCCGGTCATACCGTCGTCGGATTCGACTTCAACCCCGACGTCACCGACGTGCCGACCCTCGAAGCGCTGGTCGAGGCGCTCCCCGCGCCGCGCGTCGTGTGGGTGATGGTGCCGGCCGGCGACCCGACCCGGAAGACGGTCGAGGCCCTCGCCGACCTCCTCGGCGAGGGTGACCTCGTCGTCGACGGCGGCAACTCCAAGTACACCGACGACCAGGCCCATGCCGAGCTGCTGGCCGAGCGCGGCATCGGCTTCGTCGACTGCGGTGTCTCCGGCGGCGTGTGGGGACTGCAGAACGGCTACGCCCTCATGTGCGGCGGTTCACCGGACGACGTCGCCAAGGTGCAGCCTGCCTTCGACGCCCTCAAGCCCGCTGACGGCGGCTTCGTGCACGCCGGCTCCAAGCCGGGCGCGGGCCACTTCGCGAAGATGGTCCACAACGGCATCGAGTACGCGATGATGCAGGCCTACGCCGAGGGCTGGGAGCTCCTCGAGGCGGTCGACCTCGTCGAGGACGTACCGGCGGTCTTCGACTCCTGGCGCACCGGTACCGTGATCCGCTCCTGGCTTCTCGACCTCCTGGTCAACGCCCTGGAGGAGGACACCCACCTGGAGAAGCTGCGCGGCTACGCCGACGACTCCGGCGAAGGTCGCTGGACCGTCGAGGCGGCCATCGAGCACGCCGTCCCGATGCACGTCATCGCCTCCTCGCTCTTCGCCCGCTTCACCTCCCGCCAGGAGGACAGCCCGGCGATGAAGGCGATCGCCGCCATGCGCAACCAGTTCGGTGGTCACGCCGTCCACGCGGGTCCGCCCGCCGGCGGCGACGCCGGCTGAGTCGCCGCGCGGCGACCCAGCGATCCGCCCCCGCCCACCCAGGACCACCGTGCACGTCACCCACCTCACGCTTCACGACTTCCGCTCCTACCCGACGGCGGAGGTCGAGCTCGGGCCGGGGGTGACGGCGTTCGTCGGGCGCAACGGGCAGGGCAAGACGAACCTCGTCGAGGCCGTCGACTACCTCTCGCGGCTCAGCAGCCACCGGGTCGCGACCGACGCACCGCTCGTGCGCAGCGGTGCGGAGCAGGCGGTCGTCCGAGCAGCGGTGGTCAAGGACGGCCGTACCGCCGTCCTCGAGGTCGAGATCAACCCCGGGCGCGCCAACCGGGCGCGGATCAACCGCTCACCGCTACCGCGCGTCCGGGATCTCGTCGGACTCGTACGCACGGTCGTCTTCGCACCCGACGACCTCGCATTGGTCAAGGGCGATCCGTCGGAGCGACGGCGTTTCCTCGACGACCTCCTCGTGCTGCGCACGCCGCGCCTGGCCGGCGTCCGCGCCGACTACGACCGGGTGCTGCGCCAGCGCAACTCCCTGCTCAAGACCGCCGGGGGTGCGCGTCGCGGTTCCTCCCAGGAGGGTGCCCTGGCCACGCTCGCGGTGTGGGACGACCATCTGGCCCGTCTCGGTGGCGAGCTGCTGGCTGAACGGTGGTCTCTCGTCGACGACCTGCGGCCCTACATCGGGAAGGCGTACGAGGCGGTCGCGCGCGGCGCGCGCCGCGACGACGCCGAGGTCGAGTACCGCTCCTCCGTTCCGACCGAGGAGACCCGACCCTCGGCCGCGACGCTCGCCGACGCCCTCCTCGCCGAGGTCGAGCGACGGCGTGGCGACGAGCTCGACCGGGGCATCTCCCTGGTCGGTCCGCACCGCGACGACCTCCTGCTCACCATCGGTCACGACGGCGGCGAGCGGCTGCCGGTCAAGGGGTACGCCTCCCACGGGGAGTCGTGGAGCTACGCCCTCGCGCTCCGGCTGGCCTCCTACGACCTGCTGCGGGCCGACGGCGACGACCCGATCCTCGTGCTCGACGACGTCTTCGCCGAGCTCGACACCGGACGCCGTCGCCAGCTCGCCGACCTCGTCGCCGACGCCGAGCAAGTGCTGGTGACCGCCGCCGTCCCCGAGGACGTGCCCGAGGCCCTGGCCGGCGCCCGCTTCACCGTCGCCGACGGCGAGGTGCGTCGCGATGACTGACCAGGCGACGACGCCGTCGGAGGGTGAGGGGACCCCCGCCTCGGAGGACGCCGCCGCGACGGAGCCGGGTGCCCCCGTGCACCGCGACGACGGTCTCGACCTCGCACGGGCCATCACCCGATCGACCGCGGGTGCCGCGACGCGGCCCGCCCGGCGGCCCCGTCGTGCCGGCGGCGAGGGTCCGCGCCTCGACCGCACCGGTCGCTCCGGGTTCAGCGGCGCCCACCCCGACGACCGCGATCCGCAGCTGCTGGACACCACCCTGGGTCGGCTCGTCGCCGACCACGGATGGGCGCTCGACCTGCGGGTGCACGGCCTCTTCGCGCGCTGGGCCGAGCTGGTCGGCGAGGACGTCGCCGCCCACTGCACACCCGAATCGTTCGCCGACGGCCGCCTCGTGGTGCGCACCGACTCCACCGCCTGGGCCACGCAGTTGCGCCTGCTCGCCCCCCGCATCGTCGAGCGGCTCAACCTCGAGCTCGGCTCCGGATCGGTCACCCTCATCGACGTCCAGGGCCCCCATCTGCCGAGCTGGAAGAAGGGCCCCCGGTCGGTGCGCGACGGTCGCGGACCCCGCGACACCTACGGCTGAGCCGCCGCCGGGTCGTCGGCCGGGTCGACACCGGGCGGGCCCGCGCCGCGAACCGTGCACAGGGGCCCCTGCCGACCCTCCCCGCCGTAGGGGGACCTCGCGGGACCCCTGTTCGGCGCTCTGGAGGGCCTTCTCCCGGCCCTCGGAGCCCTTCTGGACGCCGGATCGACCCCCTGATCCACGGCGCACGGCCGCCATGACGTGTCCTAGGGCCGTTCCACGGATAGGATGGTGATGGTCGCCGGGTGCGGCCATCGTCATGTCATGGCCCCGCCACGGGCCGGTCAGAAGAGGTGGACCTTGTCCGAACAGACGCCGACCGACGACCTGGCGACGCCGGAGCCCCCCGCGGCCCCGTCGACGTCCGCCGTCCCCCTCGACGAGGTCGAGTACGACGCCTCCGCGATCCAGGTCCTCGAAGGCCTCGAGGCCGTGCGCAAGCGCCCCGGCATGTACATCGGCTCGACCGGCGAGCGCGGCCTGCACCACCTCATCTGGGAGATCGTCGACAACGCCGTCGACGAGGCGCTGGCCGGACACTGCGACACCATCAAGGTCACCCTCAACGACGACGGCTCGGTGACGGTCGTCGACAACGGCCGCGGCATCCCCACCGACACCGCACCGGGTCAGGAACTGCCGGCCGCGACGCTCGCCCTCACCGTCCTGCACGCGGGCGGCAAGTTCGGCGGTGGCGGCTACAAGGTCTCCGGCGGTCTGCACGGTGTCGGCTCCTCGGTCGTCAACGCGCTCTCCGACCGGCTGCACATGACCATCAAGAACCGGGGCCATGTGTGGGAGCAGGAGTTCTCCCTCGGCACCCCCGACTACGACCTGCGCCAGGTGCGCCCTCTCGAGGACGGCGAGGGCACCGGCACGACCATCACCTGGTGGGCCTCGCCCGACATCTTCGAGACCACCGAGTACAACCTCGAGACCATCGCGACGCGCTTCCGCGAGATGGCCTTCCTCAACAAGGGCCTGCGCATCGAGCTGCGCGACGCCCGCACCAAGGCGGCCGAGATCGCCGAGGCCGTCGCCGACGACACCGTCGACGAGACGGTCGAGGGCATCGCCGAGGGCGCCGCGATCCACGCCGCGGAGGTCGAGGGCCGCAAGATCCTCGAGCAGGTCTTCCAGTACGAGAACGGCCTGGCCGACTACGTCGACTTCCTCAACCGCCGCAAGAACGTCGTCTCGACGATCCTCGCCTTCGAGGCCCACACCGGCGACGACGTCCCGAACCCGATGAGCCTCGAGCTCGCGATGCAGTGGCAGAACTCCTCCTACAACGAGTCGGTCCACACCTTCGCCAACACGATCAACACCCCCGAGGGCGGCACCCACGAGGAGGGCTTCCGCGCCGCGCTGACCTCCCTGATGAACAAGTGGGGCGAGGAGTGGGGCCTGATCAAGAAGAAGGAGGACCGCCTCACCGGCGACGACATCCGCGAGGGCCTCACCGCGATCATCAGCCTCAAGATCTCCAACCCGCAGTTCGAGGGTCAGACCAAGGCCAAGCTCGGCAACACCGAGGCCAAGGGCTTCGTGCAGTCGGTCGTCAACGACCACCTCGGTGACTGGCTGGAGAAGAACCCGAGCGACGGCAAGGAGATCATCCGCAAGGCCCAGGCCGCGGCCACGGCCCGCATCGCCGCGCGCAAGGCCCGCGACCTCGCCCGCTCCCGCAAGGGCTTCGGATCCGGCGGCGGTCTGCCCGGCAAGCTCTCGGACTGCCAGTCGACCAACCCCGAGGAGTGCGAGGTCTTCATCGTCGAGGGCGACTCCGCCGGCGGCTCGGCCCGCCAGGGCCGCGACCCGCGCATCCAGGCGATCCTCCCGATCCGCGGCAAGATCCTCAACGTCGAGAAGGCCCGCATCGACAAGGTGCTCGGCAACACCGAGGTGCAGTCGATCATCTCCGCGCTCGGTACCGGCATCCACGAGGAGTTCGACCTCGCCAAGCTGCGCTACCACAAGGTCGTGCTGATGGCCGACGCCGACGTCGACGGCCACCACATCAACACGCTCCTGCTCACGCTGCTGTTCCGGTTCATGAAGCCGCTCATCGAGAACGGCTACGTCTACATGGCCCAGCCGCCGCTCTACCGGCTGCGGTGGAACAAGCCGCACGAGCACGAGTTCGTCTACTCCGACGCCGAGCGCGACGCCCTCATGCGGGCCGGCATCGAGGCCGGCAAGAAGCTGCCCAAGGAGAACCCGGTGCAGCGCTACAAGGGTCTGGGCGAGATGAACGCCAAGGAGCTGTGGGAGACCACGATGGACCCCGACAACCGGCTCATGCTCCAGGTGACCCTGGACGACGCCGCCCACGCCGACGAGATCTTCTCGATCCTCATGGGCGAGGACGTCGAGCAGCGGCGCTCCTTCATCCAGCGCAACGCCAAGGACGTCCGATTCCTCGATATCTAGGTCTCTAGCTCCATCCCTAGATATCCGTAGAAGCGACCAGAGAGACAGATCGTGACCGAGACCCCCACCGACGGCGGCACTCCTCCTCAGGGCCCGGGCGGCCGTATCGAGCCCATCGAGCTGCAGACCTCGATGCAGCGCGCCTACATCGACTACGCGATGGCCGTCATCGTCGGCCGCGCGCTGCCCGACGTCCGCGACGGCCTCAAGCCGGTGCACCGCCGCGTGCTCTACGCGATGTACGACGGCGGCTACCGCCCCGACCGCGGCTTCTCCAAGTGCAGCCGCGTCGTCGGCGACGTCATGGGTCAGTACCACCCCCACGGCGACTCCGCGATCTACGACACCCTCGTGCGCCTGGCGCAGCCGTGGGTCATGCGCGCGCCGCTCATCCAGGGCCAGGGCAACTTCGGATCGCCGGGCAACGACGCCGCCGCGGCCATGCGGTACACCGAGTGCCGCATGGCGCCGCTCGCCATGGAGATGGTGCGCGACATCGACGAGGAGACCGTCGACTTCCAGCCCAACTACGACGGCCGCTCCCAGGAGCCCGTCGTCCTGCCCTCGCGGTTCCCGAACCTGCTGGTCAACGGATCGGCCGGTATCGCGGTCGGCATGGCCACCAACATCCCGCCGCACAACCTGCGCGAGGTCGCCGAGGGCGCACGGTGGGCGCTCGAGCACCCCGACGCCACCCGCGAGGAGCTGCAGGACGCGCTCATCGAGCGCATCAAGGGCCCCGACTTCCCCAACGGCGCGCTGATCGTCGGCACCGCTGGCATCGAGCAGGCCTACCGCACCGGTCGCGGCTCGATCACCCAGCGCGCGGTCATCGAGGTCGACGAGGACAACCGCGGTCGCACCTGCCTGGTGATCACCGAGCTGCCCTACATGGTCAACCCCGACAACCTCGCCGAGAAGATCGCCGACCTCGCGCTGTCGGGCCGGGTGCAGGGCATCTCCGACGTCCGCGACGACACCTCCGACCGCACCGGCCAGCGACTCGTCGTCGTCCTCAAGCGGGACGCCGTGGCGCGCGTCGTCCTCAACAACCTGCTCAAGCACACCGAGCTGCAGACCAACTTCAGCGCCAACATGCTGGCGCTGGTCGACGGCGTCCCGCGCACGCTGAGCATAGACCAGTTCATCTCCAACTGGGTCGAGCACCAGATCGAGGTCATCCGCCGGCGCACCGAGTTCCGGCTGCGGCGGGCCGAGGAGCGGGCCCACATCCTGCGCGGCCTGGTCAAGGCCCTCGACATGCTCGACGAGGTCATCGCGCTCATCCGGCGCAGCCCCGACGTCGCCGAGGCGCGGGCGGGCCTGATCGAGCTGCTCGACATCGACGAGATCCAGGCCACCGCGATCCTCGACATGCAGCTGCGCCAGCTGGCCGCGCTCCAGCGCCAGAGGATCATCGACGACCTGGCCCAGATCGAGCTGACGATCGCCGATCTGCGCGACATCCTGGCCAACGTCTCGCGCCAGCGGCAGATCGTCTCCGAGGAGCTCGCCGAGATCGTCGAGAAGTACGGCAACGACCGGCGCAGCCAGATCATCCCGGCCGACGGCGACCTCTCGATGGAGGACCTCATCCCCGACGAGGAGGTCGTCGTCTCGATCACCCGCGGCGGCTACGCCAAGCGCACCCAGCGCGCGCAGTACCGCCTGCAGAAGCGCGGCGGCAAGGGCGTGCGCGGCGCGACGCTGCGCGGGGACGACGTCGTCGAGCACTTCATCTCGACCACGAGCCACCACTGGCTGCTGTTCTTCACCACGGCCGGTCGGGTCTACCGCACCAAGGCCTACAACCTGCCCGAGGCGGCACGCGATGCGAAGGGCGGCCACGTCGCCGGCCTGCTGAGCTTCCAGCCCGACGAGTCGATCGCGCAGGTGCTGGCGATCCGCGACTACGAGCAGGCGCCCTACCTCGTGCTCGCCACGCGCGCGGGCCTGGTCAAGAAGACCCGGCTGGGCGACTACAACAGCCCCCGCCAGGCCGGCGTCATCGCCATCAACTTCCGCGACGACGACGACGAGCTCATCGGCGCCGAGCTGGTGTTCGGCGAGGACGAGATCCTGCTCGTCTCCCGCAAGGGCCAGGCCGTGCGGTTCAGCGCCGCCGACGAGCAGCTGCGTCCGATGGGCCGGGCCACCTCCGGCGTCCGCGGCATGGACCTCGCCGAAGGCGACTCCGTGCTCTCGATGTCGGTGATCCGCGCCGCCCAGGCCGCGGCGGAGGAGTCGGACGAGAACGTCCAGTACGTCTTCACCATCACCGACGGCGGCTTCGCCAAGCGCACCCGCATCAGCGAGTACCGCCTGACCAACCGCGGCACCAAGGGCGTCAAGGCGATGGCCCTGACCAACGAGGACCGCGGTGGTCTGGTGGGCGCGTTCATCGTCGAGGACGGCGACGAGATCCTCTCGATCACGACCAGCGGCCAGGTCGTGCGCAGCCCCATCAACGCCGAGTTCCGCCCCACGGGCCGCTCGACCCAGGGCGTGAAGTTCGTCGGCCCGAAGAAGGGCGACGCCGTCGCGGTGGTCACCCGTTCGGTCGAGACCGCGGGCGACGACGCCGAGGACGGCGAGGAGATCGAGGGCGCCGAGGGTCTCGCGACCCCGGCGGAGTCGACCCCGGATGCAACAATCGTCACCGAGGCGGCGTCTGACGGCGTCGACGAGACCACTGACCTGAACGCCGACGACGCCACCGACGGAGAGGACCAGAGCTGATGACGGAGAACTCCGTCCAGCGTGATCGGGCCGAGGACACCGCGACCCGGCCGGGCATGAGCCAGCGCATCCAGGCCAAGCTGGAGTCGCTGGGCGGGGAGTCGCCCCGTCCGAAGGCGCCCAAGGGTCCGCGTCGGGCGCGGCTGCGCCTGAGCCGCATCGACCCCTGGTCGGTGATGAAGACGGCGTTCCTGCTCTCGATCGCCTTCGCCATCGTCACCGTCGTGGCTGTGATCATGGTCTGGTCGGTGCTCGGCGCCGCCGGCGTCTGGGACTCCATCAACCAGACGGTGCGCGACATCGTCGGCGGCCAGGACGGCTCTACCTTCGACATCACCGACTACCTCGGCACCGGGCGGGTCGTCGGCTTCACGCTCGTCGTCGCGGCCGTCAACGTCGTCCTGATCACCGCGGTGGCGACCCTCGGCGCGTTCCTCTACAACATGGCGGCTGCGCTCCTCGGCGGCATCGAGGTCACCCTCGCCGAGGAGGCCTGAGCCGCCCTCCGACCGACTCCCGGGCCGTTTTGTCGGCCTCGGAGCCGGTGGGGTAGTGTTCCCCTCCGGTCGGCCCCGCCGACCACCCGGTCATGCCAGCGCATGCCACCGGACCCGGGCCTATAGCTCAGACGGTTAGAGCGCTTCCCTGATAAGGAAGAGGTCACAGGTTCAAGTCCTGTTAGGCCCACCCTGCATGTCCTGCGCCAGGCGCCCCTTCCACCGTCGGGAGTCACGATGAAGAAGATCCTGCTGGTCGTCCTCGCCGCCGTCGGCGCGGTGGTCGCGAAGAAGAAGTACGACGAGTCGCAGGCCGAGCAGGCGCTGTGGGCCGAGGCGACCGACCCGGTCCGCCGATCCTGATCCACCTCCCTCGCGGCACCTGCCGCACGGGGCCTTGGCGCAATTGGTAGCGCACCTGCTTTGCAAGCAGGGGGTTAGGGGTTCGAGTCCCCTAGGCTCCACCATCCGGCACAGCCGTATCCGTCGCCGTCCGCACCCCCATCCGCACGGCCGTCACCCTGCGGCGAGGAACTCCTCGTAGCGCTCCTCGAGCAGCGCTGGGTCCGGCTTCTCCGTCGCACGCTGCGGCAGCACCATCAACTGCCGGCCGTGGAACTCCTGGATGCCATGGCGCAGCATCGGGCCGTCGACCTCGGCCAGCACCTCGGCGTTGATGCGCACCTCGTAGTCGGGCGTGATGCCGAGGATGCGCCGGTCGTACGCCGCGTGGTGCATCTTGCACAGGCTCAGGCCGTTGCTCACGACCGGCTGGCCGCCGCGGCTGTCCTCTTGGATGTGGGCGGCGTCGAGCAGCTCGCCGTGGCGGAAGGAGCAGACGGCACAGGAGGTCCGGTACGCCCGGAGGACCGCGGCCCGGAAGGGCCGCTGGTGGAGTCGGGCCAGGGTGAGCTGCTGGCGGTAGGCGACGCCGATGCCGATCTCGGTCGAGGGCCAGGCGAGATCGGGCTGGGGGACGGCGTCGATGTCGAGCACGAACTGCTGCCGGTCGGCCTCGAAGCCGAGCAGGTGGATCGGGTAGAGCGGGGTGTACTCGCCGCGGGCGACGCCGAGCCACCAGATGACGGGCAGCCGTTCCTGGAGGGCGACCAGGAGAGCGCGGTTCTCGTGGTGCCCGACGTCGTCCCCGCGCATCTTGTAGCGCAAGAGGCCGTCCTCCCCGACGGCGTCGTCGTAGGGCCGCGCGACGCCCTCGGCGCGGTACGCCGTCCGGATGGAGAGCGCGGCGCGCAGGGACGCCGGTCGCCAGATGCCCTGCTGGGTCGGCATCAACCGATGCACCTCGCCAGCGAGGGACAGCCCGGTGGTGTCGTCCTGGGTGAAGATCTCCTGGCCGGTGGCGCGACGGGCGTCGAGCCAGGCGAAGGCGGCGTGCCGGATCGCGAGCTCCCGCAGTCGCTCCTCCGGCGTCATGCTCGGGATCGTCCCAGTGCGGGCGCCGCAGCGGAAGTGCGCCGGGGCGCAGCGGCCATCCGCCGAGACGCGGCGGAGTCGCCGGTCTGACCTAAGGTGAGGGACGTCGTCTCGGGAGGTCCGCCATGCCACGTCTCGTCCGCTCCATCGCCGTCGGTCTGGTGACCGCCCTGGTACCGATGGTGCCCCTGGTCTCGGTGGCATCCGCAGGGGCGGATCCGGCGTGGCTCGACGCCGGTCCGACGTCCCCGTCGCGGGCCGCGGTGCCCCCGCTCCATCCGTGCATCGATCCCGACCACGGCGACCCCGCGATCACCCGCGTCTCCTTCCGGCCCACCTCGATCGACATCCGACGCCGCCCCGCGACGGTGCACGTGCGCGTGAAGGTGGCCGACACCGGCGGACCCGGGCGAGCCTCGGGTCCCGCCCGCGGCGAGGTCTCCTTCACGCGGGGCGTGGCTGCTCGGCTCCACGTGGTCGACCGCTCGACCATGGCGGGCACGGTGACCATCGGTCGCAACGAGTTCCCCGGCCGCACCGACGTGACCCGGCTGCTGCTCGACGAGGTCACCGTGGTCGACCAGGCGGGGAACACCACCGACCTGGTCGACGACGACCTGGCCGCCGTCGCCGCCTCGACCGGCATCGACGTCGTCGGCGTCCCCGACCGGGAGCCGCCGGTCATCTCGCGGCTGCGGGCCACCCGCACCCGGCTCGACGCCCGTCGCGGTGACCGCCGGATCGTGCTGACCGCCCGCATCCACGACGCGGTCGGCGATGTCGTGCGGCCCCAGGTCAGCATCTACTCGCTCGGCCGCCGCGGCTCCTACAACGCCCAGATCGAGCTGCGTTCCTTGGGCGGCGACCGCTTCCGCGGCGTGTGGCGCGTGCCGCGGTGGGCGCCCCACGCCCTCCAGCGCTACCGGATCGACTCCATCTCGGTGTCCGACAGCACCGCCGGTACCCGGTTCCGCGTGCGAAGGGCACCGTTCATCCAGCGCCAGCTCGGCACCGACATCGTGCGCGTGCGGTCGCGGGTCGACACCACGCCGCCGCGCGTCCGCGACGTCCGGCTCTCCCCGAGCGCGATCGACCTGACCGACGGCCCGCGCACCGTGGTGGCCCGCATCCGCGTGATCGATCGGCAGAGCCCCGTGCGGGCGGTGTCGTTCGACAAGTACGCCTTCTGGGCGGCGTCCCCCCTGCCGCAGCGGAGCCGACTGGTCTCCGGTGACCGTCATGACGGCGTGTGGGAGGTGCGGGTGCCGACCCGGTGCAGCATCAACCGCACTCCCTACGCCGCCGAGCCCGGTGTCTGGTTCGTCGCCGACGGCGCCTCGCTGCACCGCACCTACCGGCTGCGCAACCATGACGTGTCGGTCGTGCTGAGCGGCGAGTCGGCCGTGCAACCGCGGTACCGGGCATCCGCGGTCGACACCTCCTCGATCCGGGTCAGGTTCGGGGCCGCGGTCCTCAACCTCACCGACGCCGCCGGCGAGCTCACCCGCCCCGATGGAACGGTGATCCCCGGCAGCTGGACGGCGTGCGCGGACGCCGTCGGAGCGTCGGTCTCCTGTCTCGACGGCCCGGTGCGCACTGCCGTCTACACCGCCGACGACCCGCTGGCGAGCGGTGCACGGGTCTCCCTCACCGTCAACCCGAGCGGCGTCCTCGACGCGCGCACGCCGTACGGGATGCCGCCGGTGGACTACCCGGCCGTCGCGGTCATCCCCTGAGCCATCCGGGTCGTCCGGGTCGCATCGTTTCGCGCCACCTGCTCCTTTGGGGGTGTCATCACTCCCGAACGTGGGTACGGTCGCCGACTCATGCACGTCGGAGAACCGCTCCGGCGTCGTCCGGCTTCGGACCTCCCGTTCGAACCGTCCCTCGTTCCTCACTCGGTGGGAGGATCCCGTGTTCCGTTCTCTCCAGTCGCGCCGCGCGGCGCTGGTCGGCACCCTCGGCGTCGTCGCCCTGTCCGGTGGTCTCCTCGCGGTCGTGCCGTCAGGCGCTGCCGCCGACGCCGTCGACACGGCCGACGCAGCCGCGGTGCCCGCGCTGAACCCCTGCGTCCCCACCGACCGCGGGTTGCCGGAGGTCACCTCGGTCTCCTTCAGTCCGACGTCGGTCGACGTGCGCCAGGGCCCCGCGCGGGTGCAGGTGACGGTGAAGGTGTCGGACCCGGGTGGACCCGGCGCGGCGACCGGGTTGGCCTCCGGCCAGGTCACGTTCGCGAACGGCGGCCTGTACGCCGACCTGCGCGTCGTCGACGACCAGACGATGACCGGCACCGTGGTCGTCGGGCGCAACCGGTTGCCGGGGAAGAAGAGCGGCCCCACCCAGACCCGGCTCGACCAGGTCCTCATCAAGGACGTGGCCGGCAACCGCACCGACCTCACGGGCGAGCGTCTCGCCGCGGTCACGCCGGTCGACACCCTCCAGGTCACCGGCGACCCCGACCGCACGGCTCCGGTGATCTCCGGCCTCGCGGCCTCGCGCCGCAACCTCGACGCCCGTCGCGGCGACAACCGGGTCGTCCTCACCGCCCGTATCAGCGACGACCGGTCCGACGTGCAGGACCCGGTCGTCCAGATCTACTCCACCGACGGCCCATACAGCAGCCGTGTCGCGCTCGAGCACGTGCGCGGCGACCTGTTCCGCGGCACCTGGCGCGCACCCCGGTGGGGGACGGCGAACGTCAGCGGCTACCGCATCGCCTCGATCACCGCCTACGACTCCAGCCTGTCCGGCCGTTCCCCGGAGTCCGAGCGTGGCACCGCCTGGATCCGCCGTCAGCTCGGCACCGACGTCCTGCGGGTGCGGTCCTTCGTCGACACGACCGCACCCCGCATCAGCGACGTGCGGGTCTCGCCGATGAGCATCGACCTCGACGGCGGGCCGCAGCTCATCGTCACCCGCGCCCGCGTCGTCGACCCGCAGGCTCCGGTCTCCTACGTCGGCCTCGACCAGTACACCGACTTCGTCTTCCCCGGCGTCGCCGTCCGGCCGCGGTTGATCTCCGGAGATCGCCATGACGGTGTGTGGGAGGCGCGCTTCATGAGCCGCTGCAGCATCCCGCGGGAGCGGGTCGACGAGGGCGCGGGGGTGTGGTTCGCCGACAACGCAGCCTCCCTCCGCCGCGAGTACCGCACGGCCAACCACGACCTGTCCGTCGTCCTCACCGGCAACAAGGTGAACCGGGTCCTCTACGGCGTCACCGGCCTTCCGGGCGGCGCGGTCCAGGTCGACCTCAACCGCGGCGTCTTCAATGTCACCGACGCCTCGGGCCGTCTCGAGCAGGCCGACGGCACGCAGATCCCGGGCAGTTGGACGGCGTGCCAGGACGCCGACGGCGTCGCCGTCTCCTGCATCGACGGACCGGTGCGCCGGGCGATCTACACGCCCACCGAGCCGCTCGCGAGCGGCGCGATCGTGTACCTGACGCTCGACCCGAGCGGCGTGCTCGACCTGCTCAGCTCCCAGGGGGTCCCGCCGGCCTACGCGCGCTCGAAGGTCGTCGTGCCGTGACGACGTGGGTGGTGAGCCAGGATCACGACGCGCGCGGCGGTCGGTGAGACACTGCTCCGCGTGCGTCGTGCCCTGATCGTCCCGCTCGCCCTCGCCGCCCTGGCGGTCAGCGGATGCAGTGATGCGATCCCCTCGCCGGATGCGGCGCCGACCCCGGTGCCCGCGCCGGTGACGACGTCGGCGTCCACGGAGCAGCCACCGGCCTCGGCCGTATTGCCCTATGTGCCGATCGACACCTCGGTCGTCACCGTCACCGACTACGAGCGCATCGCCCTCCAACTCGGGGTCACGCTGACCTCGTCGCTGCCGCCTGCCGAACGTGCCGACTTCTGGCGCCGCGCCACCACCGAGACCGCGACGCTGAGCCCGGGCGTGCTCCGGGCCGACGAGGCCACGCTGCTCGGCGACTACGGGTTCGGGGCCGAGGACGTCTCCTGGGAGGCGCACTTCTTCGCCGCCGACGGCACCGAGTCCGGCTACGCCCTGGGCTTCCGCAGCGGCGCCTCGATGGCGGGCGTGGCGAAGGCGGTGGACGCCGGGGTGGGTGCCCTGGCGGGAGGTCAGCTGGTCGGCGGCGACGTCGTCGTGGTGGGCGACCTCCCCGACGTCGAGGAGAGCTGGGCCGGCGACCCGGCGCTGGCCGCCCTCGTCGGGCCGAGCGGCAACAGCGTCTACCTCCAGCGCGGGTGCATCCCGCCCGCACCGGGCACTCCGCGCCTGGAGGAGCTCGACGCCTACTCGGTGACCTTCGAGGGCGGACTGGCGACCGCCCGCCTCGGCACCGGCCGCGACGACCTGTTCGAGCGGGCCGGGCTGGGGCAGGACATGACCGCCTTCACCGAGGCCTTCGCCGACGGCGTGGCCGACCCGACGACCGGCCGCATCGGCTACCAGCTGACCGACCCGGTGGCCGGGGCCCAGCTCGCCCTGCGCCAGCAGCTGCCCTTCGCCTCCTGCAAGCCCTGACGCCCCCGGCACGCCGGGTGCCGGAGCCCCCGCTCCACCCTGGACGCGTCGTCCGCCGTCGCCTCCGTACGCTGGAGGGGTGACCCACCCGCTCGCCCTGCGGATGTGGCCCGCGCACCTGGCGGGCCTCGCCGCCGTCGCCACCGCCGTCGGACTCGGCGTGTGGCAGTACGACGCGTGGCAGGCCCGGCGCGACGCGGCGGCGGTCGACATCACCCGCGAGGAGCCGGTGCCGCTCACCTCGGTCATGGGCTCCGACGACCCCTTCCCGGGCGCCGACGTCGGGCGCCCGGTCGAGGTGGTGGGCACCTGGATCGGCTCGGGCACGGTCTACGTCTCCGACCGCGAGCGTGACGGCGTCACGGGCTACTGGGTCGTCACCCCGGTCTCGGTGGGTACCGCCGACGCGCCGGCGATCCCGGTGGTGCGCGGCTGGGTCGATCGCCCGGACGACGCCCCGGCCCCGCCGTCCGGCGACGTGGTGCTCGACGGGTGGCTCCAGCCGCCCGAGGGCACCGGCGTCATGGACACCGACAGGGACGACGACATCGTCCCCCAGGTGCGCATGGCCGACCTGATCCAGCACGTCGATCGCGACCTCTACGGCGCCTACCTCGTGACGAAGGAGCCGACGTCCGGCCTGGAGCAGGTGACGCTCTCGCAGTTGCCGCAGGTCGACCAGTTCACCGGTCTGCGCAACATCCTCTACGCGCTCGAGTGGTGGGTCTTCGCGTGCTTCGCGGCCTACATGTGGTGGCGGCACGTGCGCGACGAGACCCGCGAACCCGACGGCATCGAGGACGCCGCCGCGGGCGCCGGGCCCGAGCCCGCCGCCGAGCCCGCCGCCGAGCCGCTCACGGACGGTTCGGTACCGTCGAACCCGTGACCAAGCTCTTCACGACCTACCGGGTGCTGGCGCTGGTCGTCGGCGTCCTGCTGCTCGTCGGGACGCTCGACATCATCCTCAAGTACGGCTTCAGCGAGGGCAGCGGCCCGCAGAGCCTCGGCGAGGACCTCGACGTCGTGTGGCTCTTCCACGGCTGGATCTACATCGTCTACGTGATCGTCGCGTTCGTGCTGACCCAGCGGGCGCGATGGACCCTGCCGCAGTTCCTGCTGATGATGATCGCCGGCCTCGTGCCGGGCCTGATCTTCTGGGTCGAGGCGCGAGTGGCGCGCCAGATCCGGGCCCAGTTCCCCGACCTCCAGACCGCCGGGAGCGCCTGACGCGTCGTGCCCCCGGGCCGGCCGTGGCCGAGCCCGGGGGCACTTCCGCGATCAGGACTTCTTGGTGCTGCTCTCCTCGGCGGCGCTCTCCTCGGCGTCGGTCGCGGCGGCCGGGTCGACGAGGGGCTCCTCGAGCTCGACCACCTCGGCCGGGGCGTCGGGCGTGGTCGGCACGCGCGGCTGCGCGGCCTCGTCGGCCAGCGCCTCACCGGGAGCGGCGGCCGCGGCGTCGTCCTCGACCGGACGCGCGGCGTGGGCACCCGCCGTGGGAGCCGGTCGAGCAGCAGTGGTGGTCGAGGCGGCAGGGGCGGTGGTCACGGGGGCGGCGTGCCAGGTGTCGGTGGAGCCGGCCTGCAGCTTCTTGGCGACCACGCCGACGACGGCGGCGACGCCGAGGATCACGACACCGGTCTTCAGCTTCGAACGCTTGCGCGCCGGGGCCGGCACGCGGCCGCCGCTCGCCTCGTGCAGCGCCGACTGCGCCTTGACCTGGAGGTCGGCGGCCCGGACGGCAGCCAGGCTCTGGAGGTCGGCGGCTCGCTCGGCGGCACGCTGCTGGAGGTCGCCGGCTCGCTCGGCGGCACGGTGCTGCAGCTCACCGGCTCGCTCCTGGGCGTAGGCGGTGCCCTGGGCGACGAGCGGCGCGGCCTTGGTGCGCGCCTCGGCCAACCGGGTGCGCGCCTCCTCGCGGGCGGCGTGCGCAGCCGACTCCAGCTGCGGACGCAGCGTCTCCTCCACCTCCTCCACGAACTCCGCGACGGTCTCCCGCACCGAGTCGACGACGCTGGCCGCCCGCTCGCCGGCCTGATCGATCAGGGACTTCTTCCTCCGCAGACGCATGACGCGTCACTTCCTTCCATCGCGTGTACTCGGGGCGTCGGACCGCCGACGGTGTCGATGCGGAGGTCCATGCAAGGATCGTGCCGCACGACACCAATCGTGTCGTCACCTCGAAGATCTACCCCGAACCGCGAAAGGCAGTCATGGCTGACCTGCAGGCCGTGTTGAAGACCAACCACGGCGACATCACCGTCAACCTCTTCCCGAACCACGCGCCGGAGACCGTCGCGAACTTCGTCGGCCTGGCCACCGGCGAGAAGGCCTACGACGCCGGCAACGGCAAGACCGGCCCCTTCTACGACGGCCTCGGCTTCCACCGGGTCATCGCGGGCTTCATGATCCAGGGCGGCTGCCCGCTGGGCACCGGCACCGGCGGTCCGGGCTACACCTTCAAGGACGAGCCCCACCCCGAGCTGGTCTTCGACAAGCCCTACCTGCTGGCCATGGCCAACGCCGGCCCGGGCACCAACGGCTCGCAGTTCTTCATCACCGTCGGCCCGACCACGTGGCTCAACTTCAAGCACACGATCTTCGGCGAGGCCGCCGACCAGGCCTCGCGCGACGTCGTCGACGCGATCGCCGCCACCGCCACGGGCCCGGGCGACCGTCCGATCGAGCCGGTCGTCATCGAGTCCGTGGAGATCCTCGGCCGCTGAGCGCCGCGCCAGGAGCCCGACGATGACCAACCCACCGGTCCCTGAGATCGGGGTGCCCACCTGCTATCGGCACCCCGATCGGGAGACCTACATCAGCTGCCAGCGGTGCGGGCGCCCGATCTGCCCCGACTGCATGACCGAGGCGGCCGTGGGCTTCCAGTGCCCCTCGTGCGTCGCCGAGGGACGCCGTACCCAACGTGAGGCGCGGACGCCGTACGGCGGGCGCATCGCGGGCAACCGGGCGGTCGTCACCTTGACGCTCATCGGGCTCAACCTCGCGGTCTATGTGCTGATCTTCGCCACCGGGGGCGACGGCAGCTCGCTCATCAACGTGCTGGCCGAGCACGCCCGCGGCCTGTGCACCGCCGCCAACGGCGGGTACTTCCCGAACGTCGGGTCGCAGGCGCTGTGCGAGCGCGGTGTCGGCGGCACCTGGACGCCGGGGGTCTCCGACGGGGCTTACTGGCAGCTGCTCACCAGCCAGTTCGCCCACGTGCAGCCGCTGCACCTCGGTTTCAACATGCTCGCGCTCTACGTCCTCGGGCCGCAGCTCGAGGCCGTGCTCGGGCGCGGGCGGTTCCTGGCGCTCTACCTGCTCTCGGGTTTCGCGGGCTCCGCCGCGGTCTACTGGCTGGGTTCGGAGGTGCGTCCCACGTTGGGCGCCTCGGGCGCGATCTTCGGACTCATGGCGGCCCTGTTGATCATCGCCCGTCGGGTGGGGGCGGACTATCAGCAGATCCTGATGTGGATCGGCCTGAACTTCCTCATCACGCTGGTGGGGTCGAGCTACATCTCCTGGCAGGCCCACCTCGGCGGCTTCCTGGGTGGTCTGGTCGTGAGCGCGATCCTGGCCTACGCCCCGCGGGAGCGTCGTACGGCCGTCCAGGCCGGGGGACTCTTCGCGGTCGGGGTCGTCATCGCGATCGCGATCCTGGCCCGCACCGTCGTGCTGATGTAGCCGTCCGCACCTCGCCGTACCACCCCGATGGCCCGCCGGAATCCCGGCGGGCCATCGGCCTTCTCCCCAGGGTGTGGAGAGATCTGGGGATGAATCACATGGCTGTCATTCATCCCCAGCTCCCTCCACAGCTGTGGACACCGCCGGGGCGGAAATGCCCGACGGGCCGGCGTTCCACGTGGAACACCGGCCCGTCGCAGGCGGTTCGGGGGTCTTACTCCCAGCGGGTCGCGAAGACGAAGCCCGTGGCCATCAGCGCGATGCCGACGATGAGGTTCTTCTGTCCCAGGTCGTTCATCACCGGCACGGGGGAGAGATCGTTGGAGAAGACGTAGAACGTGCAGATCCACGCGAGCCCGACCAGGAAGCAGCCGAGCATGCCGACCACGACACCGCGGCCGCGGCCGAGCGGGGTCTTCGGGTGGGCGGAGATGACCAGGCCGAGGAAGAACGCGCCGAACCCGATGAGGTAGTTCCAGTTCTCCAGGTCGCCCATGAAGGCCGGGCCGGAGGTCTTCGCGCTGAGGTCGTCGGCCCGAACGCCCACGTAGTAGTAGATGATCCACGCGAGCCCGCCGAGCATCAGCAGCAGCACGAGCAGGAACCGGGGCGTGAACACCGGCTCGCGGGTCGGGTCGGCGAAGGCGGGGTCGGCCTTGCGCTTGAGTCTGGCCACCAGGGCTCCTCGGTCGGTGATTCGCGAACGGAGACGTAGCCTAGTCGTCGTGCCGTCCGGATCACACGCGAGCCCCACCCCCGCCGACGAGGAGTCGTCAGAGACTCCCGCGCGCGCAGCGCGATGGCGCGACGTCCTGCGGTCCGCCGGCCCCGTGGGAGCGGTGCGCCGTCGCGGACCCTGGGCGGTGGCGACCCCGCTGGTCGTCGGGTTGAGCGGTGCCCTCTTCGCCGTCAGCGCGGCCAGCAGCGACGGCACCGACCTGCGCCCGGGGCGCTACACCGACGTCGCCTCGCTCGTGGAGGCCGAGTCGCGCAGCTACCAGCAGCTCCAGCAGCGGGTCACCCGGCTCAACGCGGACGTCGCCCGGCTGACCGGTGCCGTCGACGACCCCGAGGTCGCGCGCCTGCAGCAGGAGACCGACCAGCTCAAGGGTCCGGCCGGCCTGGGCACGGTGCGCGGCCCCGGCCTGACGGTGACTCTCTCGGACTCGCCGATCTCCCTGGCACAGACCACCGACGTGCCGCTCAAGCTGCTGCTGGTGCACCAGCAGGACGTGCAGGCCGTCGTCAACGCGATGTGGCGCGGGGGCGCCTCCGCGGTCACCATCCAGGGTCAGCGGGTCGTCAGCACCACCGCCATCAAGTGCGAGGGCAACTCCATCACGATCCAGGGCGTGCCGTACCCGCAGCCGTACGTGATCTCCGCGGTGGGTGACCCCGACGCGCTGACCCAGTCGGTGATCACCGACGGGTACCTCACCAACTACATCGCCCAGTCCGAGGCGCCCGACATCCAGATCGGGTGGTCGACGGCGGTCGAGTCCGACATCACCGCCCCGCCCTACGACGGCCTGCTCGACCTCAGCTACGCGACGCCGGCTTCCTGACGGCGTCCCGACGCGTCCGGCGCAGCCGCCCCAGCCCGAGCAGGGACGGGAGCACGAGCGGTGCACCCGCCAACCCGCCCAGCGGCGGCAGGCCCCCGCCTGCCGACGGGGAGTCCGAGGGCGACTCGGTCGGGGAGGCCGGGTCGGTCGGCTCGGTGGGCTCGACGTAGCTGGAGACGAAGATGTTCACCTCGCTGCCCTGGGGCAGGGTGGTGCCCGCGTCGGGGGTCTGATCGGTCACGGTGCCGGCCGGTTCGGTGGAGGTGGGGTCCTCGCGGACCACGGGCTTGAAGCCCGCCTCGATGATCGCCTTCTCGGCGTCGTCCTGCAGCTGGCCGACGACGTCGGGCACCTCCTCGGGACCGTCGGAGAAGTAGACCGTGACGGTCGAGCCCTCCTCGAGCTCGGTACCGGGCTCGGGGCTGGTGCGCACGACCGTGCCCTTGGGTTCGTCGGACTCGATCATCTTGAAGCTCGCGACCAGGTTGGCGGCCTCCAGCGCCGTCTTGGCCTGGGCCCGCAGCTGGTTGACCACGTCGGGGACGGCGGTCTGCGGCTTCCCGCTGGAGATCACCAGGGTGATGGTCGTGCCGGGCGCCTCGAAGGAGTTCGCCGCGGGATCCTGGCTGATGACCCGACCCGACGGGATCGTGTCGGAGGGCTCGAAGCTCGGGGTGCCGACGACGAAGCCGGCGTCCCCGATGGCGGCGTTCGCCTTCGCCTCGGTCATCCGCACGACGTCGGGCACCTGCACGGTGTCGGGGGAAGAGGGGAAGAGCTTGCCCCACAGCAGGATCGCGGCGACGACCGCGGCGATCCCGAGCACCGCGAGGGTGATCCAGAAGCCGCGACCGGCACCCTGGCGCTCGTCCTCGACGTACGGCGTCGCGCGCACCTCGGTGGGCGTCGGGCGCGGCACCACCGGCGGCGTCGGCGGCAGGACGGGCGGCGGGGTGGCCTGCACCGGTCGCCCGGCCAGGTAGCGCTCGATGTCGCTGCGCATCGCCGCGGCGGACTGGTAGCGGTCCTCGACCCGCTTCGCCAGCGCCTTCATCACAATGGCGTCGATGGCCGGGGGCAGGTCGCTGTCGTGGTCGGACGGCGGGAGCGCCTGCTCGCGCACGTGCTGGTAGGCCACCGCGACAGGGCTGTCGCCGACGAACGGCGGCCGGCCGGTGAGGAGCTCGTAGAGCAGGCAGCCGGCCGAGTAGACGTCGGAGCGGGAGTCGACGGCCTCGCCGCGCGCCTGCTCCGGCGAGAGGTACTGGGCGGTGCCGACGACGGCCGCGGTCTGGGTCATGCTCGAGGCGGCGTCGCTGATGGCCCGGGCGATGCCGAAGTCCATCACCTTCACATCGCCGCTGGGCGTCAGCATCACGTTGCCGGGCTTGATGTCGCGGTGGATGATCCCGGCGCGGTGGCTGTAGTCGAGCGCCGAGAGCACGCCGCTGGTGATCTCCAGGGCCCGCTCGGGCAGGATCTTGCGGCCCTCGCGCAGGATGTCGCGCAGCGTGCGGCCGGCGACGTACTCCATGACGATGTAGGGCTGCTGGACGCCCGACCCGTCGCCCGCGGGCTCCTCGCCGGTGTCGTAGACCGCGACGATCGCCGGGTGGTTGAGCGAGGCCGAGGACTGGGCCTCGCGGCGGAAGCGGGCCTGGAACGTGGCGTCGCTGGCGAGGTCGGTGCGCAGGCGCTTGACCGCGACGACGCGGCCGAGGCGGGTGTCGGTGCCCTTGCGGACCTCGGCCATGCCGCCGCGCCCGAGGAGTTCCCCGAGCTCGTAACGGCCCCCGACGATGATCGGCTGCGAACTCATCAGCTGCTCCCCTCCTGGGGCGTGGGCGACGGGGTGGGCGTCGGGGTGGGCGTCGGCGTCGGGGTGGGGCTGGGGGTCGGACTCGGCGTCGGACTCGGCGTCGGGGTGGGCGTCGGCGACGGCTCGGGTGCAGGCCCCCAGTAGCTCACCGTGACGCTGCTGCCCGCGGCCAGTTCGCCGTCGGGATTGACCGAGATGACGGCGCCGGCCTCCTGCGTGCCGTCGTTGTCGATCTCGTTCAGCTGGACGCTCAGCCCGAGGTCGGTGAGCCGGTCGCGCACCTCGCGGTAGTCGCGGCCCTCGAAGTCGGCGCTGTCGACGCTCACCGTGTCGTCGGTCGGCTCCTCGGACGGCGTCGGCGCGCCCGAGCTCGAGGTGGGTGCGGTCGGGTCGGCCTGGTCGGTGACCGGGGTGTCGTCGTTGCGGGTGACCAGGAGCACGATCACGACGATCGCCGCGATCGCGGCGATCGCCAGCAGCGCCAGGGCCGCACCGGCCCAGGGCGATCGCTGCGGATCGGCGGGTGGTGCCGACGTCGTCGAGGTGGGCGGAGCGACCACCGGCGGGACGGCGGCGGTCGCCGGCAGCACCTGCGTGACCGGATCGGCCGCAGCCGGCGTCGGCGGCATCGCGCCGAGAGCGGCGGCCGACGCGGGGGCGACCCGCCCGGGCGCACGCAGGGCCGCGGCGAGCGCGGCGCCGTCGGGGAAGCGGTCGTCGGGCTTCTTGGCCAGGGCTCGGCGCACCACCGCCGCCAGGTCGGCCGGCACGCTCGCCGGCAGGTCGGGCACCGGCTGGTTGAGGTGCGCCAGCGCCGTGGCCACCGGGGTGTCGGCCTGGAACGGGCGGCGTCCGGCCAGGCACTCGAAGGCCACCACACCGAGGCTGTAGACGTCGGAGGCGGCGGTGCCCGGGTTGCCGCGCGCCTGCTCCGGCGAGAGGTACTGCGGGGTGCCGAGCACCTGACCGGTCTGGGTGAGCCCGGCGGAGGTGGCCGCGCGGGCGATGCCGAAGTCGGTGATCTTGATGCGCCGGTCGGGGGTGACCAGCAGGTTGGCGGGCTTCACGTCGCGGTGGACGATGCCGGCCGCGTGGGCGGCGCCGAGGCCGTCGGCGACCTGGGCGAGCAGGTCGCGAGCCACCTCGGGGTCCATGGGGGCGTCGGGACGCAGAAGGTTCGACAGCGGCATGCCGTCGACCAGCTCCATCACCAGGTAGGGCCGCACGGCGCCCTGGGCGTCGCGCCCCTCGCCGACGTCGTAGACGGCCGCGACCGCCGGGTGCGCCAGCGCGGCGGTGTGCCGCGCCTCGCTCTCGAAGCGGGCCGCGAAGGTGGGGTCGCCGGCGTACTCGGGCCGCAGCAGCTTGACCGCCACCTCGCGATCGAGCGCGGTGTCGGTGGCGCGCCACACCTCGCCCATGCCGCCCGTGGCGATGGGGGAGTCCAGCCGGTACCGGCGGGCGTCGTCCGCGAACCGCTCGCTCATCGGGTCACCCCCGCTGCGGTGGTCGAGGTGCGACGAGCGCCAGCGAGGAGCCGCGAGACCTGGTGAGGGGCTCGCGGGCGGCGGGCACCGTCGTGGGTGGGTGCGGGGGTCTCGTGGGTCGGCGCTGGGGCGCCTCCCACCTCGACCACCGGATGCGCGCTCATCGGATCACCGCCTCCATGACGGCCTTGGCGATCGGACCGCCGAGGAGACCGCCGGCGATCTCGCCGCGCTCGACGCCCGGTGCCTTCTGGATCATGACGGCGACGGCGACCTGCGGGTCGTCGGCCGGGGCGAAGGAGACGAACCACGCGTAGGGCGGGACGTCGGGGATGCCGCTCTGCGCGGTGCCGGTCTTGCCGGCCACCGGGATGCCCGGGATGGCGGCGGGGTTGGCGGTGCCGTCGTCGACGGTGGAGACCATGAGGTCGGTCAGCTGGCTGGCGGTGCTGGAGCTGATCGCCTGGTCGAGCAGCTCGGGCTCGGTGCTCTCGATCTGCTCGAACTCCGGGGACTGCACCGAGTCGACGAGGTAGGGCTTCATCACCTTGCCGTCATTGGCGATACCGGCGGCCACCATCGCCATCTGCAGCGGCGTCGCCGCCACCTCGTACTGGCCGATGCCGGACTGTCCCGCCTGCGCCTTGTCGGCGTCCTTCGGGAAGTTCGACTCGACCTGGGGCAGGAGGTCGGAGAAGTAGGTGCGGTTGAAGCCGAACTTCTCGGCCTGCTGGCGCAGCTTGTCGGCGCCGAGCTCGACCCCGAGCCGCGCGAACGTGGTGTTGCAGGAGTTCTCCAGCGCCTGCGCGAAGGGGATGCGCGTCGTGCCGCAGTCGCGGCCCTCGTTGTCGATGAGGCCGGTGGAGCCGGAGGTGAGCGGCAGCTGGTACGTCGCCCCGCCGGGCACCAGGTCGTCCTTGGTGTAGAGGCCGTCCTCGATGGCGGCCGCGGCGGTGACGATCTTGAACGTCGAGCCGGGAGGCAGCCGGGTCTGGATGGCTCGGTTCACCAGCGGCTGGTCGGGGTCGTCCTGGAGCTTCTTCGCGGTGGCGTTGACCTTCTCCAGGTCGTGGTCGGCCAGCAGGTTCGGGTCGTAGCTGGGCAGCGAGACCATCGCCAGCACCTTGCCGGTGCGCGGCTGGAGCGCGACCACCGAACCCTGACCGGTGGGGCCCACGACCTTCAGCAGACCCTCGTACGCGGCGCGCTGGGCGGCGGCGTTGATGGTGAGCTGCACGTTGCCGCCCTTGCTCTGCTTGTTGGAGAGCAGGTCGACCAGGCGGTTGACGAAGAGCCGGTCGTCGGTGCCGGCGAGCACGTCGTTCTCGGTCTGCTCCACCATCTGCTGGCAGCTCGTGCAGGAGCCGGACTGGGCGTTGTAGTAGTTGAACCAGCCCGTCAGCGGTGCGTAGAGGTAGGGCCGGGAGTACGTGCGCTGGAACTCGTAGCGGTCCTTCGACGGCACGCTCTGGGCCACCGGGGTGCGACCGACGAGGATCGCGCCGCGCTCCTGGGAGAAGGCGGCATCGACGGCCCGCTTGTTGCGCGAGTCGTGGTCGAGGGAGTCGGCGCGCCAGTACTGGAGGTAGGTGGCGTTCAGCATGAGCGCCAGGAACAGCACGAGGCAGAAGACGGAGAGGGTGCGGATGGGTTTGTTCACAGCCGGATCACCTGCGTGCTCTGGTCGTCGACGGCGTCGTCGTCCTCGGAGAGGTCGGGCAGCGGACGCCGGGCGAGGTCGGAGACTCGCAGCAGCAGGGCGATGATCACCCAGTTCGCCACCAGCGAGGAGCCGCCGTAGGAGAGGAAGGGCGTGGTGAGACCGGTGAGCGGGATCAACCGGGTGACGCCGCCGACGACCACGAACACCTGGAGGGCGAAGATGCCCCCGAGTCCGGTGGCCAGCAGCTTGCCGAACCCGTCACGGGCGATGAGCGCCACGCGCAGAGCGCGCTCGACGATGAGGCCGTAGAGCACGAGCACCGCCATGACGCCGGTGAGCCCGAGCTCCTCGCCGATCGAGGCCATGATGAAGTCGGAGTTGGCGTAGGAGACCAGCCAGGGGCTGCCCTCGCCGAAGCCGCGGCCGAGCAGGCCGCCCCACGCCATGCCGAACTGGCTGAGCACGATCTGGCGTCCGGTGTCGTTGGTGCCCTCGCCGAAGTAGGCGAACGGGTCGAGCCACAGGTCGACGCGCTGGCCCACACGCGGGACGACGATCGCGGCCAGGACGGCGCCGATGACGAACATGATCGCCCCGACCACCAGCCAGCCCGGTCGCTCGGTCGAGACGTAGAGCATGATCAGGAAGAGGCCGAAGAACAGCAGGCTCGAGCCGAGGTCGCTCTGCAGCACCAGGATGCCGAGGCTGATGCCCCACATCGCCAGGATCGGCCCGAAGTCGCGGCCGCGCGGCAGGTCGATGAACAGCACGCGGCGTCCGGCCAGGGCCAGCGCGTCGCGGTGCAGCACGAAGTAGCCGGCGAACGCGACGACCAGCAGCACCTTGGCGACCTCGCCGGGCTGGAGGCTGAAGGGGCCCAGGCCGATCCAGATGCGGGCGCCGTTGATCTCCTTGCCGATGCCGGGCACCTGCGGCAGGAGCAGCAGCACGATGGCCGCCAGGCCGCTGGTGTAGGTGAAGCGTGTGAGCACCCGGTGGTCGCGCAGCACCAGCAGCGTGCCCATGAACAGGACGACGCCGAGGGTCATCCAGGTGAGCTGCTGGCGGGCGAAGGTCGTGTTGGAGGCGAGGTCGAGGCGGTGGATGACCGCCAGACCCAGACCGTTGAGGGCGGCCACGATGGGCAGCAGCACCGGGTCGGCGTAGGGCGCCACGAGCCGGACGACGATATGGGCAGCCAGTACCAGCGCCGCCAGCCACCCGCCGTAGGCGACGATGTCGGTGGGCACCTCGCCCTGCACGCCGATCCCGGCCGCGGCGTAGGCGCCGATGCCGACGATGAGGGCGAGGATGAGCAGGAACAGCTCGGCACCGCGGCGACGTCGGTGGACGAAGCCGAGGAGCGGGTTGGTGATGCCGGTGGCGGCGGCCTGGGACACGTCAGCCGTCCTGGCACCCGGTCGGGGAGGCCTGCTGCACCAGGTTGTCGACGATCGAGCGGGCGTCGTCCAGGCTGTCGGCGTTGAGACCGTCGGCCACCTGGGAGGCCTCGTAGGAGCAGAGGTCGGCGACCGCGAGGTCGGAGGACTCGTAGACGGTGGAGAGGCTCAGACCCGGCAGGTCGGTGTTGACCCCGCGGAAGATGACGACGTCGCCGGCGTCCTCGCCGACGTAGTACTGGTCCTGACTCCACGACCAGGCCAGCGCGCCGGCCACCCACACGACACCGACGGCGATCGTGGCGTACATGGCGATGCGCAGCCAGTGCAGCCGCTCGGGCGGACGCGGGGCGTAACGCGCGGTCTCGGGGTCGACGGGGTCGGCGGCGATCGCGTGCTCGGGCAGCTCGTCGACGCCGACCGCGGTGTCGGCGCCCGTCTCGGGGGTGGCGACCGGACGGGCGTGGCCGCGCGCGCGGTTGCGACCGCGCGGCAGCCGACGTCGCAGTTCGGCGGCCGAGCCGACGAGGAGCGGCTGGAGGTCGGCGAGCTCGTCGGCGTGCTCGACGACCGCGGCGTCGTCGAGCACGTCGGCCACGACGCAGGTGACGTTGTCGGTGGAGCCGGCGTCCAGGCTCGCGCGCACGAGCTCGACGACCGCGTAGTCGGGGGTGCCGTCGGCGAGCAGCGCGGTGAGCTCGAGGTCGTCGAGGAAGCCGCACGCGCCGTCGCTGCACAGGAAGAGCCGGTCGCCCGCCTGCAACGGGACGACGAAGAGGTCGGGCTCGAGGTCGGTGGTGCCGTCGAGCGCGCGGAGGATGACGTGGCGGTGCGGGTGCACCCGGGCCTCGTCCTCGGTGATGCGGCCCTCGTCGATGAGGCTCTGCACGAACGTGTGGTCGCGGGTGAGCTGCTGCAGGACGCCGTCGCGCAGCAGGTAGGCGCGGGAGTCGCCGACGTGCCCGATGGCGATCTGCTCGCCGTCGAAGCGGGCGATCGTCGCGCAGGTGCTCGTGCCCATGAGGGTGGGATCGTCGTCGACGAGTTCGGCGATGCGGTCCTGCGCGCGGTGCAGGGCGCCGGCGACCTCGCCGAGCAGAGCCTCGGGATCGTGCCCGTGGCCGGCGTCGTCGGCACCGGGGACGGCGGTGTCGAGGCGGCGCAGCTGGCTGATGGCGGTGGCGCTGGCGATGTCGCCGCGGGCGGCGCCGCCGACGCCGTCGCACACGGCGAGCAGCCAGGGCCCGGCGTACCCGGAGTCCTGGTTGTTCTTGCGCACCCGACCGACGTCGGAGAGGGCGGAGTAGTGGAGCTGGAACATCAGCCCGACCCCTACTTCCGCACTTCGAGGATCGTCTTGCCGATGCGCACCTGGGTGCCGACGGTGACCGTGGTCGGCTGGGTGATGCGCACGCTGCCGATGTAGGTGCCGTTGGTGGAGCCGAGGTCCTCGACGAACCACTGGTCGCCCGAAGCGAGGATGCGGGCGTGGCGCGTGGAGACGTAGTCGTCGTCGAGCCGGATCGCCGCGTCGTTGCCGCGGCCGACCAGCACCGGGGTGGCGCCGAGCTCGGCGCGCTCGCCGCGGTTCGCGCCGTCGACGACGATCACGTGGGTCGGGCTGCCGCGACGTCGCGTGGGCGGCTTGGCCGGCTTGGTGCTGCGGCGGCTGGCCTGGCCGCGGGCGGTCTCGGGCACGCGGGCGCCGAACATGTCGGAGCGGATGACCGAGATCGCCGAGAGCACGAAGATCCACAGGATCGCGAGATACGCGACGCGGATGAGGAACAGGGTCAGCTCAGACACCGAACTGCTCCTCGACGACGCGGACGGTCATGACGGTGTTGCCGATGCGGATCTCGCTGCCGTCGTCGAGCACCGAGCGCGAGCGCTTCTGCCCGTCGACGAGGACGCCGTTGGTGCTGCCGAGGTCGATGGCCTCGATGTGCACCCTCTCGTGGCCGCCGGCCGCGTGGCGGTACTCCACGGCGATCTCGACGTGCCGGCGGCTCACGCCGGGGTCGTTGATGCGGATATCGGCCTCGGTGCCGCGGCCGAGCACCACGCCCGGCGGGTGCACCGGGTGCTGACCGCCGTTGATGACGAGGAAGGCGCGGGCGCGGCGCACCTGGGTGTCGGTGGCGGTGCCGGTGACCTTCGCCTGGGCCCGGCTGCGCAGCTGGAAGCGGCCCGTGGGCAGGTCGTCGGCCCGCTCGAAGGCGATCTCGATGGGCCCCGGGAAGGAGTAGCCCTGCTGGTCGGCGTGCGCCTGCACCTGGCGGGTCATCTCATCGGCCAGGGCGGTGTCGTAGGGCGCGAGCCGCTCCAGGTCGCTGGGGGAGAGCTCGACGGTGAAGGCGTTGGGCACCAGGCGCCGGTCGCGGGAGAGGATCTGCGCGTTGTTGTCGCACTCGCGCTGCAGCGCCGCGGCGATCTCGACGGGCTGCACGTTGGAGCGGAAGGCGCGGGCGAAGGCGCCGTTGATGATCGACTCGAGGCGCTGCTCGAAGCGTTGGAGTCCGCTCACGCTCGCCTCTCCTCGTCGTCGTCGACCTCGTCCGCCGTGCCGTGTCGCTTGCAGACAGACGAACCCGACGGCCGTCGGGTTGTGACCGATCGTAACGGGACGCCGTCCTGCCGCCGGGTCACCCCGGGGTCGGGTCGGTCGCGGGTTTGGGAATGTCCACGCCGCTGGGATAGCCTCAACACGCTTCACGCGCGAGTGGCGGAATAGGCAGACGCGCACGGTTCAGGTCCGTGTGCCCGAAAGGGCGTGGGGGTTCAACTCCCCCCTCGCGCACGACAGCCCCAGGTCTCCGACCTGGGGCTTTGTCCATTCCCGGGGTGCTGCGGCGCTTGCCGTGTAGCAACGGAGTAGCACCGGCCCCACCTGAGAGGGCCTGGGCATGGCATGGATCGAGAAGAAGAAGCGGGCCGACGGGGGTACGGCGGCGCGGGTGGTGTGGCGGCTGGGCGGGGGTGGCGGGCCCTACCAATCGGAGACCTGTGGGGCTGGGAGCGATGCGCAGAACCTCGCCCGGGCCGATGGCTTCAAGAAGATGGTCGAGGCGGCAGGGCAGCGGTGGCCCGAGGGCTGGGTCCGCGGCGAGGGCTTCGTAAGGCCGTCGGGAGCGGACCCGCTGAAGGCTCCGCCGCGGTTCGTGGACCTGGGCGAGGAGTACGTCCGCCAGATCGTCGACATCTCGCCGGGACAGCGCAAGCGCTACCTCGGGCACCTCGGGGTGCTGCGCTCGCTGCGCGTCGGTGGCCAGCTGGTGTTCACCAAGCCGGTCACGGGCCTCACAGAGGCCGACCTCAAGGCCTGGCTCATCGAGTGGGACCGCTCGCTCAAGACGAAGGCGAACTACCACGGGCTCATCCACGGGGTGTTCGCGTACGCCGTGAAGCGGGGCTACCTCGCCGCGAACCCTGCTGTGGGGACGGCGCCGAAGCAGTCCCGTGTGAGGCAGTCGCGGCCGGAGCTGCGGTTCCTCACAGAACGCGAGCTGGAGACTGTTGTAAGGCTCTCTGGGCCTGACACCGACCTGCTCACACTCACCGTCGGCACCGGGCTGCGATTCGGCGAGGTGAGTGCGCTGTGGGTCGGCGACGTCGACCTCGAGCGGCGAACCGTCCGGGTGAACAAGGCCTGGAAGCGCAACGGTGAGGACGACGAGACCGAGACACCCGGCTGGCTGGACCGCCAGCTCGGTCCGAAGCACCAGATGCGCGACCACCACCTCGGGAACCCGAAGACGCCGAAGTCGCGTCGCACCGTGTCCATCTCTCCATCGGTGGCGGCGGTCCTCGGCCCGCGCCTGACCGGCCGCTCGGCCGACGACTTCGTCTTCACGAGCCGCTCCGGGCTGCCTCTTCACAACGGCGACTCCCACACCCACGTGTGGCGCAAGCTGATGAAGGCGCTGGCCGCCGAAGGGATCGCGCCGCTCCGATTCCACGACCTGCGCCACACCCACGTCGCCTGGCTGATCGCGGGAGGGGCGCCGCTGCCGCACATCCAGGCGAGGTTGGGCCACGAGTCGATCACCACCACGATCGACACCTACGGTCACCTGCTGCCGGCCGGCGACGAGCTGATCTCCGGGATCATCGACACCGCGCTGTCCGGGCGGACGATCCGACCGCTACAGACGTGAGCGGCGCTGGTCGCGCTGGAAGGGCACGACGTCCGAGGTCACCGCCTGCTCGCCGGCGTCGATCAGCTCGTCGAGGTGCTCGAGCCGGAGGCGGACGTGCTTGCCGATCCGGGTGCAGCGGAGCTTGCCTGTCCGTGCTGCGTCTGCGACCCAGCGTGCCGGGACGCTGAGATAGGCGGCCGCCTCCTCGGTGGTGAGTAGCGGCTGGATCGCTGCTCCCGGCACCGTCACCATCGGCGGCCTCGGCTCGTCGGGTGAAGTACGTCGACCAGGGCTTCGACGGCGAGGCGGGGGCGCTGCCACTTGGGGCTCGACTGGAGGGTCCCCGCCTCTGCGAGCCGACGCAGCTCGCGCAGGACGTTCATGCACGCCACTGGCGACAGCGCGACGCGATGGGCGCACTCGGCGAGGCCGTGCTCCTGCACGACCACGCGCTCGACCACCCGCACCTCTGCCGCGGACTGCGCCGGCGACTGCCTCCTTGTGTAGGCGTCGCGCCGGCACCGGTCCGAGCACCAGATCCTGGTGCGACAGAGTTGGGCCGGTGGAGGGAGCGGCCCTCCGCACGCGGCGCAGGACTCCGGGACGCCAACCGACAAGGTCTGCATGCCCCTTCAAGCGCTCCAGGCCCTGACGATTGGACAGTCCGTTCGTCCGGACGTTTCCGATCAGCGCGGGTGCACAGGGTGTGTGGCTGTTCAGATTGCCGGCCACGTGAGTCTGGAAGGTGGCGCAGGCTGCTCGCCACTGGGCATCGCCTGGCATGAAACGACTGTCCGTGGCACGATAGAGGCATGGATGCCACGTTGGTTCTCGGCAAGCAGGGGCGGCTGGTGATCCCGTCTGAGGTGCGGAGCGCTCTAGGCCTGGCGCCGGGGGATCAGCTGCACCTACGGCTCGTCGGCCGCAGTGTGGTGCTCGAGCGGCCGCAGGACGCCACTGCTGAGCTTCGAGGCCTCGCTTCGCGAGTCCCCCAGGATCGGTCACTGGTCGAGGAGCTCCTCGCCGAACGCCGCGTCGCCGCGGCCGCCGGCGAATGACGGTTCTCGACGCCTCGGCCGTGCTGGCCCTGGTGCACGACGAGCCCGGAGCTGACGTGGTTGCAGAGGCTCTGCCGTCGGCTTCGCTCGGGGCGGCGAACCTCGCCGAGGTCATCGGCAAGCTCGTCGATGCCGACGTGGACGTCAGCCGTGTCCGCAATCTCCTCACGTCCGCGGGAGTCGTCATCGAACCCGTCACTGAGGAGGACGCTGAGCTCGCTGGTGCGATGCGAGCCCTCGAAGGCGGCAAACACCTATCCCTGGGCGATCGCTGCTGTCTCGCGCTCGCGCTCCGCAGCACACCCGCCGTAGTGCTGACCGCGGATCGCGCCTGGGCTGATCTGGATCTGCCTGTGCAGGTTCGCCTTCTCCGATAGGGGATCCCCGGCTGGGAGTCGCAGGACGAACGACACCTCCAGCTCGTCGCCGTAGAGCCCATCAACCACCCGCAGGCCGAGGACCTTCACGTCACGGCCGAACCCGTCACAGCGATCGATGCCGTCGTCGGCCCGCCCGTAGGGATCGGCCGGATCGATCGCCGTCGGCGCGGGGTTGGTCAGGATGCCCAGCAGAGTTGCGACTCCTCATCCGACATGACCAGGCCCTCCGGTTCGCTACCGCGATGTCAGCACCGAATCCTTTCGCAATCTCCGCCCGTCCGCAGATCAGCGCGTCCCCGACAGCTGGCGGAAAGACGCAACAGCGGGGCCCTTTGAGACACCGGTGTGATCGCGGATCTAGCCGAACCGACCGTCAGAACGCTCAAGGTGTGGCGGCGGGCGCGGGCAGGTCCAAGACGCGCGAGTGGCGCAGGCGCCAGACGAGGTACGCCGTTCCAAGGCGTGTGCGCCCGTAGCCCTCGAACGGGTCGAACCCGAGGGTCGCGTTCACGGTCTCGAGGCGCGACTGCATCGTGCTGTGGTGCACGCCGGCTTCGCGAGCTGCCTGCCGCAACGAGTGCGATCGGACCACCGAAGCCAAAGTCTCCGCGCCCCACGCATGGGCCATCACCGCGTCGACCAGCGCGACGTCGGGCTGGAAGGAGCCGTCCGGCGCGTCGGCGAGCAGCCCGATCAGTCCGCCGAAGTCATCGGCCAGGACCGACCCGACCGCCGGTGGATCGCACAGCCGCAGCGCGACGAGAGCTGTGCGGAAGGAGTGGTGGAGGTCCTCCACCTCGGTGGCCACGCCGACCCCGCTGGGTACAGCGGTTACCTCGTGGGCACTGGCCGGTAGGACCAGTGCGTGGATTGCACCGAAACGCGTTGCAACGACGTCCTCGGGGCCCTGGGGGTGCTCGGGCCACACGGCGAAGAGCGGCGCACAGACCACTCTGTAGCGCGTTCTCGGACGCAGTCCGAGGGTGATCGCCGAGACGCATCGGGCCTGAACGTCCACGTCGGGATCGAGCAGCAGGCTCAGGTCGCGCCGGTGGTCGCTCTCACGCCCGCGGCCGTGCCGCATGCGGACCGCCAGGGCGAGTCGCTCCAGCACGATGGCGTCGTTGGGCTGCCGCGCCCCGTTCCGCTCCAACCACACTGTCAGTCCGTCGCTCACATCCTGCTGGAAGGCCGGGTCCACCTCCGGTCGTACGTCGTCCGCGTGATGGCCGCGGGGATCGATGCGCACGGTCCGGGCCGGCGTCTCGGAGTGGAAGCCAGCGACGCAGCCAGCGAGCGATGCGGCAGCGGCAAGCAGCGCGCGCGTGTTGACGTTGCCGACCATGAGCTCGTCGAAGCAGGCGATGACGCGCAGCCCGAGGCTCGCGCTCGGGTCGAGCCGGGCAATGCGGCCGAGCAGCTCCTGCACGACGACCTCCTTCTGCGAGCGAGCGTAGTCCGGGTTTCAGTCGGCGATGATCCGCTCGACCCAGTCGTTCCTGGCCCGGATCATGGCGCGGCCGACGGAGGTATGGGCGGCAAAGATGTCGCATGCGTGGAAGGCCCCCGACCACACGTGTAGCTCCGCATCACCGCCCGCACGCCAGATCCCGTCTGCGTAGGCGATCGCCTCGTCGCGGAAGATCTCGGCGGCACCCACGTCGATGAACGCCGGCGGCAGGCCCGAGAGGTCCGTTGCGCGGGCGGGGGCGGCGTACTCTGACACCGCCTCGGTGCCACGGGCGTCGCCGAGCAGAGCGGTCCAGCCGGTCTCGTTGCTGATGCGGTCCCACACGCCGATGCCGTCGAACTGGTGGGTCGAGGCCGTGGTGCCGCGGTCGTCGAGCATCGGGTAGTCGAGTACCTGACCCCGTAGCGTCGGTCCGTTCCGATCGCGGGCTGCGAGCGCGAGGCCAGCTGCGAGCCCACCTCCGGCGCTCGCTCCTGCGACCACGAGGCGGTCACGCCGCAGGCCCCAATCCCCTGCACGCGAGGCAGCGGCCTCGAGCGCGGCGTACATGTCGTCGAAGGGGTACGGGTGCCGGTGCTCGGGTGCCAGGCGGTACTCCACCGTCACGAGGACCGCGCCGAAGTCGGACACCCAGTCGAGAACCAGGTCGATCCCACTGAAGCGGTCGCCGAACATCAGCCCGCCCGAGTGCGCATAGACCACCCCCGGGCGCTCACCAGACGCATCCTTGGGACGAAGCACCGACACGGCAACCTCATGCCCGTCCGGAGCGACGACAACGTCGTCGGTGCAGACGATGCCCTTGGCGAAGAGGAGGTCCTCGATGGGCGGGGCGGCATAGGACACGCGCATGAAGTCGATGAGGTCGGGGGTGATCGTCGGCGGGAACATGCCGCCGACCACCGCCAGGCCGGCCCGCAGCTCGGCGTCGAACGGCGGGCGCGCGACGGGCTGCACCTCGGCTGTCACAGGTCTCTCCGCATCTTGTGCAATCAGGGAATCGCAGTTCGGGCGCCTCAGTAGATCGGCTGGGTCGCCAGCCTGCCACCGCCATGTGGCGGTCGTCACTCCTGCGACCCAGACGTCTTGTCGGTTCCCACTCGCCACCGGTTGGAAGACGGTGGTCGCAGCCGGACGGAGCAACCGTCCCCGCACTCCAAGGAGCAGCCATGGCCACACACATCGACGGATCCGGGATCGACCGCGTGCTCGCCGACGCCGTGTCGGACGGCGCAGTGCCGCACGTTGCCGCGATCGTCGCCGACCGCGACGGCGTCCTCTACGAGGGCGGGGCCGGGATCCGCATAGCGGGAGAGTCTGATGACCCGGTCGGCACCTCCACCCACTTCCGCATCATGTCGATGACCAAGATGGTCTGCACCGTCGCTGCGCTGCAGCAGAAGGAACGTGGCGAGCTCGACTTCGACGCTCCGGTGGAGGAATACGTCCCGGACTTTGCCGACGTCAAGGTGCTCGAGGGCTTCGACGGGGACGAGCCCATCCTGGTCGAGCCGCGCACGAAGGCCACGGTTCACCACCTCGTGACGCACACCTCTGGCCTGGGGTACTGGTTCTGGAACGACCAGCTCGTGAAGTACGAAGCGGCGACTGGCGTCCCGAACGTCGTACCCGGGTCGATGGCCGCCTTCGGTGCGCCCATGACGGCGCACCCCGGGGAGAAGTACGTGTACGGCATCAACACCGACTGGCTCGGCCGCGTCGTGGAGGCCGTCGCCAGCAAGAAGCTGGACGCAGTCATCGACGAGGGCATCGCTGGCCCGCTCGGCATGAGCAGCACCACGTTCCACCCGGACCAGACGCAGATGGACAACGCCGTCACCGTCCACGTGAAGGGCGAGGACGGCACATGGGCGTCGGCTGGCAACATCCTCAATCCCGAACCCGACTGGTGGGCGGGCGGCCACGGCCTCTTCTCCACCCCCCGCGACTACATCCGCTTCGAGCAGGCGCTCCTGCGAGGGGGCGAGCTCAACGGCGTGCGTATCCTGGACGAGGCCACGGTTGACGCCGCCTTCACCAACCAGATCGGCGACCTCGACTTCCCCGCCGAGATCCCGACCGCCGACCCGCCGATCACCGACACGATGTATGCCGGACCCGGCAACAAGTGGGGCTACGGACTCCTGCTCAACAGCCACGACATCCCCGGCCGCCGCCGCGCCGGCACCGGGTCGTGGGCGGGGCTCTTCAACACCCACTTCTTCATCGACCGCACGACCGGTATCTGCGCCTCGATCTACACCAACTCGCTGCCCTTCATCACGCGTCACGAGGCCTGGAAGCTTTACGGAGACTTTGAGGAGGCGGTGTACGCCGCGCTCTGATCGGACCGGGCGTGGAACCCATGCTCGGCGGTAAGCGCAGGACAGAGGCTCCTCGTGCACGTCTAGCGCCCGAGCCGCCTGGTGTAGCAGCGACGTCACCACTCGCCAAACCCTGAGCGGGAACCCGCTGGTCGGCGAGCGAAGTTCGGCGAACCGCGCGATGTTGTCGCCGTTAGACCCGTCCGCCAGCTTCGCCGGGACAGGGACGTTCTACGACACAGCAGGGCGGAGCAACTCCGCCCTCGCTAGACTCACGGATAACCAACCGACGCTGCTGCTACTCCGTGTAGCAGCCAAGGCCTGGAACGGTGCCGAACGGGAGGCAACTGAACCCCGGATCCACGCTCAGATCGCCGTCTTCAGGCCTGTGGAGAGCGGGAATCCGCTGGTTCAACTCCCCCCTCGCGCACCACCACATCAGCCCCAGGTCTTCGGACCTGGGGCTGATGTCGTTCTGGCCAGATGCCATCTGCTGGCCGGGGCGTGAGGCTGGGAGGCGGTGGATGCTGTGCGCGGAGTCATCGCGCGAGGCCCGACGGCCGATCGCCTTGCTGGTAGGATCAGCCTGTGGCGAGCCAGCAGACGTTCGAGAAGGTCAGTCTCACCATCGAGGCCGATGTCCTCCATCGGGTCCGCGATCGGGTGGAGCCAGGGAGGCTCTCGGCGTACACGACGCTGGCACTGCGACGCCAGCTCGAGCGCGACGGACTCGACGACCTGATCGCCGAACTGGTCGAGGTCAACGGGCCGCTTGACCCCGACGCCGTCGCGCGGCACGTCGAGGAGTGGCGCTGAGCCGGTGGCGCGGGTTCTGATCCTGGACTCCGAGGCGGTCTCGGCCCTCGCGGAGAAGCGCAAGGGGATGGCCGAGCGGCTGGCGGCGGCTCAGCAGGCCGACCACCGAGTGCTGATTCCCGCGGTCGTACTCGCCGAGGTCGCGACCGGTGCACCGACCGACGCCGCGATCTGGCACGTGCTGTCCAAGATCCCGACGATCGACGTTCCGGAGGGCGTGGCCATGCGCGCCGGCGCTCTCCGTACCCGTGCCGAGAGTGTGCGCCGCAAGAAGCGCGACCTCACCGTGGACGCCATTGTCGCCGCGACCGCGATCGAGCTCGCCCCGTCCGTGGTGATCACGGCGGACACGTCCGACCTGGAGCTCCTGCTCGATGGATTCGACGTCAAGGTCTCGGAGGTCTGATCGGGAGCCCGGTCGCCGGATGCTGTG
>NZ_BAAAZH010000024.1:161848-189336 GCF_039536805.1 Nocardioides fonticola | reverse complement strand
CGCGCCGTGATTCCGCGGTCGGCGCGATGACTCGGGCGGGTCGCACCGGTCGATACCGTCGACCGCACGCGACCCGATCTGCCTCGAGGACCCCTATGAAGCTGCTGCTCACCTCCGGCGGTGTCTCCGCCCCCGCAATCCGCGACGCTCTCGTCGAGCTGCTCGGCCGCCCCATCGAGGAGTGCTCGGCGGTCGCGATCCCGACGGCGATGTACGGGCACCCCTACGCCGGGCCGGGCGAACGGGTCTGGCAGTTCGTCGCCGGCCGGGCAGAGCAGCCGATGGTCGACCTCGGGTGGCGATCGGTCGCGCTGCTGGAGCTCACCGCTCTCACCAGCATCCCGGCCGAGCGCTGGCAGGCGCTGGTGCGCGACGCCGACGTCCTGCTCGTCTCGGGCGGCGACGCCCTCTACCTCGCCCACTGGATGCGCGAGAGCGGCCTGCTCGACCTGCTGCCCGAGCTGGAGGACACCGTCTGGGTCGGCATGAGTGCCGGAAGCATGGTGATGACGCCGCGCATCGGCGCCGACTTCGTGGGCTGGGAACCGCCCGGCGGAGGGGACGCCGCACTCGGGCTGGTGGACTTCTGTCTCTTCCCGCACCTCGACCACCCCGACCTGGAGGAGAACACCCGCGCGGCGGCCGAGGCCTGGGCCGCCGACCTCGGGCACCCCGCCTACGGTCTGGACGATCTCAGCGCGATCGTCGTCGACGGCGACGTCGTGCGCGTCGTCTCCGGTGGCAGCTGGTGTCGCCTCGCCTGAACCCCGGCCGTCCCCACCTCCACATCCATCCCGTTCTCAGGAGAACCGCATGTCGTTCCAGGCGTATCTCGACGGTGCCGAGAAGAAGACCGGCCGCACCCCGCAGGAGCTGCTCGACGCCGCCGCGCCGCGCGGCTTCGACGCAGCGACCAAGGCCGGCGACGTGCTGGCCTGGTTGAAGGAGGAGTACGCCCTCGGCCGCGGTCACGGGATGGCGCTGGTGCACGTGCTCAAGAACGGGCCGACGATCTCGGACAAGCACGTCGGCACCGACGGCAGCCATCGTGACGAGTCCACGCTGCTGCGGTTGGACGGCATCGCGAACCGCTGATCGTCACACCCGTCCCACAGGTTGAAGGCTTTTCCTGACAGGCCTGCCCGGTCCTACCTACCGTGGTGCTCGCGCAGAGGGGGCCGGGGTGATCGGGAGCAGGGCCAGGGCGGCGTTCGCCGTGTTGACGACGGTCGTGGCGATCGTCGTCGAGACGTCGGGATCCGTCGGGATCGCCGAGGCGATGCCGACGCCGACCGATGCCGTCGTCCTCTCGAGCACCGGCCCGTCGTCGGTGCTCGCCCGCTCCGCGCCCCACCGGACGGCGCGATCCACGGAATCCTCGCCGGCGACCCGCGACGAGCACGCCGACTCCTCCCGAGCGATCCCGGCCTACCGCTCGCCGAGCTCCGAGGACCGGATCGTGCGGATCTTCTCCGTGACCTTCCGCGCCGTCGCCGGGGAGCGCCGGCTCATCGCCGGCAAGATCATCGCCCGGCAGCCGTCGTCGACCCCGGACTCGGCGCTGATGGCGGCCGCCTCGGTCACCTGCTCGCCCGCCAACGACATCCCCGGGGCCGGCGCCACCGAGAACGTGCTGCGCGGCCGCACCTCGACGCTCACGCCCCGCTTCGTCTACGTCGCGCCGCGCACCGGCACCGTCACCTGCGCGGCGCTCGCGAGCGGCCTGCGGCCGCGTCCGGTCTCGCGCGGCTACGCCTCGTCCAACGTGTGGGTGGTCGACTCCGGCTCCTACCTCTCGGTGAGCGCACCGCTCGGGTCGTGGGCCCGCACCGTCGACACCGACGCGACCTCCCGTGTGGTCGAGGATCGGGGCAGCTGGACGGCGCTGAGCCGCATCGTCCGCGTGCGCGCCGGACGCTCCTTCCAGGTCGTCACCGACCACAAGGTCACCACCTGCTCCTCGGTCGGCGGCAGCCGCGACTCCTCCACCGGAGGCCGCGAGATCTGCGCCGGGCACGTGAGCACCCGCGGCAGCATCGCCCGCGCGATCGTGACCGTCGTCCAGCTCGCCGACTCCGGCCAGGCGTGCTCCGCGCCCCAGGTGATCACCGGATCGCGGAAGGTCACCCCGATGGTGCACCACGCGATGCTCGCGGTGCGCGGCGTCGTCACGGTCGACCGCTCCGCGGCCTGCGGCGACCGGTTCCGGATCCGCTCGAGCCTGCGCCACGACGGGGGCGCCGCGTTCGCGGTGCACGCACCCTCGGAGCGGGCGACGGTGCTGCCGCGGTAGGCGTCGCCGTTCGGGTGCGGGCACTTCGAGGCTCGCTTCGCTCGCACCTCAGTGACCGGGGGTGCCGGTGGTCGAGGTGCGAGGAGCGCTAGCGACGAGCCGCGAGACCCGGTGAGTCGGACGCCGCCCGGTACCGGCGAGCCTCGCGAGGTGGTCGACGAAGTCGCGACCGTGGCGCCGCCAGTCGAGGTGCTCGACCGCGTAGGCGTGGCCGCGCGCGCCCATGGCCCGGCGTCCCGGCGGGTCGGCGTCGAGGGCGAGGACGGCGTCGGCCACCGCCTCCGGGTCGGCAGCCCCCTGCACGAACGGGACGACGACGCCGCCTTCCGAGCGTTCGACCAACAGCTGCGCCTCGGGCAGCGCGGTCGTGACCACCGGGACGCCGTGGGCGAGGTACTCCGCGACCTTGCTGGGCCGCGAGACCCGGTAGTTCGGCTGGTCGTGCAGCAGCGAGAGCCCCACGAGAGCACCATCGAGCGCGGCCATCGCCTCGGCGTGCGGCAGGAAGCCGTGCCAGGTGACACCGGGCGGCGGCGGGTCGAGCAGGGCGCGGGAGTCGGCGTCGGCCGGCCCGATGAGCCGGACGCCGAGGCGCCCGCCGCTGCGCTCGTGCAGCAGCCGACCGGTCGCGACGAGTTCGACCACGCCCCGGGGCCCGGTGAGGTGGCCGACGTAGACGGCCGCCGGCCGCTCGGGGGACGAGGGCCGCGCCGGCACCGCGGTCGTGTTCGGCACCACCGGGTGGTCGACGGCGAAGCGGGCCCGGTAGCCGTCCTCGGCGAGCAGCAGGTGCACGCGGCGCTCAGCCCGGCGCTCCAGCCACCGCACCGCAGCGGCCGCCGGCCGCCGCAGCACGCCCGGAAGCCAGGCCTTCATGGCGACGCTGGCGGCGGTGTCCTCGTGCACGTCCCACACGACCGGCGGGAGTCGACGCAGACCGGCGAGCAGGGCCGCGACCAGCAGCTCGGGGTCGTGCAGGAGCACCACGTCGTGCGCGCGGGCCTCCCGCGCCAGCAGCGACCGGGCGGCCCGCAGCGCGGCGAGGCGGCGTCGTCCGACCGCGCGCGGCAGCTCGATCGTGCGCACCCGCGGGTCGGTGTCGGCCACCCCGTAGCCGCCGAAGGGTGCGGCGTAGGTGACCGCCCAGCCGGCCTCGAGCAGCGCGGTGATCTGCCGTTGCCGGATGCGCGCATCGAGCGGATGGTGCACGACGGTGACCACGAGCGCGCGCCGCGCCGTCATGACACCGGGGTCTTCGGGCGCGGCGTCGGCCGCGCGACCGGACGGCCGGTGCGCTCGGCGTACTCCTCCAGCACCTCGGCGGTGGGACCGTCGGCGACCAGCCGGCCGTGATCGAGCCAGAGCACCCGGTCGCACATGCTGCGGATCGTCGACATCGAGTGGCTGACCAGCAGCACCGTGCCGGCATGCTCGACGATCTCCGCGACCCGCTCGCCGCTGCGCTGCTTGAACTCCGCATCGCCGGTGGCCAGCGCCTCGTCGATCATGAGGATGTCGGGCCGGCTCGCGGTCGAGATCGCGAACCGCAGCCGCGCCCCCATGCCCGAGGAGTAGGCCCGCATCGGCAGATGCAGGAAGTCGCCGATGCCGGCGAGGTCGACGATGTCGTCGTAGCGTTCGCGGATCTGCGCCGGCGTGAGCCCCAGCGCCAGGGCGCCGAGCACGATGTTCGCCTCGCCCGACAGGTCGCGCATGAGCGCGGCGTTCACGCCGAGCAGGGACGCCGTCCCGTCGGCGTAGATGCGACCCTTCGCCGTCGGCAGCGCCCCGGCGATCGCCCGCAGCAGGGTGGACTTGCCCGACCCGTTGTGGCCGATCAGCCCGATGGATTCGCCGTGGTGGGCCACGAACGAGACGCCCTGCACGGCGCGGACGACGTCGACGGCGCCCACGTGGCGGCGCAACCGCGAGGTCCACGAGGCACCGTCGGGCAGCCGGCGTCCGCCGAAGGTGCGGTAGTGCACGTGCACGTCGTCGACGATGAGGGAGGGCCGCAGCGGGCTGCCGGCGGTCGCGTCAGCCACGGCCGTACCTCTCCTCCGCGCCCCAGAAGAACCACAGTCCGACCACGGCCGCGCCGACCGCCCACCCGGCCCCCCACAGCCAGGCGGACGGGTCGGCGGGCACCTCGCGCAGCAGCGCGCTCCGGGCGAGTTCGAGGTACAGCGCGATCGGCTGGTGCTGCAGGATCGCGGCCGCCGTCGGGTCGTGCACGTAGTGGGAGAGGGAGAAGAAGACGCCCGAGGTGTACATCAGCGCCCGCAGCACGAACGGCACGAGGCGGGCGACGTCGCGCACCTGGGCGACCAGCCGGGCGAAGATCAGGGCGATACCGGTGCCGAAGATCCACTGGAGACCCACCGCCAGCGGCAGCAGCAGCCAGGACGTCGTCACCGGCTCGCCCGAGGCGATCACCACCACGATCATCACCGCCAGCGCCGGCAGCAGCGTGAACAGCTCGGCCAGTACCGCGGCCATCGGCAGCAGCACCCGTGGGAACTGCAGGGAGCCGATGAGCTCGGCGTTGTTCGTGATCGCCTTCGACCCGTTGGAGATCGAGGAGGTGGAGAAGTGGAAGAGGAAGACGCCGACGACGAGGAAGCCCGTGTAGTTGGCGATACCGCGGTTCGTCTGGAGCACGACGCCGAAGACGAGCAGGTACACCCCCGCCCACAGGGCCGGGGTGAGCACGGCCCACACCTGCCCGAGGTAGCCGGCCTGGTTGCGCGCGTAGGCCTTCGAGGCCGCCATGGCGACCATGAAGTGCCGACGCTCCCACGCCTGGGCGAGGTAGCTCTCGAACGGCGGCCGGACGCCGACGCGCTGCAGCCCGTGCTCGGCCGCCAGCTGCGCCAGCGGCGAGCGGGCGCCTCCCCCTGCGCTCACAGGCGATCCCCCGCTGGCGCGGTGGATGGCCTGCCGGTGCAAATGGTTCGCTGCGCTCACAGACGATGCGCCTCGGGGCCGACCGTCACCCCGCGGGTGTCGAAGAACAGCCGCGACCGCGCGGCCAGGTCGGGGACGTCGTAGGCGCCGTGCGCCTGCACCAGGATGACCAGGTCGGCGAAGGCGAGCGCCGTCCCGAGGTCGGTGGCGCGGGAGACCTCGACGCCCGGCGTCCACTCCTCGACGTGCGGGTCGTGGTAGACGATGCGCGCGCCGAGCTGGTCGAGGTGGCGGGCCAGCGGGATGGCCGGCGACTCGCGCTGGTCGGCGATGTCGGGCTTGTAGGTGACGCCGAGCAGCAGCACCGAGGAGCCGTGGATGGCCTTGCCGTGGTCGTTGAGCAGGTTCTGGGCGCGGCGGGCCACGTAGGAGGGCATCGTCGCGTTGATCTCCTCGGCCAGCTCCACGAAGCGGAAGGGGTAGCCGAGCTTCGCCCGCACGTTGTGGGAGAGGTAGTTCGGGTCGATCGGGATGCAGTGCCCGCCGACGCCCGGGCCGGGGTAGAAGGCCTGGAAGCCGAACGGCTTGGTCGAGGCGCAGCGGATGACGTCCCACAGGTCGATGTCGAGCTCGTGGCAGAAGCGCGCCATCTCGTTGACCAGCGCGATGTTGATGTGCCGGTAGGTGTTCTCCAGCAGCTTCGCGGTCTCGGCCTCCTTCGCGCCCGCGGCCTCGACGATCGTGTGCACGAACTTGCCGTAGAACGCCGCCGCCTTCGCGGTGGCCGCGGCGTCCAGGCCGCCGACGACCTTCGGGGTGTTGGCCAGGCCCCAGGTCGGGTTGCCGGGGTCGATGCGCTCGGGGGAGAAGGCGAGGTGGAAGTCCTCGCCGGCCACCAGACCGCTCGCCTCCTCCAGCAGCGGCTTGACGACCTCCTCGGTGGTGCCGGGGTAGGTGGTCGACTCCAGGACGACGAGCTGCCCGCGCCGCAGGTGGGCGCCGATCGCGGCGACCGCCGAGCGGACGGCGGTGAGGTCGGGTCCGCCCTCGACGCCCAGGGGGGTCGGCACGCACACGACGACGGTCGCGGCGTCGGCGATCACCGCGGCGTCGGTGGTGGCGCGGAAGCCGGCGGCCACCATGGCCGCGATGTCGTCGTCGCTGAGGTCGTCGACGTGCGAACGCCCGGCGTTGAGGCCCGCGACGATGGCCCGGCCGACGTCGAGGCCGACGACGCGGAGCCCGGCCGCGGTGGCCTCCTTGGCCAGCGGCAGGCCCACGTAGCCCAGACCGATGACGACGAGGTCGAGGCTCGGCTCGGCCGGGATCTCCACCTCGGCGGAGTGATCGGTGGCGGTCATGGCAGTGCTCCTTCGGTGGGTGCTGCGGTGGGTGCTGCGGTGGGGTGGACGGCGTCGGTCGCCGGCAGGTCGGCGCGGGAGGGGACCAGGCGGCCGTAGAGGTCGAGATGGGACGCCGCCGCCGCACGCCACGTGCGGGTGCGGGCGACGTGGTCGCGCGCGGCGGCGCCGAGTTCGGCACGGCGGGCGGGGTCGGCCAGCGCCAGGACGCCCGCGGCGAGCGCGTCGGCGTCGTCGGGGCGGACGAGGACGCCGCGCCCGGCGAGCAGCTCGCGCAGCGGCGGGAGGTCGGCGGCCACGACCGGCAGGCCCAGTGCCATCGCCTCCACGGGCTTGAGCGGCGGCACGAGCCGGGTGACCGGGAGGTCGCGGCGGGGCAGGCAGACGGCGTCGGCCGTGCGGGCCAGCGCGATCAGCGCATCGCGATCGACCACGCCGGTGAAGCGCACTGCGGCACCGAGCCCCCGGGACGCCGCGTGCTCGTGCAGGCGCGTGGCCGCCGGACCGCCGCCGGCGACGACGGCACGGACGTCGAGCCCGCGCGAGCGCAGCAGGGCGACGGCGTCGAGCAGCAGGTCGACGCCCTCGTAGTCGTTGAGCGTGCCGGCGTAGAGCAGGGTCAGCGGGTCGCCCGACCGCGCGTCGGCCGCGTGGACGACGGCCTCGCCGGCCAGCCAGACGTCGTCGACGCAGTTGGGCACCACCACGACCCGCTCGGCGGGTACGCCGCGGCCGATGACCTCGGTGCGCAGGGTCTCGCTGAGGGTGACGACGGCGTCGGCGGCGCGCATGATCCGGGTCTCGGCCGCCCGGGTGAGCCGATAGTGGTCGCTGGCCACCGCGTGTGCGTCGTCGACGTGCGGGCTGCGGCTGCGCCAGGTCTCCTCGAGCAGCCCGCGCACCTCGTAGACGACCGGCACCCCGAGTCGGGCCCGCAGGGCGAGCGCCACCCGGCCGTTCACGTGGTTGCTGTGGGCATGCAGCACGTCGGGACGCAGCCGCGCGGCCAGGCGGCCGGTCAGCGCGATGTCGCGCCGGAGGGCGTCGTCGGCCCGTAGGGGGAGGCCCGCGGGCAGCCGGTGCTGGGCGACGCCGCCGCGCTGCAGGCCGCGAGCGGCGCCGATGCGCCCGCGGTTGACCGGGAAGCCGAGGCGCGTGGCGACGTGGACCTCCAGCCCGGCCGCGGCCTGGGCCTCGGTGATGCCCCGGGTGCGCACGGTGTAGCCGGCGGTGGTCTCGGGCCAGGCGTTGGTCACGAGGTGGAGCACGCGCCGCGGCCCGCCGTCGACGGGTCGCGGGGGGAGGCTGGTGGGGAGGCCGGTGGGGAGGTCGTCCCCCGGCGGCCCGTCCAGCAGCCCCAGCTCGCCGTCGATGAGCCGCGCCAGCAGCCGGCCGGCCGGGCCCGCCTCGCGGGCGCGTTCGCGGGCGAGCCGGAGGTCGCCATGGCGGTAGGCCTCGAGGGCCGCGGCGTAGGCGGGGCGGTCGCGGAAGGGGGCCGGCAGTCCGGACACATGGGCGGTGCCGCGGAGCAGGTGGCGGGCGGCGACCGTGCCCGCGCTGCGGGTGTCGAGAGCGCCCTGGAGGAGCCGCGCGAGACGGGTCTGCTCGGTGCTCACGGCGTCCTCCTTCCGGGCGGCGTTTCGGTCTATGACTCCTTACTGTAGTAACTTGGTCGAGATAAGTCTCATCGAGCCGACTCGGGTGTCGTCACCCCCGGAGGTCCCACGCATGTCGCCCAGTGCTCCGCTCGCCGTCCACATCACCGGCGCGCGCCCGAACTTCCCCAAGGCCGCGCCGGTCCTGGAGGCCGTCGCCCGCCTCGGCGACGGTGCCCTGCGCCAACGGCTCGTGCACACCGGGCAGCACTACGACGAGCGGATGTCGGAGGTCTTCTTCCGCCAGCTCGGCCTGCCCGAGCCCGACGTGAACCTGGGGGTGGGCTCGGGCACGCACGCCACGCAGACCGCCGCGGTCATGACCGGCCTGGAGGACCTCTTCCTCACCGAGCGCCCCGACGTCGTCGTGGTCTACGGCGACGTCAACTCCACCGTCGCCGCGGCACTGGTCGCCGCCAAGCTCCAGATCCCGCTCGCCCACGTCGAGGCCGGCCTGCGCAGCTTCGACCCCTTGATGCCCGAGGAGGTCAACCGCCTGGTCACCGACCGGCTCTCCGACCTGCTCTTCGCCACGAGCGCCGACGCCGTGGCCCACCTCGGCAACGAGGGCGTGGCGCCCGAGCGCATCCACCTCGTCGGCAACCCGATGATCGACACGCTGCTGGCCCACCTCGACGCCTTCGACGCCGACGCCGCCCGGGCGCACCACCGCCTCGAGGGCCGCTACGCGGTGGCCACCCTGCACCGCCCCGCGAACGTCGACGCCGGCCCGGACGCCGAGGCGCTGGTCAAGGCGCTGCACGCGGCCGCCGACCAGGTGCAGATCATCGTCCCGCTGCACCCGCGCGGTCGCGCCACGCTCGAGGCCGCCGGCCTGCTCGCGCACCCCGCCATCCGGCTCACCGAGCCGCTGGGCTACGTGGAGTTCCTCGGCCTGGTGCGCGGCTCCGACGTCGTCGTCACCGACTCCGGCGGCGTCCAGGAGGAGACCACGGTGCTCGGCGTCCCCTGCCTCACGCTGCGACCCAACACCGAGCGTCCGGTCACGATCAGCCACGGCACCAACCGGCTCGTCACCCGCGAGGGGTTGGCCCTCGAGGTCGAGCGGGCGCTGGCCGTCGACCGGTCGACCCACCGGGTCCCGCCGCTGTGGGACGGCCACGCGGGCCCGCGCATCGCGGAGGTCCTGCTGGAGGCCTACGCGTGACCTCCCGCCACCGCCGGGAGCGGCTCACGCCGTCCCGGATCGTCCGTGCCCTGCGCCGGCGCGCCGCACGCGCCGCGCAGTCGGTGCGTGTGCCGATCCTGCGGCGTCCACCGCGGCTCGGCGAGCACGAGATCCCGCCGGTCGTGCCCGCGCGCCCGCAGGTGCGGGCCGCCGTCATCCTCGACCCGTTCTCCGAGCTCGCGCTGGGGTACGAGTGGGAGCAGATCACCTTCGGTCCCGACGACTGGGCGCAGGTGCTCGGCGAGCAGCGGCCCGACCTCCTCTTCGTCGAATCGGCCTGGCAGGGCAACCGGGCCCGTTGGCGGCTGCACATGACGCGCGACGACCGGCCGAGCGAGGAGCTGCGCGCCCTCGTCGCGTGGTGTCGCGCGAACGGCATCCCCACGGTCTTCTGGAACAAGGAGGACCCGCCCAACTACGACCGGTTCCTCGAGACCGCCCGGCTCTTCGACCAGGTCTTCACCGTCGACGCCGACCGCATCCCGGTCTACCGCGCCGATCTCGGCCACGACCGCATCGCCCTGCTCCCCTTCGGTGCCCAGCCCCGCCTGCACCGTCCGGTGCGCGGCCTGCCCGGACGGCCCTACGCGGTGGCCTTCGCCGGCACCTGGTTCGCCCACAAGCACCCCGAGCGCCGCGAGCAGATGGAGTACGTCCTGCGCCCGGCGCTCGACCACGGCCTGCACATCTACTCGCGCATGCAGCGGGGCGACCGCCGCTACCGGTTCCCGCGGCCCTACCGCCGCCACGTCGTCGGTTCGCTGCCCTACGAGCGGATGCTGGCGGCCTACACCGCCTACCGGGTGTTCCTCAACGTCAACTCGGTCACCGGCAGCCGCACCATGTGCGCCCGCCGGCTGTTCGAACTCTCCGCCGCCCAGACCGCCGTCGTCAGTGCTCCGGCCGCCAGCATCGAACCCTTCTTCGGCGACACCCTCACCGTCGTGGCCGACGCGGGGGAGTCCGAGGCCGCGTTGACCCGGCTCCTGGCCGACGACGACGCGCGCGACCGCCTCGCGCTGCGCGCCCACCGCCGGGTCTTCGACGAGCACCTCTACGGTCACCGCGTCGACACGGTGCTGGCCACCGCGGGGCTCGGCCACCTCGCACCGCCCGTGCGGGCGCCGCGCGTCAGCGCCGTCGTCCCCACCCGGCGTCCCGACCAGATCGACCACGTGCTCGCCACCCTCGCCCGGCAGAGCCACCCCGACGTCCAGCTGGTGCTCGTCACCCACGGGTTCGGTCTCGAGCCCGGGGCGGGCGACGAGCTCCGGGCGCGGGCACAGGCCGCCGGGGTGCGCGACCTCGTGCACGTGCCGGCCGCTGCCGAGCTCACCCTGGGCGCGATCCTCAACCTGGGCGTCGAGGCCGCCGACGGCGAGCTCGTGGCCAAGATGGACGACGACAACTTCTACGGCGTCCACTACCTCACCGACCTCGTGCGGGCCTGGGAGTTCTCGGGCGCCGACGTCGTGGGCAAGTGGGCGCACTACGTGCAGCTGGAGGGCAGCGGCGAGACGCTGCTGCGCTTCGCCCACGCCGAGCACCGCTTCGTGCGCCAGGTGCAGGGCGGCACCTTGCTGCTGCGCCGCGACCTCGCGCTCCGGCTGCGCTTCGACGACCTCCCGCGCCGGGTCGACACGACCCTGCTCCAGCGCGTCGAGGACGCCGGGCTGCGGGTCTACGCGGCCGACCGCTTCAACTTCGTGTCGGTGCGCCGCGCCGACACCGACGGCCACACGTGGCCGATCAGCGACGACGAGATCCGCGCCCGTTCCTCGCAGGTGCTCGACGTCGCCGACCCCTACGTCCTGGCGGAGGTCTGAGCATGAGCGAGCTGAACCGATGAGCACGGATATCGCCCGCGTCACCACGCGGACCGCACCCGACGGCGGCCCGACGGCGTCCGCACCGGCCCAGCGCCGCGACAGCCGCATCCGCCGCGACATCGAGGGCCTGCGCGCGGTGGCGTGCCTGCTGGTGCTGCCCTACCACGCGGGCCTCATGTGGTTCCCCGGCGGCTTCGTCGGCGTCGACGTGTTCTTCGTGATCTCCGGCTTCGTCATCACCGGCCAGCTGCTCAAGGAGAGCGACCGCGACGGGTCGGTCTCGCTGCTCGGCTTCTACGCCCGCCGGGCCAAGCGGCTGCTGCCGGCCGCGGGCGTCGTGCTCGCCGCCACCGCGGTGCTCTTCTACGCCCTGGTCCCGACGATCCGGTGGAAGACCGCCGGCGGCGACATCGTCGCCTCGGCCCTCTACTTCGTGAACTGGCACCTCGCCGGTCGCCAGGTCGACTACCTCGCCGAGGACGAGCCGCCGTCGGTCGTCCAGCACTTCTGGTCGCTGTCGGTCGAGGAGCAGTTCTACGTGCTCTGGCCGATCCTCTTCCTCGCCGCGCTGGTGCTGGCCAAGCGGTGCGGACTGCGGCGCCAGACGGTGCTGCTCGCCGGTCTCGCGGTGCTCACCGTGCCGTCGCTGTTCTACGCCGGCTACATGGCCGTGCACGACCCCTCGCAGTCCTACTTCGACACGGGCGTGCGCATCTGGGAGTTCGCCCTCGGTGCCTTCGTCGCGATCCTCGTCGCGCGCTTCAACGCGCTCCCGCAGTGGGCCGGCATCGTGCTCACCTGGGGCGGTCTCGCGATGGTGCTGATCTCCGCCCGGCTCTACCACTCCGACATGATCTGGCCGGGCTGGGCGGCCCTCCTGCCCACCGTCGGCGCCGCCCTGTTCATCGGCGGCGGGGTCGCGGCCGGCGACCGTGGCCCGGTGCTGATCATCGGCAACCGGCTCATGCAGACGATCGGCTTCCTCACCTACTCGCTCTACCTGTGGCATTGGCCGCTGCTCATCGTCGCCCGGGAGCGCTGGGGCGAGGACGCCATCACGGTGCCGATCGGGCTCGGCATCGTCCTCTTCACCGCGGTGCCGGCCTATCTGACCTACCGGCTGATCGAGAACCCGATCCGCAACTCGAAGGCCGTCGCGGCCGACAAGCGCATCGCCTTCAGCGTCGGCCTGAACTTCACCCTCCTCGGTGCGGCCGCCGGGCTCGCGCTCATCGTGGCGTTCAACGGTGTCGCCGGCTCGGCACCGCGCAACGTCGCCTCCACCCCGGGCGCGGCCAGTCTCGTCGACTCCCCGCCGGCCTCCGGCGGACGCGAGCAGCTGCCGGCGTCCCAGCGCCCCGGCGCCGAGGACTACGACGCCATCTACCCCGACCCGCTCCAGGCACCCGGCGACGTCCCCGACCTGTACGCCGCGGGTTGCCAGGTCGACGTCGACGTCACCACGCCGACCTCGTGCACCTACGGCCCCGCCGATGCCGCCACCACGATCGCGGTGGTCGGCGACTCCAAGGCGGCCCAGTGGGTGCCCGCGTTCCAGCAGCTCGCCGAGACCCACGACTGGCGCATCGAGACCTTCACCAAGTCCGCGTGCGCGTTCGCGACCATCACCACCTCCCTCGACGGCGCGCCCTACACCCAGTGCCGCGACTGGACCGACCGGGTGCTCGACCAGCTCACCGGGCCGGCCAAGCCCGACTACGTCGTCACCGTCAGTCAGCGCAGCAGCGGCATCGTCGGCACCGACGCCTCCGGCGCGCCCGAGCTGAGCCGCGACGCGATGGTCGATGCGCTCGCCGACACCTGGGGCCGGCTGAAGGCCGCGGGCGTGAAGGTCGTCTCGCTGGCCGACACCCCGCAGACCGGCATGGAGGTCTACACCTGCGTGTCCGAGCACCCCGACGACTACTTCACCGCCTGCACCTTCGACCGGGCCAAGGGCATCTCGCTCAGCGGCGCCGGCGTGCAGAAGGAGGCGGCCGAGGCGGCCGGTGTCCCCTTCATCGACATGACGCCCGACGTGTGCCCGCCCGCGTACGGCGACCGCTGCCCGCCGGTCATCGGCAACGTGCTGATCTACCGCCAGGGCTCGCACATCACCAAGACCTACATCGAGACGATGTCCGACCTGCTCTACCGCGAGCTGCGCCGGGCGGGGGTGCCCGGATGAGCGGCCGCACCGCCCAGCTGGACGCCGTCCGCGAGCGCCTGCGCTCGGTGCGCCTGCGCGCCGTCCCCGAGACCCCCGCATGGGAGCGGGAGCCGGCCCCGAGCGTGGCACGACCCGGCGTCACCGTCGCCCTCGCCGCCTCCGAGCGCCTCCGCGCCGGCCTCGCCGACCAGTGGCGCACGCGGCCGATCGATCGGCATCTGACCACCGTCGCGGGAGCCGACTTGTTCCTGCTCGAGCTCGCCGACCGTCAGGTGCCGGGCTTCGGCCCCGCCGACGACCCCGTGCTCCTGCAGACCGTGGCTGCGGCCCGGGCCGCCTCGGTGCCGGTCGTCGTGTGGATCACCGGCGGCCGTCCGCCGTCCCACCGCGTCGCGCGCGCCGCCGTCACCGCTCTGCTCGCCCAGGCCGACCAGGTGTACGCCGCCGACCTCGTCGCGACCTGGCGGCGCTTCGCCCCCGAGGTCCGGCCTCTCGCTCCCGCGGCCTCGGCCCGCCGGGCTCCCGAGCGCACCGAGCGCGGCGGCGTCCTGGTGGTCTCGCCCGGCGCCAGCGACGAGTCCGCCGCCGGCGCGGTCTCGGTGATCGTCGCCCCCGCGCTCCGGCCGCTCGCCGACGTCGTCGAGGTGCGCACCCTCGACCCCGACCTGCCCCCGCGCGGGGTGCTGCCCGAGTCCCTCGCCGAGGCCGCCCGCCCGACATCCCCCGCCGAGGTCTCCGACCTCGCCGGCCGCGCCGGCGTCCTGGTCGACGCTCCGCGCCGCACGCCCGGCGACACCTGGACCCTGCTCGCCGCGGCCGCCGCCGGCACGCCCGTCGTGTCGGTGGTCGGACTGGAGGCGCCCGCCGGCGTGCCGGTCGTCGCGCCCGGCGAGGCCTCCGCGCTGCGCGCCGAGGTCGTCGCCCGTGTCCACCAGCGCGAGCTGGCCGACCGCGAGGCCCTGCGCCAGCGACGTGCCGTGCTCGCCGCCCACACCTTCGGCCACCGCGCGCGCACCCTGCTCGGCGAGGCCGAGCCGCCGAAGCCCACCGTCTCGGCGATCGTGCCGACCAACCGGCCCCACGAGCTGGAGACCGTGCTGGCCAACGCCGGCCGGCAGTCGCACCCCACCGAGCTCGTGCTCGTGCTGCACGGCTTCGAGGCGCCGTCCGACCTCGTGGCCCGCGCGCGCGAGCACGGCGTCGAGCACCTGGTGGTGCGCACCGCACCCCGCTCGCTCACCCTCGGCGCGTGCCTCAACCTCGGCATCGAGGCGGCCGCCGGCGACCTCATCGCCAAGATGGACGACGACAACCACTACGGCGTCCACTACCTCGCCGATCTCAGCGACGCCCTGCGCGCCCAGGGCGCCGGCATCGCCGGCAAGTGGGCCCACCACGTCTGGCTGCGCTCCAGCGGCGCGGTCGTGCTGCGCTACCCCGAGGCGGAGAACCGCTGGGTGCGTCGCATCCAGGGCGGTTCGATGCTCTTCGAGGGCGAGCTCGCCCGCTCGCTGCGCTTCGGCGACCTGCCGCGCGCCGTCGACTCCGACGTGCTCGACCGGGCGCTCGCCGACGGCGTCCCCATCTGGTCGGCCGACCGGTTCAACTTCGTCAGCGTGCGGGGCGAGGACCGCTCCGCGCACACCTGGACCGTCGAGGACGCCACGTTCCTCACCGCGGCCGGGCGACTGGCGTTCTACGGCGACCCGCGGTCGCATGTGGAGGTCTGAGATGGCATCGCTGAAGATCCGTGCCAAGCGGGCGGTGCGGCGGCAGGCCGCCGCAGCGTCCGTGCGGTTGCCGCGCGACCGCGGCCCCGAGGGATGGCAACAGCTGCTCGACCGGGCGCGCGTCGCCGAGGCCAAGCGACGCCTCGTCGTCGACCGCGACACCGCGGGCGCGCTCGACCTCCTCGACCCCTACCTCCACGATGACGACCTGGACGCCGCCCCGCGGGCGTGGACCGTCGCCGCCGAGGTGCACGAGCGCGCGGGCGCGCTCACCGAGGCGCTGGCCGCCGCGCGCCGGGCGGTGGCCGCCGTCGAGGGTCCCGCCCTCTTCGAGGCGCGTCTGGTGCACCTGCGCATCGCCGAAGCCGTGGCTGCGGCCGGCGAGGCCGCCGCTCCCGGCGACCCTGCCGTCGAGGGCCCGGCCGCGGAGGTCCGCGCCGCCCGGGCGGCCCTCCTCGGCGCCCGCCCGCGCAACCGCCGCGAGGTGCTGGCGGTCTTCGAGGCATTGCGCCGGGCCACCCCGGACGACGTCCGCCGTTTCCATGCCGCGCTCCTGGACTGGGGCCTGGCCGGGTTCGAGGAGGAGGTCGCCGAGACCCACGCCGAGCTGGAGATCGTGGCGGCGGCCGCCGACGACCTGCCCGAGATCCTCGACGCGGTCACCGACCGGCTGCGTCGCCCGTTGCCCGTGGTGGCCCGGGCCCTCGACCGGCGCCGCGACTGGGCACTGCTGGCCGACTACGCCGACACCCGCATCGCCAACGGCGTCGCCATCCCGGTGCGCCGGGCGCCCGCCCTCGAGCTGCGGCGTGCCGCCTCGCGAGCCCTGACCGCCGGGTACACCGGCCCGGCTCAGCGCCTGGCCGGCCACGCCCTGGCCCGTCATCCCGACGAGCGGTACGCCCAGCAGACGTGGGCGAACGCCACCGACCAGCTGAGCGTCGTCCGCGACGGGTGGCCCGCACCGCGCCGCGCGGAGGCGCCGATCATCGAGCCGCGCCCCGACGCCGTCCTCGCCCTGCTGGCGCAGTCGCTGCCGCACCGCTCGGGCGGCTACGCGACCCGCTCCCACGGTCTGCTCACCGGGCTGCGCGGCGACGGCTGGGACGTCGAGGCCGTCACCCGCCTGGGATTCCCCTACGACCGCTGGTCGACCAGCGACCCGCGGCGGGTCGAGCCGAGCGACGAGGTCGACGGCGTGCGCTACCACCGCGTCCTGGACACCGAGGGTCCCGCGCCCTATCCGCAGTACCCGCTCGCCCGCTACGTCGAGCGGTACGCCGACGCGGTCGTCGCCCGGGCTCGGGTGCAGCGGCCGGCGCTGCTGCACGCCTCCAGCTTCCACGTCAACGGCCTGGCCGCCCGCGCGGCGGCGGCGCGCCTGGGCCTGCCCTACGTCTACGAGATGCGCGGGTTGGAGGACCTCATGAAGGTCTCCCGCGACCCCGGCTTCGCCGCGAGCGACCGCCAGCGCTTCCTCGACACCGTCGAGCTCGCCTCGTCTGCGGGCGCCGAGCGGGTCTTCGTCATCACCGAGGCGCTGCGGCGCGAGATGGCGGCTCGGGGGGTGCCGGAGGAGAAGCTCGTGGTGCTGCCGAACGGCGTCCACACCGCGCTGTTCGAGCCCCGTGGCCGCGACGCCGCGTTGGAGGCGGAGCTCGGCCTCGCAGGCCGCACGGTCATCGGCTACGCCGGCAGCATGGTCGACTACGAGGGTCTCGAGCTGCTCCTCGAGGCGGTCGCGGCCCTGCGTGCGGTGCGCGAGGACTTCCATCTGCTGGTCGTCGGCGACGGTCCCCACGAGGGCGTCGTCCGGGCCACGGCGGCTCGGCTCGGCCTCGACGGAGCGGGTGCGGCGGTCACCTTCACCGGGCGCGTTCCGCACGCCGAGGTCGGGCGCTACCTCTCCCTCGTCGACATCGCGCCGTTCCCGCGTCGTCCGCTGCCGGTCTGCGAGCTCATCTCGCCGATCAAGCCGTTCGAGTCGATGGCGATGGGCAAGGCCGTCGTGGTCTCCTCGGTCGCCGCGCTGACCGAGATCGTCGCCGACGGCGAGACGGGACTGGTCTTCGAGAAGGGGTCCGCCGCGAGCCTGACGGCGGTGCTGACCCGCCTGCTCGACGACCCCGAGCTGCGGACCACCCTCGGCGGGGCCGCCCGCGACTGGGTGCGCCGGGAGCGCGATTGGGCCCACCTGGTCGGCGTCCTCACGACCGAGTACGAGGCCGTCCTGGGGCGGTCGCGGCGATCGGAGTCGCCTGCCGCACCTGCGAGGATGCTGTCCGCCCGCTGATAATCTAGTAAGTTGATCTAGTTATCTCTCAAAGGGTGCCTGTCCAAGGAGGACCATCGTGAGCATCTCCGCCCGCGACCGGGCGCGCGACGTGCCGGTACGCCCGGCTGCCGTCCGCGTCCCGAGCGAGGACCGGACGCCTGCCGCGGCGACCCCCGGGACGACGCCCGTGGCGACCCCCGTCTCGGTCGTCATGCCGGTGCTGGAGGAGGAGCGCTACCTCGAGCCCGCGGTACGCCGGGTGCTGGAGCAGGAGTACGACGGCGAGATCGAGATCGTGCTGGCCCTCGGTCCGAGCGCCGACCGCACCCACGAGATCGCGGAGGCCCTCGCCGAGAGCGACCCGCGCATCGTGCTGGTGGAGAACCCGACCGGGCGCACCCCGCAGGGCCTCAACGCCGCGATCGCGGTGACCTCCCACCCCTACATCGTCCGCGTCGACGCCCACGGCGAGCTGCCGCCCGGCTACATCCGCGAGGTCGTGCGCCTGCTCGACACCACGGGCGCCGCCAACGTCGGCGGCATGATGCGGGTCGAGGGCGACAGCGACTTCGGTCGCGCCGTCGCGGTGGCGATGAGCTCCCCGCTCGGCATCGGCGGCTCGAAGTTCCACGTCGGGGGCGAGCCGGGCCCTGCCCGCACCGTCTACCTCGGCGCGTTCCGCCGCGAGGTCCTCGATGAGCTCGGCGGGTTCGACGAGCACTTCGTGCGCGCCCAGGATTGGGAGCTCAACTACCGCATCCGCCAGGCCGGGCACACGATCTGGTTCACCCCGCACCTCGCGGTGACCTATCGGCCGCGCCGCGACTTCGCCGCGCTGCGCAAGCAGTTCTTCGGCTCGGGCCAGTGGCGCCGCCAGATCGTCGCGGCCTACCCCGAGTCGGCGAGTTTCCGCTACCTCGCTGCGCCCGTCGTCACCGCCATCGTCGCCCTCGGCACGCTGCTCGGCGTGCTCGGTGTCGCCGGCACGACCCTGGAGATCCCCTATGCGTGGCTGCTGATCGCCGGGTTCGCCGCGCCCCTCGGCTACGCCGTCGGCGTCATGGGCGCCTCGGTCGCCATCGGTCGCGGTCTCCCGTCGCGTTCGCGCCTGCTCCTCCCCTTCGTGATGATGACGATGCACCTCTCGTGGGGCAGCGGTTTCCTGCGGTCGATCCCGCGCTCGCAGCGGCGGCCGGCGCCGGTGCAGGACCGCTACGCGCCGCGCCACCTCGCCGACGCCGCCTGATCGGGATCGGCTACTCGGCGGCCGTCGCCACCGCGAGCAGGTCGCGGACGGCGCCCGCGGGTGGGCGAGCCGATCCGGTCCACACCGCGCGCAGCGTGCGGCGCAGGTCGAGATCCGGCACCGGGACGACGGCGAGCGCACCCGCGGCGACGTCGGCTCCCACCGTCAGCCGGCTCAGCACGGCGGGCGGACTGCCGGCCCGCACCGCCTCGCGGACCGCGGTCGAGGTCGTCAGCTCGACGGCCGGAGCCGCCGGCTCCAGACCGGCCGCGGCCAGCGCGTCCTCGAGCACACCCCGGGTGCCCGACCCCTCCTCCCGTGAGGTCAGTGCGGTCGCGGCGAGCTCCGCAGCGGTCACCGGACGACGCCGCCGGGTCCAGGGATGACCCGGAGCGGTGACGACCACCAGGTCGTCGGTGCCGATCTCGAGCGAGCGCACGCCGGGTGCCGTGCTCCCCTCGACGAAGCCGATGTCGGCCCGCCCGTCGAGCACCTCCTCGAGCACCGTGCGGCTGTTGGTGGCCTCGAGGCTCACGGCCGTCGGTTCCTGGCCCGCCGTGAGCTGCCGCTGCCGCAGCAGCACGAGCCACCGCGGCAGGAGGTGCTCGGCGACCGTCATCGAGGCGGCGACGTGGAGGGCTCGGTCGCGGCCGGCGCGCAGGGTGTCGAGCGCGGCGTCGATCTCACCGGCGACGTCCAGCAGGCGCACCGCCCACTCGACCATGACCCGGCCCGCGGGGGTGAGGCTGGAGCCGCGGGGGCCGCGTACGACGAGGGCCAGGCCGACCTGGGACTCGATCGATCGCAGGCGTTCGGACGCCGCCTGTTGCGAGATGCCGTGCAGCCGTGCGGCAGCGCCGATGGAGGACGTGCGGGCGACGTCGACCAGCAGTTCCAGCGCACTCAGTGGGGGGAGGTGCGGGCTCAGAGGCACCCCCACAGCCTAGCCCTGTCCCTCGGCGGAGCCACAGGTAAGACCTGTGGGCTCACAGGATCAGGGCGTCTACCGCGACGCCTCCGGCGGACGGAAGGTGGAGGCATGGCCACCTCGCTGACCCAGCCTCTCGACCAGTCGATCGTCACCACCGCTGCGGCGACGGTGTCGGCGCGGTCCGGCGTCGGCGCCACACCGAACTGGTTCGCCTCCGTGATGGGCACCGGCATCGTCGCGAACGCCGCAGCGACCCTTCCGCTGGATGCTCCGCTGCTGGCGGAGGCCGCCCGCATCGTCTGGGTCGTCGCGGCGCTCTGGCTCGCCCTGCTGCTCGTGGTCGTCCTGCGGGAGTGGGCGGGGGGCGCCGCCCCGCACCGACACCTCGACGACCCGGTGCTCGGGCACTTCTACGGAGCGCCGGCGATGGCGATGATGACCGTCGGGCTGGGCGCCCTCCTCGTCGGGGAGCCGGTGCTCGGCCGTGTGGGCGCCGTCGGGACGGCCGCGGTGCTGTGGACCGTCGGGACGGTGCTCGGTCTGGCGACCGCGGTGGCTCTGCCGGTGCGGCTCTTCGCACGCGACAACGTGCGATCCGACGAGGCGGGCGGACCGTGGTTGATGTCGATCGTCGCACCGATGGTCAGCGCGGCGACCGGCCCCGCGCTCGCCGCCCATGTGACCGACGCCGACGCCCGCGCCAGCCTCCTGCTGCTCTGCGGCGCGCTGTTCGGCGCCGCGGCCCTGGCCGCGCTGGTGACGATCGCGATGATCTGGTCGCGCCTGGCCCACCACGGCATCGGTGCGGCCGCCGCCGTCCCCACGCTGTGGATCGTCCTGGGGCCACTGGGTCAGACGGCGACGGCCGCCCACGCCATCGCCGCAGGCGTCGCCGACCTGTCGCCCGCGGTCGCCGCGCCGGCCCGCATCGCGGGCGTCGTGATCGCCGTGCCCGTGCTGGGCTTCGCTCTCCTCTGGGCCGCGATCGCGGCCGCGATCACTGTTCGCGCCGCGCGTGCCGGACTGCCGTTCACGCTGGCCTGGTGGTCGTTCACCTTCCCGGTCGGCACCTGCGCGACGGGCGTGGCCGGGCTCGCCGCCACGCTGGGCCTGCCCGTGCTGACCGCGCTGGCCGTCGTCCTCCTCGTCATCCTGGTGCTGGCCTGGGCTGTCGTCGCGGCCCGCACCGCGCTCGCCGTCCGCGGCGGCACCGTCGCGCTGTGGTGACCTGCCTAGCCTGGACGGCGTGCGCCCGACGTTGACGACCTCCTCCCGCGCCACGACCCTGGCGGTCGAGCCCGGCGCGGCGTGGGAGGCGGTCGTCGCGAACGGCCCGCACGCGTGGCACGTCGATGCGCCCCCGCTGGTGTTCCGCGGGGCGCTCGACCGTCTCGTCGGCGGGGAGGGCCGTCGCCGTCCGGATCCGGACAGCGGGCCGCTGCGGGTCGGCGACCGCCCGGGACTGTGGGTGGTCGAGGAGGTGGGCGTCGCGGGCGATCGCGGCCACCTCCTGCTGCGAGCGACCGTGCGGGCGCCGGGCGTGGTCACCCTCCGGGTGGTCGTGGAGCCCCGTGGCGCCGGCACGACGCTCACGACCTCGGTGCGCCTGGTGCCCCGCGGCGGGTTCGGCTGGGCCTACCTGAGCGCCGATCTCCCGGCCCGCGAGACGGTCGTGACCTGGGTGCACCGACGCCTGGTGGACGACGTGCTCCGCGCCGCCGCGACGGCCTCGACGTCGGAATAAGTGGATCGATCCAACGAAACCACCGTCCCGTGCACCGCCCGCCGGGGTGAGCACGACTCGCCGCCTCGCCGCCCTCCTGTGCGGGGGTGACGTCCGCTTAGCGGAGATCTCGGTTCGATTTCGGTTCTGAAGAAATCCGCAGGAAACACTGGACGTGAGCCCGGTCACTCCATATGTTGTGCCGCACCACAAACACGCGGGCCGTCATCTGACGGACGCGGGGCACTCATCGCTAGGAGGCGGTTCGCGTGAAGCGAAAGCACACTCTGGTTCTCGCAAGCGTCGTCGGCATGGCCATGTCGGTCGCCGCGTGCGGGAGCGACGACTCGGGCTCGGATTCCCCCAGCGCCGACGGCAGCAGCGGCAGCACCGCCGCCGCGGCCGGCAAGATCGGCGTCATCCTCCCCGACACCAAGTCCTCGGTCCGCTGGGAGAGCGCGGACCGCCCGGCCCTCGAGGCCGCGTTCAAGGCCGCTGGTGTCGACTACGACATCCAGAACGCCGAGGGCGACGCGCAGAAGATGACCACCATCGCCGACCAGATGATCTCCGGCGGCGTCACCGTGCTCGCGATCGTCAACCTCGACTCCGACTCCGGTGCGGCCATCGAGCAGAAGGCGGAGGAGCAGGGCGTCAAGACCATCGACTACGACCGCCTCACCCTCGGCGGCTCGGCCGGCTACTACGTGTCGTTCGACAACAACAAGGTCGGCGCGCTCCAGGGCCAGGGCCTCGCCGACTGCCTCGGCGACAAGGACGCGAACCTCATCTACCTGAACGGTTCGCCGACCGACAACAACGCCACCCTCTTCTCGCAGGGCGCGCACTCGGTGCTCGACAAGATCAGCACCTACAAGAACGTCGCCGAGCAGGCCGTTCCCGACTGGGACCCGGACCAGGCCGTCACGATCTTCGAGCAGCTCTACACGAAGGTCGGCGGCAAGGTCGACGGCGTGTACGCCGCCAACGACGGTCTCGCCGGTGCCGCCATCTCGATCCTGGAGAAGAACGGCGTCAACGGGAAGGTCCCGGTCACCGGCCAGGACGCCACCGTCGAGGGTCTGCAGCGGATCCTCTCCGGCGACCAGTGCATGACCATCTACAAGTCGGCCAAGGCCGAGGCGGGCGCGCTGGCCGAGGTCGCCATCGCGCTGGTCAACGGTGAGGAGCCGCAGACCAACGGCACCACCAACGACTCGACCGGCAACCGCGACGTGCCCTCGATCCTGCTCGACCCCGTGTCGATCACGAAGGACAACGTCAAGGACGTCATCGACGACGGCGGCCAGTCCGCGGCCGACGTCTGCGCCGGCGAGTACGCCAAGCTCTGCGCCGACGCCGGCATCTCCTGATCCGGCCCTGACGCGACGACTCGCCCGGACCGCCACCGCGGTCCGGGCGGGTCGCCCGTCGCTTCGACCCCACTTCGTCCCCGACCCGTCCGGACGCCGAGGAGCACCCCGATGACCGAGTCCACCCCTGCGCCGCTGCTCGAACTGCGCGGCGTCAACAAGAGCTTCGGCGTGGTGCACGTGCTCCACGACGTCGACTTCGCCGTCTACCCCGGCCAGGTCACCGCACTGGTCGGCGACAACGGCGCCGGCAAGTCCACCCTGGTCAAGGTCATCGCCGGCATCTACGGCCGCGACACCGGCGACTATCTCTTCGAGGGCAAGCCGGTCGACGTCAGCGGCCCCCGCGACGTCTCGGCGCTCGGCGTCGAGGTCGTCTACCAGGACCTCGCGCTCTGCGACAACCTCGACATCGTCCAGAACATGTTCCTCGGCCGCGAGCAGAAGACCGGCATCGTGCTCGACGAGGCCACCATGGAGGCCCGCGCCCGCGACACCCTCGGCTCGCTCTCGGTGCGCACCGTGAAGTCGGTGCGCCAGAGCGTGGCCAGCCTGTCGGGCGGTCAGCGCCAGACGGTGGCGATCGCCAAGGCCGTGCTGTGGAACTCCAAGGTCGTGCTGCTCGACGAGCCGACCGCCGCCCTCGGTGTCGCCCAGACCCGCCAGGTGCTCGACCTCGTGCGCCGCCTCGCCGACCGCGGCCTCGGCGTCGTCCTCATCTCGCACAACATGGGCGACGTCTTCGAGGTGGCCGACCGCATCACGGCCCTCTACCTCGGCCGCGTGGCCGCCGACGTCCCCGCGAAGGACGTCACCCACAGCCAGGTCGTCGAGCTCATCACCGCCGGACGCTCCGGGGACCTCGGCATCGCCGAGAACCCCGCGACCGCGACCGTCTGACGCGAAGGACCGAGGAACATGACCACCCAGACCCCTGATTCCGTCGGCCTCGCCGACAGCGACTTCGCGCGCGACGCGCGCCAGGCCTCGAGCCTGGGCGACGTCGTCCGCGACTACCGCGACCGGCTGCGCGGCGGCGACATGGGCGCGCTGCCGGCCGTCGCCGGCCTCGTCGTGCTGTTCGCCGTCTTCAGCTTCGCCAGCGGCGACTTCCTCACCGTGCGCAACATGGCGAACCTCATCGTCCAGGCCGGCGCCATCTGCGTGCTCGCCATGGGCCTCGTGCTCGTGCTCCTGCTCGGCGAGATCGACCTCGCCGCCGGCTACACCGGCGGCACCTCCGCGGCCGTCGCCGCCCTGGCGATCGTCGACCACGGTCAGCCCTGGTACGTCGCGGTCATCGCGGCCCTGGCCACCGGCGGCGTCATCGGCCTGCTCATCGGCAGTCTCAACTCCTATCTGGGCATCCCGTCCTTCGTCGTCTCCCTCGCGTTCTTCCTCGCCCTCCAGGGCGTGCTGCTCAAGCTGATCGGCGACGGCGGCTCGGTGCCGGTGCAGGACGAGGTGCTGCGCGGCCTGGCCATCAAGAACGTGCCCCCGATGTGGGGCTGGATCGGCGCCGGCGTCGTCGTCGCGCTCTATGCGGCGCTGACGCTCAACCGCTACCGGGTGCAGGCCGCCCGCGACCTGCAGCGGCCTCCGGTCGCCCTGGTCGTGATGCGGATCGTCGGCCTCGCCGTGCTGCTCCTGGGCCTGGTCGGTCTGATGAACCAGAACCGCGCCGCGAACCCGAACCTGCCCGTTCTCCACGGCGTCCCGTGGACCGTCCCGGTCGTCGGCTTCCTGCTGATCCTGTGGACGTTCGTGCTCGACCGCACCGCGTTCGGCCGCTTCCTCTACGCCGTCGGCGGCAACGCCGAGGCGGCCCGCCGCGCCGGTATCAACGTCCAGCGCATCAAGGTGCTGGCGTTCGTCTTCGCCGGCATGATGGCCGCGATCGCCGGCATCCTGCAGGCCTCCTTCACCGGCAGCGTCTACCCGGGCTCCGGCGGCGGCAACACGCTGCTCTACGCCGTCGGCGCCGCCGTCATCGGCGGCACGAGCCTCTTCGGCGGCAAGGGCAAGGCGCGCGACGCGGTCATCGGCGGCGTCGTCATCGCCACCATCGCCAACGGCCTGGGCCTGCTCTCGAACGCCAGCTACATCAACTACCTCGTCACCGGCGGCGTCCTGCTGCTCGCGGCGAGCGTCGACGCCATCACCCGCCGCCGCCGCTCGGCCGCAGGTGTCTAGGCCTCAGCCGTGACCGGACGGCGCCCGGGTCAGGGCACCAACCAGGAGGCGGTGCGCCGCCACAACCTCGGGACCCTGCTGCGGCACGTGCACGGAGCCGGATCGATCTCGCGCTCCGAGCTGACGACCGCGATGGGCCTCAACCGCAGCACGATCGCCGACCTGGTCGGCCAGCTCGAGGCGCTCGGCGTCACCGAGCAGGGCCGGCCGGTCGGCGGCGCGCGCCCGAAGGCGGGGCGTCCCTCGCCGAGCGTGGCGGTCGCGGCCGACGGTCCCTACGTGGTGGCCGTCGACCTCGGGGTCGACCGCGCCGTCGTGGCGCGTGTCGGGCTCGGCGGTCGGCTGCACGAGCGGGCCGAGGCGCCGATCCCGCTGGAGGAGGCCGAAGCCTGGCAGGTCGGCGGCATCGTCGCCGGCCTGGTGCGCCAGGTCGTCGCGGCGGCACCCGACACCGCTCCACTGGTCGGTCTGGGCATCAGCGTGCCCGGCCTGGTGCGGCGCACCGATGGGCTGGTGCGGCTCGCGCCGAACCTCGACTGGCACGACGTCTCCTTCGCCGGCATCGTGCTCGCGGCCCTCGGGCTGGAGGTGCCGGTGCGGCTGGGCAACGACGCCGACCTCGGCGCACTCGCCGAGCATCGGCGCGGTGCCGGCATGGGGATCGACGACCTCATCTTCCTCTCCGGCAACTGCGGTGTCGGCGCCGGTGTGATCGCCCACGGTCACCGGCTCGAGGGCGCCGGCGGCTACGCCGGCGAGGTCGGCCACATCTCCTTCGACCCGCGCGGCCTGGACTGCCACTGCGGCAGCAAGGGGTGCTGGGAGACCGAGGTCGGCGGCTACGCGATCGCCCGCGCGATCGGCCTCCCGCAGCGCGAGGTGCCCCAGCTGGCCACCGCCCTGGCGCAGTGGGAGGAGCGCACCCCCGAACTCTCGGCGATCGCACGCTCCCTGGGCTTGGGTCTCTCGACGATCGTCAACATCTTCAACCCCGAGCTCATCGTGCTCGGCGGCTACTTCAGTGCGCTCTACTCCCTGTGCGCGGACGACGTGCACGCGGGGCTCGGCGAGCGGTCGCTGACGGCGTCCTTCGACGCCGTCACGCTCTCGGTGCCCGGCCTCGGCCAGGACTCCGTGCTGCTCGGCGCGGCCGAGATCGCCTTCGAGGCGCTCTTCGCCGACCCCGAGGCGGCGCTCGGCGCCGCGGTCGTCGACGCCCACGGGCAGCTGGCGGTCTGAGGCCGGAGATGGCCCAGGCCTCGGGGGGAGCGGTCCTCGCGCTCGACATCGGCGGCACCAAGACCGCGGCGGCAGTGGTGCGCGACGGCGTCCTGCACCACCTGCCGAGCGCGCCGACGCCCACCGACTCGGCCGCGGCGATCGAGGACCTCGTCGCCTCCTACGTCGACCGGGCCGTCGTGGACGGCGCGATCGCCGGGGTAGGCCTCTCGGTCGCGGGCTTCATCGACGCCGACGGCGCCCGGATCAACCTGGCCCCGAACCTGCCGCTCACCGGGCACGACCTCGGCGGTCGCCTCGGACGGCGGCTCGGGCTGCCGGTGTGGATCGAGAACGACGTCAACGCGGCCGCCTGGGGCGAGTTCCGCGCCGGCACCGACCCGCGTCCGCCGTCCCCGTTCGTGCTGGTCATGGTCGGCACCGGCCTCGGCGGCGGGGTCGTGGTCGAGGGCCGGCTGCTGCGCGGCGGCCGCGGGGCTGCCGGCGAGATCGGGCACCTCGAGCTCGTCGAGGGCGGGCACCCCTGCGGGTGCGGCCTGAGCGGCTGCTGGGAGCAGTACGCCTCGGGCACGGCGCTGCTGCGCCGGGTGCGCGAGGAGCTCGCGGCCGGGCGCGCCAGCTCGTTGGCCGCCGTCGGGGAGCAGGTCACGGGGCATCACCTGCTCGCCGCCGCCCGCGACGGCGACCCGCTCGCGCGGGAGATCTACGCCGAGCTCGGCACGCACCTCGGCCGCGGCATCGCGATGCTCGGCGTGGTCATCGACCCCGCGCTGGTCGTGCTCGGCGGCGGTGTCGCGGCGGCGTCCGAGTTCTTCCTCCCGACCCTGCGCGCGGCGCTGGCCGCCCGCACCGACGACGCCCTGCCCCTGCCGGCCCTCGTCTGCTCGACTCTCGGCGGGGACGCCCCGCTGTGGGGGATGGCCGACCTGGCCGGCGCGGGCTTCCCCGGCTGAGCCCCGCGGCCCCTCACCGGAACGGCCCCACTGGTCAGGGGAAACTCCCACCGGTCAGGGAATGCAAGCTGAGCCAAGCAGGAGTTTCCCCGGCTGACCGGGGAAACTCCCGCACCCGGCGTTGACATTAGTTCGACTCTCGTACTTAATAGGCGTGTGACCTACGTCATCGGCGTCGACTCCTCCACGCAGTCCACCAAGGCGCTCCTCGTGGACGCCGCCGACGGCACCGTCGTCGAGAGCCGTACCGCGCCCCACCCAGCCGGCACGAGCGTCGACCCGCGGGCCTGGCTGGCCGCCTTCGACGAGACCGCCGGGCCGCTGCTGGAGCGGGCCGAGGCGCTCGCGGTGGCCGGGCAGCAGCACGGCATGGTCGCCCTCGACGCCGCCGGCGAGCCCGTCCACGACGCGCTGCTGTGGA
>NZ_BAAAZH010000024.1:0-161803 GCF_039536805.1 Nocardioides fonticola | reverse complement strand
GGCGGCCCGCAGGCGTGCGCCGACGAGATCGGTTCGGTGCTGGTCGCCTCGCTCACCGTCACCAAGCTCCGCTGGCTGCGCGACGCCGAGCCCGACGCCGCCGCCCGCGTGCACCGCGTGCTGCTGCCCCACGACTACGTCTCCCTGCATGCCGCCGCGCCCGGCACCACGCCCTTCACCGACCGCGGCGACGCCTCGGGCACCGGCTACTTCGACGCCGCGGCCGACGGCGGTGCCGGCGCCTGGCGTCACGACCTGCTCGCCGCCGCGCTCGGCCACGACGCCGAGCTCCCGCGCGTCGTGGCACCCGGAGCCGTCGCCGCCCGGACGCCGTCCGGGGCCGTCATCGCCGCCGGCACCGGCGACAACATGGGCGCCGCCCTCGGCATGGGTCTCGAACCCGGCGACGTGCTGCTCTCGGTAGGCACCTCCGGCGTCGCGAGCGCGGTGGGCACCGTGCCGGTGCGCGACGGCAGCGGCACGGTCACCGGCTTCGCGGACGCCGCCGGCGGCTACCTGCCGATGGTCACGACCATGAACGCCGCCGGCATCCTCGACCTCCAGGCCCGCTGGCTCGGGGTCGACCACGACGAGCTGGCCCGGCTGGCGCTGGAGGCCGCACCCGGCGCAAGCGGCGTCACCCTGCTGCCGTACTACGGCGGCGAGCGGACGCCGAACCGGCCCACCGCCCAGGGCACCTGGCACGGGCTGACCCCGGCCACCACCCGCGCCGACCTCGCACGGGCCGCGTTCGAGAGCCTGCTGTGCAGCCTCGGCGAGGCCATGGACCTGCTCGTCGCCGCCACGGGCGCACCGCCCCGGCGCGTGCTGATGGTCGGCGGCGCCACCCGCAGCCCCGCCCTGCGCGCCCTCGCCCCGGCGGTGCTCGGCCGCCCCGTCGCCTTCCCGCCCCCGGGCGAGTACGTCGCCCTCGGCGCCGCCCGGCAGGCCGCCTGGGCGCTCGCCGGCACCGACGCCCCGCCGTCCTGGCCGCTGCCCGGCCTGGAGACCGTCGAGGCCGAGCCGACCCCCGGCGTCCGCGCCGCCTACGCCGCGCTGCGCGAGCGCACGGCGTCCTGGACCTGAGGTCCGCACCCGATCCCGCAACCGGCACCGACACCACCCGACCAGCCAGACGAGAGGCACCACCATGGCCATCCAGATCCCCGCCCCGACGCCCGAGGACCAGTTCTCCTTCGGCCTGTGGACCGTCGGCTACGCCGGCCGCGACCCGTTCGGCGACGCGACCCGCCCCGCCATGGACCCGGTCTACGCCCTCGAGCAGCTCGCCGCGATCGGCGCCTACGGCGTCAACTTCCACGACGACGACCTCATCCCCTTCGGCTCCGACGACGCCGAGCGCGACGCGATCATCGCCCACTTCAAGCAGGGCCTCGAGCGCACCGGCCTCGCGGTCACCACCGCCACCACGAACCTGTTCACCCACCCCGTCTTCAAGGACGGCGGCTTCACCAGCAACGACCGCGACGTGCGCCGCTTCGCGATCCGCAAGGTGATGCGCAACCTCGACCTCGCCGCCGAGCTCGGCGCGAAGGTCTACGTCTGCTGGGGCGGACGCGAGGGTGCGGAGTCGGGTGCCTCGAAGGACGTCGCCGCCGCGCTGAGCCGCTACCAGGAGGCGTTCAACGTGCTCGGCGAGTACGTCGTCGACCACGGCTACGACCTGCGGTTCGCGATCGAGCCCAAGCCCAACGAGCCCCGCGGCGACATTCTGCTGCCGACGATCGGCCACGCGCTCGCGTTCATCGAGACCCTCGACCGGCCCGAGCTGGTGGGCCTCAACCCCGAGATCGGCCACGAGGAGATGGCTGGGCTCAACGCGGCCGCCGGGTACGCGCAGGCGCTGTGGCACGGGAAGCTCTACCACATCGACCTCAACGGCCAGAACGGTCCGAAGTTCGACCAGGACCTGCGTTTCGGCGCCGGCAACGTGCGCGGCGCCTTCTGGGTCGTCGACACGCTGCTCCAGGGCGGCTACGACGGCCCGGTGCACTTCGACTTCAAGCCGGCCCGCACCGAGTCCGACGCCGGCGTGTGGGTCTCGGCGAAGGCGTGCATGGACAACTACCTCATCCTGCGGGAGAAGGTGAAGGCGTTCCGCGCCGACCCCGAGGTCGCCGACGCCCTGGCCGAGGCGAAGGTCGCCGAGCTCGCCGTCCCGACCCTGGCCGAGGGCGAGACCTGGAAGGAGCTGGCCGCCTGGCCGCTGCCCGACGTCGAGGCCATCGCCGCGCGCGGTGCCGGGTTCGAGCGGCTCGACCAGCTCGCGCTCGAGCACCTCTACGGTGTCCGCTGACCTGACCTGACCTGATCCGGGCTCGCCCGAACCGACCTGAGAAGGGGACGCCGGTGGCCGTCGGCACCGACCAGCTGCGTCGCGACAACGTCGCGGCCGTGCTGCGCTCGTTGCGTGCCGACGGCCCGGCGACCCGTGCCGAGCTGGCGGTGCGCACCGGTCTGGCCAAGGCCACGGTCGGCGCGATCGTCGCCGACCTCGAGGGCGCCGAGGCCGTCGCGGAGGGCGCGGCGCGTGCCGGTGCCCGCGGCCGTCCCGGGCGTCCCGTCGAGCTGCGCGGACGACGCCACCTCGGCCTCGGCCTGGAGCTGAACGTCGACTACGTCGCCGCCGTGGTGCTCGACCTGGCCGGCGAGGTCGTGCAGGTCGAGACCCGCGCGGCGACGCCGTCCGACCGCGAGCAGCGCCTGCTCGAGCTGGCGCGCGGCTGCCTCCACGCCCACCCCGACGCCCGGTGGGCCGGCGTCTCCCTGGCGGTGCCGGGCCTGGTGCGCAGCGACGAACGCACGGTCGCGTGGGCGCCCAACCTCGGGTTGGACGACGTCGACGTGGCCGCGCGGGTCGAGGCGGGGCTCGCCGGCACGGCCGCCGCACGATGCGCGGTGCGGGTGGCCAACGACGCGAACTGCGCCAGCCTGGCCGAGCTGCACCACGGCGCCGCCGCCGGGGTGAGCCACGCGCTCTACCTCACCGGCACGGTCGGCATCGGAGCCGGCATCGTCGTCGGCGGCGAGCTGATGCGCGGCGCCGCCGGCTTCGCCGGGGAGGTCGGCCACATCCCGGTCGGCGACCCCGAGGCGCCCTGCGGATGCGGGCGCCGCGGGTGCTGGGAGGCCCAGATCGGTCTCGCGGCGCTCGTGCCCGAGCACCTCGGCTCCGCCGACTCGGCCGACCCGTCCGACCCGTCCGGCTCGGCCGCCGCCGACGACCGCAGCCCGCTCGCCCTCGCCGAGGACCTCGCGGCCCAGGCCGCCGGCGACCCGTCGGCCGCCCAGCGCCTGACCCGCCTCGGCAGCGACCTCGGCCTCGGACTCACGATCCTCGCCGGCGTGCTCGACCCCCATGTCGTCGTGCTCGGGGGCTACTTCGTGCCGCTGCTCGACCACGTACTGCCCACCGCGCGCGCCGTCCTCGACGAGCGGCTCGGCTCGCGGGCGCAGGTGCGTCCCGAGCTGCGCGGCAGCGTCCTCGGCGTCCACGCCGCCGCGTTGGGCGCCGCCGAGCAGTCGCTCGACCGGCTCCTCCTCGACGGCGATCTCGCCTCGTGAGCGGCTCCCCGCGCGACCTCGTCGTCCTCCGCGATGGCGACCTCGAGGCGCAGATCGCTCCGCTGGGCGCCCGGCTCCACCGGCTCCGCGCCCGTGGCACGCCGGACGACGCAGGACTCCGCGCCTGGCACGACCTCGTGCTCCACCTGCCCGACGACGACGCCTACCTCGGCCACGACGGCTACCTCGGCGCCACCGTGGGCCGGGTCGCCAACCGGATCGCGCGTGGCGAACTGCCGCTCGACGGCATCGTGCATCGCCTCGCCACCAACGACCGCGGCGCCACCCTGCACGGCGGCCCCGACGGCTTCGACCGACGGCGCTGGGAGATCGGCGTCCGCACCGACACCGCCGCCGAGCTGCACCTGCTCAGCCCGGACGGCGACCAGGGCTTCCCCGGCGAGGTCCGGGTCACCGCGCGGTTCGCGATCGACGGCGGCGCGCTGCACACGACCTACTCGGCCACGACCGATGCACCGACCGCGCTGGCCCTCTCCAGTCACGCCTACTACCGCCTCGGCGGCGCCGATGCGCGCGACCACGTGCTCACGGTGCCGGCCTCGGGCTACCACCCGGTCGACGGCACCGGGATCCCGACCGGGGCGACGGCTCCGGTCGCGGGCACGGCCTTCGACCTGCGCGGCGGCGTGCGCATCGGCGACCTCGCCGATCGGCTCGGCGGCCTCGACCACGATCTCGTCGTCGACGGCGTCGTCGATGGCGACGGCCTGCGGGAGGTGGCCCGCCTCGAGGCGCACGGGTGGCGGCTGGTGCTCACCAGCGACCAACCGGGGCTCCAGGTCTACACGGCGGCCGGGTTCGACGGCCGACCGTTCCCGCCCTACGCGGGCGTCGCCCTCGAACCGCAGCTGCCGCCGGACGCCGTCCACCACCCCGGCTGGCCCTCGCCGCTCCTGCGGCCGGGGGAGACCTACCGGTGGCGGTCGATCACGCGGGTCGAGCTCACGGGCTGACCGCGCCCACCGCGCCCAACAGGTCCACCACGATCTCCCCGAGACCGTCGACGACCAGCCGGTACCGCCGCCCGGCCGTGAGCGGGACGGCGTCGGTGAGCGCCCCGGCGAGCACGAGCGATCCGGCCGGGAGCATCGTGCCCCGCCGACCGAGGTGCGCGCTCAGCTCGACCAGCGCCAGCCACGGATCGCCGAGCACGGCCGCACCGGTGGCCTCGTGCTCGAGCACGCCGTCGACCTCCACCCGGCAGGCCAGGGACGCCAGATCGAGGTCGCCGACCGGTCGGGGCTCGCCGAGCAGCACCCCGGCCGCGCTGGTCGCGTCGGCGAGCACGTCGGGCAGCCGGAACCGGTAGCCGGTGAAGCGGGAGTCGAGGATCTCCGCGGCCACCAGCACCGACGCGACGACCGTCGGCGCGTCGGCGCGGGTGAGCCCGCCACCGAGATCGACGGCGGTCACGAAGGCGATCTCGGGCTCGATGCGCGGCTGCACCCAGGAGTCCAGACGCCGGGCGACCTCGCCGGTGGCGAGCAGGTGGGCGTCGGTGAGGAAGCCCACGACGGGGCGGTGCACCGCCATCCGTTCCTGCTTCGCGGCGCTGGTCAGGCCCAGCTTCATCCCGATCGACCGTTCCCCGGCGGCGAGTCGATCGGCCAGGTCGAGGTCCTGCACGGCATAGCCCCACGCCTCGTCGAGGTCGGGATGTGTGTCGGTGAAGGGGTCGATCGTGCGGCGCTCGCGGCGGGCGGCGGCGAGCGCGACGACGGCGTCCCGGGTGTCCATCACCGCTCCCCGCCGGTCGCGATCCGCGCAAGCCAGGCTGCGAGGACGGCGACCGTCGCCGGCGTCAGCTCGTGGCCGCCGGGGTCGAGATGGGAGGTGACCCGCGCACCTGAGACGCCGTCCGCGAGGTGGTGCCAGGTGCGGTCGAGCAGGTCGCCGGGGATGACGGCGTCCCGGGCGCCGCGACTGACCAGCACCTCGACGCCGTCCAGGGCACCGGGCTCGACCGGCAGCCCCGCATCGAAGGGCAGCGTGCCGTGCAGGACGGCGACGCCGGCGAACCGGGTCGGGTCGTCGAGCACGAGCCCGCCCGCGAAGGCGGCGCCGCCGCTGAAGCCGACCAGGACGACGCGGCGCCGGGGCAGGGCGTCGAGCCACTCCCGGAACCAGTCGAGGTGGAGCCGCAGGGACGCCGGCACCGGGCGGCCGATGCCCCGGTTGGCGAACCACGCGTAGCCGCCGCCCTCGGCGATGGGCGCGCGCACCGCCACGACGTCGAGGCCGCCGGGCAGGGCGGCCGCGAGCGGCAGGATCTGCTGCTCGTCGGAGCCCCGCCCGTGCAGCAGCACGACGAGCGGCCGATCGTCGCGGTCGAGCCGCGTTCCGGGTGCCGTGGCGAGGACGACCTCGGGCGCTGACATAGTTCAGCATTCAACCACATGGCGCCCGCCGGTCGACCCCTCAGGCCCGGAACCCTCAGAACCGGAAGGCGCCCACCAGCTCCTCCAACGTCGTCCCCATCTGCGCCATGTCGCCGAGCGCGTCGCGGGTGCGGCGGGTGCCCTCGAGGGTGGACGCCGCGGCGCCGACCACGTCGGTGACGTCGCGGGCGATCTGCTCGGCGCCCTCGGCGGCCTCGCTCACCGAGCGGGCGATCTCGTTCGTGGTGGCCGTCTGCTGCTCGACCGCGGAGGCGATCGAGGTCTGGAGATCGCTGATCCGGCCGATCACCTCGGCGATGCGCGCGATGGAGGTGGCCGCCTCGGCGCTGTCGCCCTGGATCGCCTCGACCCGGCGTCCGATGTCCTCGGTGGCCCGCGCGGTCTCCTTGGCCAGCTCCTTGACCTCGCCGGCGACGACCGCGAACCCCTTCCCGGCGTCCCCGGCGCGCGCGGCCTCGATGGTCGCGTTGAGCGCGAGCAGGTTGGTCTGACGCGCGATCGAGGTGATCAGTTTGAGCACCTCCCCGATCTCGGTCGAGGACTCCCCGAGGCTCGCCACGGTCGTGCGTGCCCCGGTGGCGGCCTCGACGGCGGTGGCGGCCACGGCCGCGGCCTCGGTGGCGCTGTGGGCGATCTCGCGGATCGAGGCCGTCATCTCCTCGGCCGCCGCGGCGACGGAGGAGACCGCCGCGCTCACCTCCGCGGCCGAGGTCGACGCCGAGCGTGCCCGCTCGTCGGTGAGTCCGGCGTCGGCGGCCATCGAGCCGGCCAGTCCGCCGAGGTGCGCGCCGGCCTCGCCGAGCCCGGTCGTCGTCTCGGCGAGCCGACCGAGCGCGCTGCGCTGCTGGGCGAGCATGGCGTTGAACGCCACGGCGATCGCGGTGGCCGGGTCCTCCTCGCCCGCGAGCTCGAGATCCTGGCTGAGATCGCCCTCGGCGGCGCGCTCGACGGCGGCGAGGATCTGCTGCACCCGCATCGCGATCTGCATCCCGCGGCGCCGGTCCTCCTCCTCGCGGGCCAACCGCTCGATGCCGTTGCTCACCAGGCGGCCGACGGTGCGCAGCACGTCGAGGCGTCGTTCGGAGAGGTGCACGGTCTCGGTGGTGAGGAAGTCCATGGTGCCGATGACGACGCCGCCGTGGGTGATCGGCAGGCACACCCCGGAGCGGATGCCGAGGCGGTGCGCCACCGGCGCCCGCACGCAGTCGGTCATCGCCCCGAGGTCGGCGGTGTGCACCAGGTCGCGCGCCGCCCAGGCGCGCCCGGCCAGCCCCTCGCCCTCGGCGAAGGACGCCGTCCGGGTCAGCTGGGCGAACTCCGGGCTCACCGTGCCGGACTCGGCGGCGCAGTGGAGGCGACCGTCGTCCTCGATGCGCCAGAACGACCCGTAGGCCCAGCCGAACTCCTCGCGCACCCGCTCGATCGCGGTCAGGACGGCGGCGTCGGCGTCGACGGCCGCGGCGACGCCGACCTCCACGCGGTTGGCGGCGGCGGCGTCCCGCTCGCCGGCGATGCGTTCCTCGTCCTGGCGCACGCGGTCGGTGACGACGTCCCACACGGCCATCGAGCCGACGACGACGCCGGCCCGGTCGCGCACGGTCGTCACGGTCAGCTCCAGCACCTCCGGGCCGACGTCGATGAGCGCCCGGCGGGGCAGGGCGGAGGTGTCGGCGAGGATCCTGCGCTGGTGCTGCGGGTGGCGGTGGAAGACGTCGAGGCTGCTCCCGAGGACGGCGGTCGCCGGCACGGGGAGGTGCGCCTCGACCCGCTGCAGCGCGCGTTGCGAGGCGGCGTTCAGGTAGCGGATCACGAGGTCGGTGTCGGCGATCATCACCGGCGTGGGCAGTTGGTCGTAGGCGTGCGCGAAGTCCTCGGTGTCGAGGGCGGCGGCGGATGCCGCGAGAAGGTGGACGGACATCATCGGTCTCCGGTTTCTGCAGGGACGGATGCCGTCGGCTGGGGCGGGCCGGCGTCCTCCCATCGCGCCCCGCAGCCGGGCCCTGACCGGGCAGGACCTTCTCCGCTCGCGCCGGTGGCAGGTGTCCTGATCCGGTCCGGGACAGTAGGCACGCGCCGGGGCGGTGACGGGACGGCGGTTGTCCCGCGCGTCCCACGGCCCTCCGATCTCGGCCGGGCCCGGCCGGTGCCGACTGGGCCGGTCCGCGGTCAGGTGGGGGTCAGGCGCGGTTCTCGGCCAGCAGGAGGGCGAGGTCGTCGGTGATGCGGCGTCCGCCGTGCCGCCGCAGCGCGCCCACGAGGGTGTCGAGTGCCTGGTCGAGGGTGCCGGAGGCGAGGCCGGCCGCATGCTCGGTGAGGGGGAAGAAGGCGCCGGTGCGGTCGCGCTGCTCGATGAGGCCGTCGGTGAAGAGGAGCAGCCGCGCGCCCCGGTGCCACGGGTGCTCGGTGACGACCGGGTCGGCGCCCAGGCCCAGCGGCAGGGTGACGTCGTCGCCCTCGAGCGCCCGCGGGTCGGGGTCGACGAGCACCGGCGACGGGTGGCCGCAGTTGACCAGGTGCACCGAGCCGTCGTGGAACTCCCCGACGATCGCGGTCACGAAGAGCTCGTCGGCGGGTTCACGGGCGACCATCTGGTCGATGCTGCGCGCCAGGGCGGCGAGGTCGGACTCGGTGAACGCGGCCTGCCGGAAGGCGCCGAGGACGGCGGCGGCGGTCTGCACGGCGTCCAGTCCCTTGCCGCACACGTCGCCCACGATCACCCGGACGCCGTAAGGGGTCGCCGCGACCTCGTACAGGTCGCCGCCCACCGCCGCGCCCTCGGTCGCCGAGACGTAGCGCGTGGCGAGGCCGACCGAGCCGATCGCCTCGGGAGCGGCCCGCAGCAACGCCCGCTGGGCGGTGTCGGCGATGACGGTCATCCGGGCCAGATGCGATTCGCGCTCGTCGCGCACGTAGGCGGAGACGACGGCCATCACGCACATCGCCGTCGCCGTGCCGCCTCGTAGGAGCATCTCCGGACTGTCGAGGAATCCGTGCCACGCCCCGCTGGCGATCAGCGCCGCCTCGGTCGCAGCGACCGTGACGACCGTCTGGCGCGCTCGACCCAGCACCGACGTCACCAGTGCGGCGGCGCCGAACGCCCCGGCGAACCGGAACGCCGCGACGTCGACGGCCATCAGGGCCAGCAGCGACAGCAGCCCCGCCACGACCGGGGGCGCGGTCAGATCGGCGCGCGTCGGTCGCAGGGAGGTGAGCACCGGGCGATCATGCCAGGCCACCCGGAGGGGTGGGCGCGAACCCGGCGCGAACCTGTCGGGTTCCTGTGAAGGACGTCGCCCGAGCCTCGCGCGGGCGCTGGCTACAGTCGAGGGCATGCCCGTGACCGCCCTCGTCGACGCCGCCCTCGACCGCTCGATCGTGGGCGGCTACACCCGCATCGGCAGCGCGCTGCGCCGGCGGTGGTGGCCCGCCGACCCCGAGCCAGGGTCTCTGCGCGGACGCCGCATCGTCGTCACCGGCGCCACCTCCGGCATCGGCGAGGCCGCGGCTTCCGGCCTGGCCCGCCTCGGGGCCACAGTGCACCTGCTCGGCCGCAACCCCGACAAGGTCGGCGCGAGCGCCGAGGCGCTGCGCCGGGCCCAGCCCGACGCCGAGATCGAGGAGGAGATCTGCGATCTCGCCGACCTCGACGCCGTCCAGGCGTGGGCCCTCGGCCTGCGCGACCGCGTCCCGGCCCTGCACGGCGTCCTGCACAACGCCGGGCTGATGACCCCCGAGCGCACCGAGACCGCGCAGGGTCACGAGGCCACGCTCGCCGTGCACGTGCTCGCGCCGCACCTGATGACGGCGCTGCTGCTCGACCCGCTGCGGGCCGCCCACGGCTCGAGCGTGGTGTGGATGAGCTCGGGCGGCATGTACGGCGCGCGCCTGCACGCCGACGACGCCGACGACCTGGAGTACCGCGTCGGCCGCTACGACGCCGTGCAGGCCTACGCCCGCACCAAGCGCATGCAGGTCGTGCTCGCCGACGCCTGGGCGCAGAGCCTGCGGGCGGCCGGCGCCGGCGACGTGCGGGTCGAGAGCATGCACCCCGGCTGGGTCGCGACCCCGGGCGTGAGCCAGCACCTGCCGACCTTCGAGAAGGTCACCCGACCGCTGCTGCGCGGCCCGGCGGACGGCGCCGACACGGCCGTGTGGCTGCTGGCGACCCGGCCGATGTCGCGGCCCGGCCACTTCTGGCACGACCGGGTGCAGCGCCCGACGACCTTCGGCTGGGAGCGGGGTCACGACCCGGTCGCCGTCGCCGCGCTCATCGACTATGTGGAGAAGGCCACCGGCGAGCCGATCGGCGTCCCCTCGCCGACCGATCGCGACTGATCGCGGCGAAGACCTGGGCGGGTTTCCGGGGGCCTGGCAGGCTGGGGGCATGACGTCCCTCGCCGACTTCTCCGCGACCTCGATCTCCGGTCAGCCCGTCGACCTCGCCGACTTCAAGGGTCAGGTCGTGCTCGTGGTGAACACCGCCTCGCAGTGCGGTTTCACGCCCCAGTACCAGGGTCTCCAGGCCCTGCACGATCAGTACGCCGAGCGTGGGTTCGCCGTCCTCGGCTTCCCGTGCGACCAGTTCGGCCACCAGGAGCCCGGCAGCGACAGCGAGATCGCGGGCTTCTGCGAGCGCAACTTCGGCGTCACCTTCCCGCTGTTCTCCAAGATCGAGGTCAACGGCAGCGGGGCGCACCCGCTCTACCAGTGGCTGCGCAAGGAGAAGTCGGGCCTGCTCGGCGGGAAGATCAAGTGGAACTTCACCAAGTTCCTCCTCGGCAAGGACGGCCAGGTCATCGGGCGCTACTCCCCGACCACCAAGCCGGAGAAGATCGCGGCCGACATCGAGAAGGCCCTCGCCGCCTGATGACCTCCTTCACCGCGTCGCGCACCGCCCACGCGGAGGTGCGAGCGCCGCGGGAGGACATCTGGGCGATCCTGGTCGACCCCTCCACGCTGGCGCCGCTGGTGCCGTTCGTGCGCTCCATCACCGCCCTCGAGGGCGGCACGCACTGGCACTGGCAGCTCTCGGGGCTCTCGGTCGCCGGACTGGACGTCGCCCCCGCCTTCACCGAGCGGATGACCTTCACCGAGCCCGAGCGCATCGAGTTCCGGCACGACCCGCCGGCGGGGACGACCGAGCGCGCCGGCGTCGTCGGCTGGTACGACCTCCAGGAGCTGCGGCCCGGCGTCACCGCGCTCGCGACCTCCCTCGAGATCACCCTCGATCTCCCGCTGCCCGGGCTCGCCCGGCCCGCCGTCACCCGCACGATGTCCGGCGTCGTGGCCCAGATGGGCGACCGGTTCGCCGCCCAGCTGCTGCGGCAGCTGGGCGTGGCGGGCTGAGGGCCGGGAGGAGTTTCCCCGGTCAGCCGGGGAAACTCCTTCCTGTCAGGCAATGCTTGCTGTGCCAAGCGGGAGTTTCCCCTGACAAGTCGCGGCCCGATCACGATCAAGCCGCTCCCGCAGCCGCCAGGACGACGTCCGGCCCTGTGGTCCGACGACGCCGAGGGCCCCGGGACGTTGTCCCGGGGCCCTCGTGTCGTGCGGCGGCCGATCAGCGCGCGGTGTCGACGCCCTCGCCGGACTCGGTCAGCGCGGCCAGCTCGGCGTCGAGCGCCTTGCCGGGGCGCTGCAGGTTCTCGCCCTCGACGTCGACGACCGGCAGGATGCGGTCGAGCCAGGCCGGCAGCCACCAGGCCTTCTCGCCCATCAGGTAGAGCAGGGCCGGGATGAGCACCATGCGCACCACGAAGGCGTCGAAGACCACCGCGATCGCCAGGGCGAAGCCCATCGACTTCACGATCGCGTCGTCTTGGAGCATGAAGGCCGAGAACACCGCGGTCATGATCGTCGCGGCGGCCGCGACCACCCGTGCCGAGTTGCGGAAGCCGTCGACGACGGCGTCGCGGGTCGACATGCCGTGCACGTGCGCCTCGCGGATGCGGGTCACCAGGAACACCTGGTAGTCCATCGCGAGACCGAAGACGACGCCGATGAGGAAGATCGGCATGAAGCTGACGATCGGCTGACCCTCCATGAGGCCGAACGCCCCCTTCTGGAAGACCGCCACGGTCGCACCGAGGGTGGCCAGCACCGAGAGCAGGAAGCCCAGGGTGGCCGTGAGCGGCACCAGGATCGAGCGGAAGACGATCATCAGCAGGATGAACGCCAGCCCGATGACCACCGCGAGGTAGATCGGCAGCGCGCTGCTGAGCCGGTCGGAGACGTCGGTGGTGATGGCGGTCAGGCCGGTGATGCCGGTGGTCGTGCCGGTGCGGGCCTCGATGCCCGCCTGGCCGTCGCGCAGGTCGAGCAGCAGCTGCTCGGTGGCCTCGTCGGCGGGACCGGTCGACGGGGTCACCAGGATCTGCGCACCGGTGCCGTCGGGGTTGGTGCCGGCGATCTGGGCGTGCGCGACGCCGTCCTGCCGGTTCGCCCACCTCGCGACGTCGGCGAAGGCCTGGCCGCGCTGCTTGGCCTCGACCGAGCGGGCGTCGACGACGACCAGCAGCGGTGCGTCGCGGCCGGGGCCGAAGGCCTCGGTGATGAGGTCGGAGGCCTTGCGCTGGGTGGTGTCGGAGGCCGCGGTGGCGTCGGTCGGGAAGGCGAGGAAGAGGTCCTTGACCGGTACGGCCAGTGCCCCGAGCGCGAGGACGACGAGCACGACCGCGGCCACCGGACGGCGTCCGACGACCCGGGCCCAGCGGACGCCGTTGTTCACGACGCGACCGGAGGCGTCACGGCTCGGGCGGTAGCGACGGACCGTGCCGCCGAAGGCCTTGGACTTCAGCAGGCCGAGGATGCCCGGCAGCAGGGTGAGCGCCACGAGGACGGCGATCAGCACGGTCGCCGCCGCGGCGAGGCCCATGGCGGTGAGGAACGGGATGCGCACGACGGCCAGCGCGGAGAGCGCGATGAGCACGGTCAGACCGGCGAAGACGACCGCCGAGCCGGCGGTGCCCACGGCGATGCCGACGGCCTCCTCGCGGTCGTCGGTCTCCTGCAGCTCGGTGCGGTAGCGGGCGAGGATGAAGAGCGTGTAGTCGATGCCGACCGCGAGGCCGATCATCGTGGCGAGGATCGGGGTGCTGGAGCCGATGTCCATGACGGCGGTCATGGCGGTGATGCCGAGCATGCCGAGTGCGACGCCGATGATGGCGGTGACGATCGGCAGACCGGCGGCCACGAACGAGCCGAAGGTGAGCAGCAGCACGATCAGCGCGACGCCGATGCCGATGAGCTCGGAGGCTCCGCCGACCTCGCCCTGGACCTTCGAGCCCGAGCCGTTGGCCTCGACGGTCAGGCCGTCGGCGCGCGCGGAGGCCATCGCGGCGTCGAGGGCGTCGATGGTCGATGCCTTCACGTCGGCCGGGGTGTCGACGTCCCAGGCGAAGCTGATGAGCCCGACCCGGCCGTCGGCCGAGAGCGGCGAGAGGTTGGCGGCGTCGGCGCGGGCCTCGTCGGGAGGCGTGCCGCTCTGCCGGGCCGACTTCAGGATCTGCGAGGTCTGGGTCTGCTCGGCCTGCACGGGATCGGCGATGGCGGCGGAGCCGGCCTCGCTCAGCTGCGGCAGCTTCTGCAGGCGCGCGACGAGCTGGTCGACCGAGCGCGCGACGTTCCGGTCGGCGAGCGTGCTGCCCTCGGGCGCGGCCACCACGACGGTGACGCCGGCCTGGTCGAAGGCGTCGACCGAGCCCGGGAACAGCTCCGCCTGGAGGTCCTGGGCCTTCTCCGAGGGGATGCCGGGGATGGTGAAGGCGTCGGTCATCGGCTTGCCGAAGCCGGCGGCGATGGTGCCGACGGCGATCAGAGCGACGAGCCAGGCGCCGATCGCGATCGGCCACCGCCGGTAGGCGGTGCGGCCGAGGCGGTACAGCAGTGTGGCCATGGTGGTGGTCTCCTGGTGGGAAGTGACAGGGCGCTGGTGGCGGGGTTCTGCGGGGCTGTGCGGGGTCGTGCGGGGTCGGGCGGGTCAGGTGAGCAGGGCGCGGGCCTGGTCGACGGCCTCCTCGAAGCGCTCCGCCAGGGGCGGGCCGTCGGGGTCGGCGGCCAGCGCGTAGGTGGCGACGTCGAAGAGGGCGGCCAGCACGCGGACGGCGAGCAGCGCGCGGTCGCTGCCGTAGGACTCGCCCTCGCGCTCGAGGATGTGGCCGACCATCTCGGCGGCCACGACCTCGAAGCGCTCGTGGGCGATGAGGATGAGGCGCGGGGTGGCGGCGAAGACCTGCTTGGCCAGCGGCAGCAGGTCGGCGCCGAAGTCGTCGCGCTCGAACATGGCCACGGCCAGCACGGTCATGTCGTCGACGAGGCGGCCGGTGGGGCCGCCGGCGCGGAAGACGGCCAGGGCGTCGTCGGGGAAGGCCGGCGGCTCGCCGAGGATGGCGTCGATCTTGCCGGGCACGTAGTTGAACAAGGTGCGGCGCGAGACCTCGACCAGTTCGGCGAGATCGTCCATCGTCCAGCCCTCGAGCCCGCGGTCGCGGGTCAGCTCGAGGGCCTGCTGGCGGATGCGCCGCAGGGTCTGCGCCTTCTTCGCCTCACGCAGGGAGATTGCACTCTCGGACATGTAGTGCAGTATTGCACTCCCGTTCAAGGAGTGCAGAATTGTGGCGCCGGTCACACCGTCCATCGGACGTGCCGCACCGGTCTGCGGACGCCCTCCCGCCGCCCGAGCCCACGCACGGGTGTCCGACTTGTCGGTAACCACCGCACCGGTGCGAAGGTGAGGAGGTGAACCGCGCGACGACGTCCTCCTACTCGATCACCATGCGTCTGCACACCGACCCCGACCACGGGGTCGTCGGCGCGGTCGCCACCGCGATCGCCGGGGCCGGCGGCATCGTGACCGCTATCGACGTCGCGGAGTCCAGCAACACCCGCCTCGTCGTCGACGTCACCTGCTCGGCCGGCGACGCCGACCACGCGCTCGAGCTCGAGCGCATCGTCGGGGCGATCGAGGGCGTGGAGGTCTACAAGGTCTCCGACCGCACCTTCCTGCTCCACATCGGCGGCAAGATCGAGGTCTCCTCCAAGGTGCCGCTGAAGAACCGCGACGACCTCTCGATGGCCTACACCCCCGGGGTCGGCCGGGTCAGCCGGGCACTGGCCGAGCACCCCGAGGACATCCCGCGCCTGACGGTGAAGGGCAACTCGGTGGCGGTCGTCACCGACGGATCGGCCGTGCTCGGGCTCGGCAACATCGGGCCGGGCGCCGCCCTCCCGGTGATGGAGGGCAAGGCCGCCCTGTTCAAGCGGTTCGCCGGCATCGACGCCTGGCCGATCTGCCTGGCCTCCCAGGACACCGACGAGATCGTGCGGGCGGTCGAGCTCATCGCCCCGGGCTTCGGCGGCATCAACCTCGAGGACATCGCGGCACCGCGCTGCTTCGAGATCGAGCGCCGGCTGCGCGCCAGCCTCGACATCCCGGTCTTCCACGACGACCAGCACGGCACCGCGATCGTCGTCCTGGCCGCGCTGACCAACGCGCTGCGGGTCGTGCGCAAGGAGCTCTCCGCCGTCCGCATCGTCGTCTCCGGCGGCGGCGCGGCCGGCACCGCCATCGTCACGCTGCTGCTCGCGGCCGGGGTCACCGACGTCGTCGTGGTCGACCGCGCCGGTGCGCTGTGCGCCGGCGACGAGTCGCTCCCGCCCGCCCATCGCGAGCTCGCCGCGGCCACCAACCCGCGGCGGGTGACCGGCGACCTGCACACCGTGCTCCAGGGTGCCGACGTGTTCATCGGCGTGAGCGCGCCCGGCGTCCTCAAGGCCGAGTGGATCACCGAGATGGCGCCCGACGCCGTCGTCTTCGCGCTCGCCAACCCCGACCCGGAGGTCGACCCCGCGGAGGCCGGCCGGTACGCCGCCGTCGTGGCGAGCGGCCGCTCGGACTACCCCAACCAGATCAACAACGTGCTCGCGTTCCCCGGTGTCTTCCGCGGTCTGCTCGACGCCCGCGCCTCCGACGTCACCGTGCCGATGCTGCTCGCGGCCGCCGAGGCGATCGCCTTGGTGGTCAAGGACGAGGAGCTCAACCCGAGCTTCATCATCCCCACGGTCTTCCACCCCGACGTCCCGAAGGCCGTGGCCTCGGCGATCGCGCGCACCGCGACGCCGCGGGACGCTCAGGCGCCGGAGGCCTCCGAGGCGTAGACCGCCGCACCCACCACGCCGGCCTTGTTCAGCAGCGAGGCCGGCACGATCGCGGTGTCGAGGTCGAGGAGCGGCAGGAACTCCTCCGCGCGCTTGCTGATGCCGCCGCCGACCACGAACAGCTCGGGGCTGAAGAGCCGCTCGAGCGTGCGGTAGTACGCCTGGAGGCGCTCGGCCCACTTCTCCATCGAGAGGTCGTGCTCCTCGCGGACGCTGTTGGCCGCCCACTTCTCGGCCTCGTGGCCCTCGACCTCGAGGTGTCCGAGCTCGCTGTTGGGCACCAGGTGGCCGTCGTGGATGAGCGCGGAGCCGATGCCGGTGCCCAGCGTCGTCAGGATGACCAGGCCCCCGCGGCTGCGGGCGACGCCGTAGCGGGCCTCGGCGATGCCGGCGGCGTCGGCGTCGTTGACGACGTGCACCTCGCGGCCGGTGGCCTTGCTGAACAGCGCATCGGCGTCGGTGCCGATCCAGGCGGGATCGATGTTCGCGGCGCTGTGCACGATGCCCTTGCGGACGATGCCGGGCACCGTCACCCCGATCGGCCCCTCGATGTCGTCGAACTCCCCCAGCAGCTCGACGAAGACGTCGGCGACCGCCTCGGGCGTCGCGGGATCGGGGGTCTTGATGCGCACCCGCTCGGCGGCGAAGTCGCCGATCTCGAGGTCGACGGGGGCGCCCTTGATCCCGGTGCCGCCGAAGTCGATGCCGAAGGCACGTGCCGTGGTGGTTCCGCTCACGCCCCGACCCTGCCCGGTGTCGGGCGGCCGGACAACCTCCCGCGCACTTTACATTTCCAACCCTCTTGTCAAAGCGGTTGACAAACCCTATGGTTCTGTCAACCGCGGGCCGTGATGCCCGTCACCGCAGGAGGAACCCGATGACCCAGTCCGACCCGACGATCGCCCCCGCGATCGCGAACTCGACCGTTCCGGCCGGCTCGACCGAGGCCTGGAAGGACAAGAAGCGCTACCTGTGGCTCATCGGCCTGGTGGTGCCCTCCCTGGCGTTCCTCGCCATCGGGCTGTGGGCCGCCACCGGCTGGGGCGTGTGGCTGTGGATCGGGCCCATCGTGATCCTCGGCATCGTGCCGGCGGTCGACCTGTTCGCCGGTCTCGACACCGCCAACCCGCCCGACGACGTCATCGAGCAGCTCGAGAACGACAAGTACTACCGCTGGATCACCTACCTGTTCCTGCCGATCCAGTACGCCGGATTCGTGGGCGCGATGTACCTCATCGCCCGCGGAGTCGACTGGGGTCCGGGCGACCTGTCGCTCATCGACAAGATCGGCCTCGCGGCGTCCATCGGCTGCGTCGGCGGCATCGGCATCAACACCGCCCACGAGCTCGGCCACAAGCGCGAGGCCAACGAGCGCTGGCTGGCCAAGATCGCGCTGGCCCAGGTCGCCTACGGCCACTTCTACATTGAGCACAACCGCGGCCACCACGTGCGGGTCGCGACCCCCGAGGACCCCGCCTCCAGCCGCCTGGGCGAGAACTTCTACCAGTTCTGGCCGCGCACGGTGTTCGGCTCCCTGAAGAGCGCCTGGCACCTGGAGCAGAAGCGGTACGCGCGGAAGTCGACCCACCCCTTCCACCTCGGCAACGACGTGCTCAACGCGTGGCTCATGACCGCCGTCCTCTGGGGCGGGCTGGTGGCCTGGCTCGGCGTCGAGGTGCTGCCCTTCCTGGCGCTCCAGGCCGTGATCGGCTTCTCGCTGCTCGAGGTCGTCAACTACATGGAGCACTACGGCATGCTGCGCCAGAAGGTCGGCAGCGGGGAGCGCCAGCGCTACGAGCGCGTCGACCCCTCGCACTCGTGGAACTCCAACAACATCGCCACCAACGTGCTGCTCTACCACCTGCAGCGGCACAGCGACCACCACGCGAACCCGACCCGTCGCTACCAGACCCTGCGCGACTTCGAGGAGAGCCCCGTGCTCCCCACCGGGTACGCCGGCATGATCGTGCTCGCGCTCTTCCCGCCGCTGTGGCGCCGGGTCATGGACCGCCGGGTGCTCGACCACTTCGACGGCGACATCAGCCGCGCCAACGTGATGCCCCGCAAGCGCGAGAAGCTCATCGCGAAGTACGCCCCGCACCTGGCCGAGATCCGGGCCGCCGAGGCGGCCGCCGGAGCGGTGCGCGAGGACGTCACCCCGGGCGCCGTCGAGGTCGACGAGGTGCTCGCCGCCCGCTGCCCCGGCTGCGGCTACACCTACGAGGTGGCCGCGGGCAACGAGCTCGAGGGCTTCGCCGCCGGCACGGCCTGGTCGGAGATCCCCGACGACTGGTGCTGCCCCGACTGCGGGGTGCGCGAGAAGGTCGACTTCCTCCCGCTCACGAACGCCGAGGCCCTCTGATGCCGCGCATCGTCGTCGACTACGGCAAGTGCGAGGGCCTGGGCATGTGCGAGGCCATGGCCAGCGACTACTTCGAGCTCGACGACGACGAGCAGATGCACGTACTCGACGAGAACCCGCCCGAGGCCGATCGCGGGCACGTGCACGCCGCCGTCCAGGCCTGCCCGGTGCTCGCGCTCACGCTCGAGGGCTGAGGCGCGGCTCTGGTGAGCACCTCCGTCGTCGGCCGGGTGGTCGGGCTTCCTACACTCGGAGCCATGACCACCCGGCCGCTGACGACGCGCGAACGCATCGTCGACGCCGGCGTCCAGCTCACCACCGACCTCGGGTGGTCGCGGGTCACCATGGCGAAGCTCGCCGACGCGGTCGGCGTGAGCCGCCAGACCGTGCACAACGAGGTCGGCACCAAGGCCGGCCTCGCCGAGGCGATGATCCTGCGCGAGCTCGAGCGGTTCATGACCGTCGTCGACCACGCCTTCGACACCCACCCGACCGACCTCGTGGCCGCGATCCGCGCCTCGGCCGAGGACGTCCTCGTGCACGCCGGCGACAACACCCTGCTCAAGGCGGTCGTCTCGGCCACCCACGGCGCCGACACCGAACTCCTGCCGCTGCTCACCACGCACGCGCACTCGCTGCTGACCACCGCCAAGGAGGTCATCGCGGCCCGGGTCGAGCCCTACGAGCATCCGCTGACCGCCGAGCAGACCGACGCGATGATCGACATCGTCGTCCGCGTCGTCCTCTCCCACGTGATGCAACCCAGTGCGGCGCCGACGCAGACCGCCGACGCGGTGGCCTTCATCGCCGCCCGCGTGCTGGCCGGCGAACCGGACGCGAACTGACCGATCGGCCCATCCATCCGGCCTGCTGGTCTGGTCCGGTTCGCCTACCCTGGAGCGACGGCGCACGACGGGGTGCGCCCCGTGCGGAAGGTCGGTCCATGGGCATGCGCTGGCAGCGACAGCGTCGGTCGGCGCGTCAGGCCCTGACCGCCGGTCTCGCGCTGGCCGCCGTGCTCGCAGCCGCCGCGTGCGGCGGATCGGCCGACGCCGGCCGCGCCGCCGGTGGCGCGGACGACCCGACCGCCTCGACCGGGGGCCGGCTCAGCGCCCCCGCCGAGGTCGCCGACGCCTTCGACCCCGAGCACGCGGTCGCCGCCCCCGGCCCGCTGAAGCTGCCGCTCCTCTCCGCCGACCTCCTCGTCGTCGACGACCGCACCATCGGCGACGACGAGCTCGCGCGCCTGCGCAAGGTCCCCGGCGTCCGCGAGGTGACCCCGCTCTCGATCGCCTCGCTGGCGATCGAGGACCGCGCCCTGACCGTCGCCGCCGTCGACCCCGACACCTACCGCCGCTCCACCCAGGTGCAGGTCGCCCAGGCCACGGCCATCTGGAAGCGCCTGGCCGGCGGCGAGATCTTCGTCAGCCCCGCCCTGCGCGACACCCTGCCGATCACCGACGACGGGTACCTCCAGCTCGGTCCCGACGACCCGACCCCGCACATCGGCGCCTTCGCCCCGCAGGTGCCCTCGGTCGACCTCGTGGTCGACGAGGCCTGGGGGCGCACCCTCGGGATGACGCCGGGCAACGCCGTCCTCATCTCCACCGGGATGGCCGCACCCGACCGGGTACGGCGCGGTATCGCCCGCATCGTGCCCGCCGGTTCCTCCATCCAGGGCCTGGACGCCGTGGCGCGGTACGGCCTCGACCCCGACGCCGTCCAGACCGCGGTGGTCGTCGGTGGCGTCTCCGACGCGGTGGGCACCTACAGCTACCGGGTCGTCGGCGGCCGGGTCGTGCCCGACGCCGGTTGGGTCGCCTCCCACATCGCCACCGAGCCCGTGCCGATCCTCGGGTCGATGACCTGCAACACGGCGATCTTCCCGCAGCTGCGAGCCGCGCTGGAGGAGATCGTGCAGCGCGGGCTGGCCTCGAAGATCCACGTCGGCGAGTACGCCGGCTGCTTCTACCCGCGCTTCATCGCCGGCACCACGACGCTCTCCAACCACGCCTTCGGGCTCGCCTTCGACCTCAACGTGCCCGGCAACCAGCGCGGCACCGTCGGCGAGATGGACCGCACCGTGGTGTCGATCTTCAAGAAGTGGGGCTTCGCCTGGGGTGGCGACTGGAGCTACACCGACCCCATGCACTTCGAGCTGGCGCGGCTGGTGCGCCCCGACTGACGCGGGTCCGATCGGGGCTCAGCTGGCAGGCTCAGCCTGGCGTCAGTGGGAGTCCACGGGCGCGAGGTGGGCGGAGATCTGGTGGGCGATCATCGCCATCGTCGTGCGGGCTCGGCCGGGATCCTCGGTCAGGAAGTAGTGGTCGACCCCGGGCGTCATGTCGTAGACGACCGGCACCCCGGCGTCCTCCAGGCGGCGGGCGTAGGCCTCGCCGTCGCGACGCAGCGTGTCCCGCTCGCCGGTCAGCACGACCGCCGGCGGCAGCCCTGACAGGTCCGGGGCCAGCAGCGGGGAGGCGTAGGGCTCGCTGCGCGTCGCCGGATCGGGGAAGTACACGCGCCGCACCAACGCTCGCAGGGACGGCGAGATCATCCCGGCGCCGGTGGGCAGATCGCTCGCGAGGTCGAGCGCGGGCACGCCCAGCACCTGCAGGCGCGGCGCGAACGAGCCCAGGTCGCGGGCCTGGAGCGCCACGGACGCTGCGATCCCGCCACCGGAGGAGAACCCGCCGATGCTCACCGCCCGCCGCTGGCCGGCCACGGCGGCCGCCACGTCGTGGCTCTGCTCCTGGGCCACGGGATAGGTCACGTAGGGGCCGGTGCGGAAGTCGACGTTCCAGATCTCCGCGCCCGTGGTCGCCGCCAGGTAGCGGCACCACCAGTCGTCCATCTGCGGGTAGCGCATCAACCACGCTCCACCGTGGAAGTGCACGTGCGCGACGCCGCCGGCGTCCGCGCTGCCGTAGACGAAGGACCGGACGACGCCGTGCCGGGTCGGCGTCCGCACCACCCGCGGCCGGGGCAGATCGCGCCCCGCGAACCGCAGGTCGGCGCCGTAGCGCACGGTGAAGCGGGCGAGGGCGTGCATCGTCATGGCCTGCAGGCGATCGGTGGGGGGCACGCCGGTCGTTCGGCGCCCGGGCGCCCGCGGATGGGCGGGGTCGGCGGGCGGCTACGGTTGCGCCCATGAAGGCAGTGCAGGTGATCACCACCACCGGACCCCGTGACGTCGTCGTCCGTGAGGACGTCCCCGAGCCGGTGCCCGGTCCCGGCGAACTGCTCGTCGAGGTGCACAGCGTCGGCATCTCCTTCCCCGACCTGCTGCTGAGCAAGGGCGAGTACCAGCTCAAGCCCGAGCCGCCGTTCACCCTCGGCGTCGACTTCGCCGGCGTCGTGGTCGGCGGCGCCGAGATCGAGGGCATGGCGCCCGGCACGCGGGTCGCCGGCGTGGGCGCCTACGGCGGCGCCGCCGAACTGGTCGCGAGCCCGGGCATCTTCACCTTCCCGATCCCCGACTCGATCAGCTTCGACGAGGGCGCCGCCCTGCCGATGAACTACCTGACCGCCCAGTTCGCCCTGGCCGAACGCGGCTCGCTGAAGGCCGGGGAGACCGTGCTCGTGCACGGCGCCGCGGGCGGCGTCGGCACCGCCACCATCCAGGTCGCGAAGGGGTACGGCGCCCGCACGATCGCGGTCGTCTCCACCGAGGAGAAGGCCCAGGTCGCCCGCGACGCCGGAGCCGACGACGTCGTCCTGCTCGACGGGTTCAAGGACGCCGTCAAGGAGCTCACCGACGGCCGCGGCGTCGACATCGTGATGGACGTCGTCGGCGGCGACGTCTTCCTCGACTCCCTGCGCCTGCTCTCCTCCCAGGGCCGCCTGCTCGTCGTCGGCTTCGCTGCCGGTCAGGGCATCCCCGAGGTCAAGGTCAACCGGCTGCTCCTCAACAACATCGACGTGCGCGGCGTCGGCTGGGGCGAGTACGCCATGCGCCGGCCCGGCTACATGCACCAGCAGTGGGCCGAGCTCGTGCCGATGATGGCCTCGGGCGTGGTCAAGCCGCCCGTCGGCCTCACCTACGACCTCGCCGACTTCGGTCAGGCTCTGGTCGACCTCGACGAGCGCAAGGCGCTCGGCAAGTCCGTCGTCCACGTGCGCTGATCCGCGCGCCCATCTCCTGCTCATCTCCCGTACCGAGAGGCACCCCATGTCCGACCACGAGCACGGCCCCGACTGCAGCCACGACGGTCACGGCCACGACGGCCCGGAGCTGAGCGAGGAGGAGCGCGCCCGGCTCTCGGCGCACATCGTCCTCGACGGCGTCAGCGTCGCCTTCGACACCGACGGCACCGACCCCGTCGAGCTGGCCTTCTCCAAGCTGTTGGAGATCGAGGCGATCGAGCTGCTGCTCGACGAGGAGAACGACGAGCTCGAGCTCGACATCTCCCCGCTGATGAGCGGCGTCCTGTTGGTCGTGCGGCGCCTGGTCGAGCAGCTCGCCGAGCGCACGGGCACCACGCCGGCCGACGTCGTCGCCGCGGTGCGGGCTGCGGTGGACGAGCCGGCCTGACCGGCTGCAGGTTTCGGCCCCCCAGTGTCGCGCGACCGGCCTCGGATCGCGCCCAGGTCGGCCGGGCCACGCCCCCGGTCGTGGCGGCGTCGACTAGCCTCGGGTGACGTGAGCATGCTGGACGCAGCCCAGGCGGGCATGGACCCCGACATCCGTCCCCAGGACGACCTCTTCGGCCACGTGAACGGCCGGTGGCTGGAGGAGACCGAGATCCCCTCCGACCGCTCCAGCTGGGGGCCCTTCGTGCAGCTCGCCGACGTCGCCGAGGAGCAGGTGCGGGTCATCATCGAGGACCTCGCCGCCCGGGTCGCCGCCGGTGAGTCGGGCCTGTCGGACGACGCCCGCAAGATCGGCGACCTGTTCGCCTCCTTCATGGCCACCGACGCGATCGCGGCCCTCGGCCTGACGCCGATCGAGCCGCTGGTCGAGGCGGCCCGCAGCCTGCGCGACGTCCGCGATCTGACGGCGTTCCTCGGCGAGTTCGAGCGCATCGGCGGCCACGGCCTGTTCGGGTCCTACATCGACACCGACGACCGCAACTCCGACCGCTACCTCTTCCACCTCGTCCAGGGCGGCCTCGGGCTGCCCGACGAGTCGTACTACCGGGAGGAGAAGTTCGCCGAGATCCGCGGCGCCTACCGCGACTACCTCGCCGCACTGTTCACGAAGAGCGCGCACCCCGACCCGGACGGCGCCGCGCAGACCGTCGTCGACATCGACACCCGGCTGGCCGGCGGCCACTGGGAGCGCGCCGAGACCCGCGACGTCCAGAAGACCTACAACCTGACGACGCTGGCCGACCTCAAGGCCCTGTGCCCGTCCTTCGACTGGGACGCCTACGCCACCAACCTCAGCGGCACCAAGCTCGACGCAGCGGCGCTGCTCGGCGAGAGCTGCGTGCGGCAGCCGTCCTACTTCGGCCACCTCTCCACGGTGCTCGACGAGGTGCCGATCGAGCAGTGGCGCGACTGGCTGGAGAGTCGGGTGCTGCGCTCGTGGGCGCCGTACCTGACCGACGATCTCGTCGAGCTCAACTTCGGCTTCTACGGCCGCACCCTCAACGGGACGCCGGAGCTGCGGGCCCGCTGGAAGCGCGGCGTCACCCTCGTGGAGGGCGCGCTCGGCGAGGCCGTGGGCCAGGAGTACGTCGCCCGCCACTTCCCGCCGTCCTCGAAGGCGATGATGGACGAGCTGGTCGCCAACCTCCTGGCGGCCTACCGCGAGTCGATCTCCCAGCTGGACTGGATGAGCGAGGACACCAAGCAGCGGGCCTACGACAAGCTCGACACCTTCCGCCCGAAGATCGGCTACCCCGAGCGGTTCCGCGACTACTCGGCGCTGGAGATCCGGCCCGACGACCTCGTCGGCAACGTCATGGCGGCCTCGATCTTCGAGACCGACCGCCAGCTGGCCAAGCTCGGTGGACCGGTCGACCGCGACGAGTGGTTCATGCTGCCGCAGACCGTCAACGCCTACTACAACCCGGGCACCAACGAGATCTGCTTCCCGGCGGGCATCCTGCAGCCGCCGTTCTTCAGCCCCGACGCGCACCCGGCCGAGAACTACGGCGGCATCGGCGCTGTCATCGGCCACGAGATCGGCCACGGCTTCGACGACCAGGGCGCCCAGTACGACGGCGCCGGCAACCTCAACGACTGGTGGACCGAGTCCGACAAGTCGGCCTTCGAGGTGAAGTCGAAGGCGCTCATCGAGCAGTACGACGGCTTCGAGCCGCGCAACCTGCCCGGCGAGAAGGTCAACGGCGCCCTGACCGTGGGCGAGAACATCGGCGATCTCGGCGGCCTGACCATCGGCCACAAGGCGTTCGTCATCTCCCAGGGCGGCCAGGCCAGCATCGAGGACCGCCGCCGGCTGTTCATGAACTGGGGCTTCGTGTGGCGCACGAAGCGCCGCGAGGAGCAGGCCCGGCAGTTCCTCACCGTCGACCCCCACAGCCCCGCGGAGTTCCGCGCGAACATCGTGCGCAACCTCGACGAGTTCCACGAGGTCTTCGAGACCGCGCCGGGCGACGGGCTGTGGCTCGAGCCCGACGCGCGCGTGCGCATCTGGTGAGGGCGTGATGGGCGGACCCGACCCCGCCCACCACCCCGCCCACACCCAGGGCGAGTACGCCGTCCGCTGCGAGTGGGGTCCCGTCGGAGCCGCGGCGATCGTCGCCGACCTCGGTCCGCGCGACCTCGCCGTCGTGGTCGACGTGCTGTCGTTCTCCACGACCGTCACGGTCGCGGTGGCGGCCGGCGCCACCGTGTGGCCCTACCGCTGGAAGGACGACCGCGCCGCCGCGTTCGCCGCCGAGCAGGACGCCGTCCTGGCCGTCGGGCGGTTGGAGGCGCGCACCCCCGGCTCGCCGCCGCAGGCGCGGGTCAGCCTCTCGCCCGCCGAGATCGGTGCCGCGGCCGCCCCGGGATCCCGGTTCGTGCTGCCCTCGCCGAACGGCGCCACGATCAGTGCCGCGATCGGCGAGGTCGGCGTGCCGGTCGTCGCGGGGTGTCTGCGCAACGCGACCGCGGTCGCGCGGCGGGTCGACGCGGTGCTGGCCGCCGGCGGCCGGGTCGCGGTGGTGCCGTGCGGTGAACGATGGCCCGACGGGTCGCTCCGCCCCGCCCAGGAGGACTGGTGGGGCGCCGGCGCGATCCTCGCGGCCCTCACCGCGCCGGTGGCGCTCTCAGCCGAGGCGCTCGCCGCGGCCGACGCCTATCGGGCGGCCGGCCCGGGTGCTCTCGCGGCGTCTGCGAGCGGACGCGAACTCGTCGCGAAGGGCTACGCGGACGACGTCGCGGTGGCGGGGCGGCTCGACGCCGACGTCGTCGTCCCGATGCTGCGGGACGGCGCGTTCGTCAGCACGTAGCCGGGTCAGCCGGGTCAGCCGGCCAGTTCGCTGGCCGGCGCGGTGTCGGCCAGCCGCAGCCGCTGGGCCAGCACCGTGGCGATGTGCCGCGCCACGCTGGGGAACTGGGCCATCACGCTCTCGAACGAGCGCGGGTCCATCACCAGCACGGTCGTGGGCGCGGTCGTGACGACGGTGGCCACGCGCGAGGCCCGGCGGTCGAGCAGGGCCATCTCGCCGATCACGTCGCCGGGGCCGAAGCTCGCGAGGTGACGCTCGCCGATGCGGGCCTCGGCGGCGCCCTCGACGATCACGAAGGCCTGGGTGCCGTGCTGTCCGACGGCGGTGAGCTGCTTGCCGGCCGGCACTTCTGCCTGGTCGAGCAGCGAGTCGAGGCGGCGCAGCTCCTTGTCGGAGCAGCCGGAGAAGGGCGCGAGGCGCCGGAGGGTGTCGATCCGGGTGCGGGACATCGGGTTCTCCTCGGGGCCGGTACGGGGGTCTGACCGGGGGTACTTCGAGGCTACGGACGGCGCCGGCGGCGTCCCGTGCCCGCGGTCACTGGTCCAGACCGCCCTCGGACCTGTTCCCGCGGGCGCGGTGTCCCGAGGTGAGCAACGTCTCCGGAGGGCGGACCCTGTGGACCCGCTCCGACGCTTGTCGGTCGCGGCTGTTAGGAAGGGGGAGTGACGGGAGCGAGCACCACCACCGGCGTCCGCGCGCAGGCCGAGGCGCACCTGCGGGCCCTCGTGGGCCGCGACGACGCCGTCCTGCGCGACGACCAGTGGCGTGCCATCGAGGAGCTCGCGGTCCACCGTCGTCGCGCGCTGGTCGTGCAGCGCACCGGGTGGGGCAAGTCGGCGGTGTACTTCGTGGCGACGCTCCTGCTGCGCGCGCAGGGTGCCGGGCCGACGGTCATCGTCTCCCCGCTGCTCGCCCTGATGCGCAACCAGATCCAGGCGGCCGAGCGGGCCGGCATCCGGGCGGCCACCATCAACTCCACCAACATCGAGGAATGGCAGCCGATCCAGGCGGCCGTGGCGGACGGCGAGATCGACGTGCTGCTGGTCAGTCCCGAGCGGCTCAACAACCCCGGCTTCCGCGACGAGGTGCTCCCGCAGCTGGCGGCCACCTGCGGCCTGCTGGTGGTCGACGAGGCGCACTGCATCTCCGACTGGGGCCACGACTTCCGGCCCGACTACCGGCGCATCCGCACCCTGCTCGACGACCTGCCCGAGGGCATCCCGGTGCTGGCCACCACCGCCACCGCGAACGCGCGGGTCACCTCCGACGTGGCCGAGCAGCTCGGCGACGACGTCCTGGTGCTGCGCGGCACCCTCGACCGCGAGTCGCTGCGGCTGGGCGTCGTCCGGTTGCCGACGGCCGAGCAGCGGCTGGCCTGGCTCGCCGATCATCTGGCCGAGCAGCCCGGCTCGGGCATCGTCTACTGCCTCACCGTCGCGGCCACCGCCGAGGTCGCCGACTACCTGCGCGCCCGCGGCCACGCCGTCGCCGCCTACTCCGGGCAGACCGAGACCACCGAGCGCCAGGCGCTGGAGGCCGACCTCGCGGCCGGTCGGGTCAAGGCGCTCATCGCCACCAGCGCACTGGGCATGGGCTACGACGCGCCGCTCGGGTTCGTCGTCAACCTCGGGGCGCCGTCCTCGCCGGTGTCGTACTACCAGCAGGTGGGCCGGGCCGGCCGTGCGCTCGCGCCCGGGCAGACGGCCTCGGTGGTGCTGCTGCCGGCCACCGAGGACCGCGACATCTGGGCCTACTTCGCCTCCCTGGCCTTCCCGCGGGAGGAGCTCGTGCGCGACACCCTGGCCGCGCTGGCCGAGGCCGGCCGCCCCCTCAGCACGGCGGCCCTGGAGACCAGCGTCGACCTCAGCCGCAACCGGCTGGAGACCATGCTCAAGGTGCTCGACGTCGACGGCGCCGTCCGCCGCGTCAAGGGCGGGTGGGAGGCCACCGGTCGCCCCTGGGTCTACGACGCCGAGCGGTACGCGCGCGTGCGGGAGGCCCGCGAGCGCGAACAGGCGGCCATGCTCGCCTACCTCGACACCCCGATGTGCCGCATGCGCTACCTGCGCGAGCAGCTCGACGACCCCGAGGCGGCCGACTGCGGGCGGTGCGACCGGTGCGGCGGCTACGCCGTCAGCACCGAGGTGTCCGGCGAGGCGCTCGAGGCCGCCCGCGAGCGGCTGGCGCGCCCCGGGGTGCCGATCGAGCCCCGCAAGCTGTGGCCCACCGGGCTCGCCGCGATGGGGCTCGACCTCAAGGGGAAGATCGCGCCGCCCGCCGAGGAGGGCCGGGTGGTCGCCCGCCTCACCGATCTCGGCTACGGCCAGCAGCTGCGCGCCCTCTTCGCCGCCGGGTCCGAACCGCCCGCCACCGTTCCCGTCCCCCTCGTGCGCGCCGTGGTGGAGGTGCTCGGCGACTGGCGGCCCGCCGTCCAGGCCGTGGTGGCGGTCGAGTCGGAGACCCACGGCGCCCTCGTCGACGACCTCGCCGCCGGGCTCTCGCGCTACCTGAACGTGCCGCTGGTGGGGCGCTTCGCCATCGTCGACCCCGAGGTGCGGCCGGGCCAGGGCGCCACCAACTCCGCCCAGCGCGTGGCGGCGGTGCGGCGCCGGTTCCGCCTGCAGGCCGACGTGCCGCCGGAGGCGTCGGTGCTGCTCGTCGACGACCGCGTCGGCACCGGCTGGACCCTCACCCTGGCTGCCCGCGCCCTCCACGACGCCGGCGCCGCGCGGGTGCTCCCGCTCGCGCTGGCACTCGACGCCTGAGACTGGAACCACCTGAATCCAGGCTGATCGTCACTTCAGCAGTCGTCGCGCTCCCTGCGGCCACCACTGCCCCGACGGCGGACCGCCATGGCAGGTGCCGTCGTCGGACTGACCGTCGGACTCGCCCGGGTTCTTCACCCACAGCCGCCCGTCGTAGGCGTCGCGGAAGAGCAGCTTCGGCGGGGCCCCGATCCGGGCCCAGGTCGGGTTGCAGACGTCGCCGTCGACCGGCGTCCCGCCACCGTTGCGTCCGGTGTCGACGACGTAGTGGAGACCCCGCACGCCGCGTTGCTCCAGCTCGGCCAGGACGCCGCGTGCGTACCGCTGCTCCTGACCGGTCGGCCGGAAGTTGCCCACGTTGGTGCTGAAGCCCCGTGCGTCGGCGATGCCGGCCCGCTTCAGCAGCGGTGCGATGTCGGCCGGGGTGCGCCAGCCGGAGTGGCCGGCATCGAGGTAGGCCCAGCCGCCGGCGTCGGTGACCTGGCGGACGGCGTAGCGCAGCAGCGAGAGCCGCTCGTCGACGTCGAAGCTGCAGCGCTCGTTGCCGATGAAGGGGACGGCGTCCGGCTCGACGACCACCAGCGCATGGGTGCCCTGGAGGCCGAGCGCCACCTGGTCGATCCACGAGCGGTAGCTGGCGGCGTCGGGCTCTCCGCCGGAGGAGTAGAGGCCGCAGTCGCGTCCGGGGATCGCGTAGAGGACGAGCAGCGGCGTCTTCTCGATCTCCTCGGCGCGCTCGGTGTAGCGCCGTACGGCGTCGGCGACGCCGTCGATCGCGTAGTAGTCGGTGATCCACAGCGGCTGGGCCCGCTTGCCGATGCGGTCGTAGCGAGGGTTGTCGGCGGCTGCCTGCGACCCGGGCATGAGCGGGTCGACGAAGAGGCCGCGGGTGGTGCGGGGGTCGGTGCCGCCGGGGGTCGCCGGCGCCGTGCCGACACCCCAGACGAGTCCGAGGGCGGCGAGCGTCCCGATGATCCGTCGTCGCCTCACGCCACCAGGGTAGGTGGAGCGCGCCGACGTCGGGCGCGGTTCAGGGCACCGGCTGGTCGTCCTCGCGCACCCCGAAGACCCCGAACGTCTCGATCGCGGTGCCGGGCAGGCCCCACGACCGCAGTTGGGCCCGTGAGCGGCGCGAGAACCGACCGCGGAACAGCTCGTAGTCGGGCACCGCGTCCTCGAGGCCGAGGTCCTCGCGCGCTCCCGGCGGCAGGACGGCGTCCAGCACCGGCTCCCAGGTGGCGCTCGGCGCGATGCCCAGGCCGAGGGTCTCGTGGAGGTCGGCGAGGTGCACGGCGATGTCCCAGACGATCGCCGGGCGCGGGTTGTCCTGGAGCATCGGCGTCAGCAGCGCCACCTGGGCCTGGAGCTCGGTGAGGAGTCCGGCCGCCGACGTGTCGGCTCGCTCGGCGACGTGGCGGGCGGTCCAGGCGGGCTGGGGGGCGTCGTCCATGCGGCCGGTGACGACGTCGCGCGCTCCGCCGGCGAGGTGGGCGAGCAGCTGGTGCACCGTCCACTCCGGGGTGGCCAGCACGCGGCGCCCCAGATCGTCGGGCCCCAGATCGCCCGCCACCGCGGCGATCTCCTCGACGCAGCGTTCGTAGACGTCGCTCCAGGCCATGGGACGAACCTAGGCATCCGGACCGCCGGCGTCCACGGTTGCCAGACCACAACTATCGCGTTATTCTACCGATATATCGCGATAGGAACCGAGATCCGGTTCGCAGCGAGGAGAAGGAGGTCCCGCCATGAGCAGGGACGAACACGAGATCGGCGGACAGCTGGGCGACCAGCTCGGCCGCCTGCGCGGCGGCACCCCCGGTGGTCGCCGCGGACGGCGCCGCTCGGCGGCCGAGGGCGGCTTCGACCGCAGCCTCGAGCACCGGCTGCGCCACCACCCCGGCGGCGGACCCGGGGGACCGGGCGGCGGCCCGTGGGGCGAGGGCCCCTGGGACGGCGGCCGCGGTCACCGCGGCGGCCCGCCGCCCTGGCTCGCCGGCTTCTTCGGCGTGGGGGAGCGCGGCCGCGGGCCGCGGGTCCGTCGCGGCGACGTGCGCACGGCGATCCTCGACGTCCTGCGGGAGGCCGAGGGAGAGGGGCAGAACGCGGAGATCAACGGCTACCAGGTGATCCAGCGCATCGCCGAACGCTCCGGCGATGCCTGGCGCCCCAGCCCCGGGTCGGTCTACCCGACCATCCAGCAGCTCGAGGACGAGGGTCTGGTCGCCGGTGACGCCGGCCGCGGCCGCCGTTCCCTCGCGCTGACCGACGCCGGCCGCGCCTGGGTCGCCGACAACGCCGAGCAGCTGGACGCCGTGTGGGCGCCCTTCGCCGAGGACGCCCCCGAGGACGCCCGCACCGCCGACCTCAAGCCCGAGCTCGGACGGCTGATGAGCGCGGTGTGGCAGGTCAAGGCCACCGGCACGGAGGCCCAGCAGCAGGCCGCCCTGGAGCTGATCGTCGAGACCCGGCGCCGGCTCTACGGGATCCTCGCCGACGCCGACCTCGAGTGAGCGGTCCGGCTGCGAGTCCGGGCGCTGGTCCGGGCGCTGGTCCGGGCGCTGGTCCGGGCGCTGGTCCGGGCGGTCGAGGAGCCGACAGGGCCCCTCGACCGCCCGGGAGAAGGGATGCTCAGCGGCGCGCGCGCGACTCGTAGTCGGCGCGGGCGGCGTTGTCGACGTCGAGCAGGATCTTGTCGCCGCCGGTCGTGCGTCCCAGCCAGTCGCGGCCGCGGCGCGGCACCATCGAGAGGCCGTAGCCGATGCCCTTGGCGTAGTTCGGCACCCAGGTCTCGAAGCGAGGCTTGCGCGCCACCCCGACGATCGCGTCGGCCACCTGCTCGGGAGTGCAGGGCTGCATGCCCGGCGCCGAGGCCACCCCCGAGGACAGCTCGGTGGCCACGACGGTCGGCAGGATCACCGAGGCGTGGACGCCGTAGGGCGCCAGCTCGCTGTGCATCGCCTCGGTGAACCCGACGACGGCGAACTTGCTGGCGGAGTAGACCGCCGCACCCGCGTAGCCCATGCGGCCGACGGCCGAGGCCACGTTGATGACGTGGCCCGAACGCCGGGCGATCATGTCGGGGACGACGAGCTTGGTGCCGGTGATGACGCCGCGCACGTTGATGTCGAGGGTGCGGTCGATCGAGGCGTCGGCGTGCTCCTCGAGCACCGAGAGCGGCATGATGCCCGCGTTGTTGACCAGCACGTCGATGGGCCCGAGCGAGCGGGCGTAGGAGATGAAGGCGGCGTAGGAGTCGCGGTCGGCGACGTCGACGACGTGCCCCTCGGCCACGCCGGTGCGGCCCTTGGCGACCTGGATCGCGGCCTTGGCGGCGACGTCGTCGTCGAGATCGCCGATGACGACCCGGGCGCCGGCGTTGACGAAGCGGGCGGCGGTGGCCAGGCCGATGCCGCGCCCGGCTCCGGTGATGACGACGAGCTTGTCGGTGAGGTCGAGGGTCATGCGCGGGTCCTCCGGAGAAGGTCGATGGGCTGGCCGTCCGACGGGAACGGCAGGGAGTGGTTGTTGAGCGGGGCGACGTACCCCGGGTCGACCGACCAGGTCCACCCGCGCAGCAGGTGGCACATGATGGCCTTGATCTCGGAGCCGGCGAAGTGCATGCCGAGGCACTTGTGCACTCCGCCGCCGAACGGCTCCCAGGCGTAGCGGTGGGACTTGTCCTCGCGGCGTTCGGGGCTGAACCGCTCGGGGTCGAAGCGCATCGGGTCGGTCCAGTACTCGGGCATCACGTGGCTGAACTGGGGCCCGACCGAGCAGAACGTGTCGGCAGGGATCTCCACTCCGCACACCACGGTGTCCTTGATGGTGCGTCGCACCATCACCGGCACCGGCGCGCGCAGCCGCAGCGCCTCCTTCATCACCCAGTCGATCGCCTCGAGGCTCTCGAGCTCGGCGAGCGAGGGACGCTCGGGCAGCGCGAGCGCCTCGGTACGGCAGCGCTCCTGCCACTCGGGGTGCTTGCCCAGCAGCTCGAGCATCGTGGAGACGGTGATGGTCGAGGTGTCGTGGGCGGCCATCATCAAGAAGACCATGTGGTTGATGACGTCGTCGTCGGTGAACCGCTCGCCGTCCTCGGTCTCGATGTGGCACAGCTGGCTGAGCATGTCGCTGGTCTCGGTGGCGCGCCGGTCGGGCAGGTAGGAGCGCAGGAAGTCCTCGAGCACGCGGCGTCCCTTGATCGCGCGCTTCCACCGGGTGCCCGGCAGCGGGTAGCGCACGATGGCGGCGGCCGACTGCACGCAGTCGATGAACGCCTTGTTGATCGCGGCCATCTCCGAGGGCGGGGTGTGCTCGGCGCCGCCCATGAAGATCTCGGCGGCGATGTCGAGGGTGAGGGTCTTCAGGGCCGGGTAGGCCTCGAAGCGCGGCAGCGGACGCCAGCGGCGCAGGCCCTGCTCGATGGCCGGGTGCATGCGCTCGACGTAGCCCTCGAGCCGGTCGCGGGTGAAGGCCTGCTGCATGATCCGGCGGTGCATGTGGTGCTCCTCGAAGTCGAGGAGCATGAGACCGCGCTGGAAGAAGGGGCCGATGACCTCGGTCCAGGCCGGGCCGTTGACGAAGGCCTTGTCGCGGTTGGTGAGCGCGGCTTCGCAGGCCTCGGGGCCGAGCAGGAAGACCCAGCGCTGGCCGAGCATGAGGATCGGCGAGACCGGGCCGTAGTGGTCCCACTGGCGCTGGAACATCGCGAGCGGGTCCTTCGCGTACTCCAGGGCGCGGCCGAGCACGGGCTTCCCGCGGTCCTGCGGAAGGACCTCCGCCAGCGGTCGCGACGGTGTCGGTGACCCCGCGGACGCCGTCGTCCCGGGGCGCGATGTGGTCTGGGTCACGTGCCCAGCTTCAATCAGACAGACGCGTCTGTCAATATGCATCCTGCGGCGACCCGGACCCACCGGGCGGCCTGGTCGGAGCCAGGCGAGGAGGAGGCCCGATGCGAGGATGCGTGCCATGGCGGTGAAGTCCGGGCGCTACCGGGGCATGACGGCGCAGGAGCGGGCCGCGGCCCGGCGTGCGCAGCTCGTCGAGGCGGCTCTGGAGGTGTGGGGCCGCGAGGGTGGCCCGCGCATCACCATGACCCTGGTCTGCAACGAGGCCGGCCTCACCGAGCGCTACTTCTACGAGTCGTTCTCCCGGCTGGAGGAGGTGCTGATCGCCGTCCTGGAGCAGATCGGCGACCGCATCCGCACCGACGGTCTGCGGGCGATCGAGGAGACCGAGGGCGGGCCCACCGAGCGGGTGCGCGCCGCCCTCGCGGCCTTCGTCCACGTCATGACCGACGACCCGCGGGTGGGACGCGTGGTCACCCTCGAGGCGCCGTCCTGGCCCGAGCTGCGCGGCCCGCGCAACGCCATGACCCGCGCCTTCGCCGCGATCGTCGCCGACGAGGGCCGGCTGCTCTACGGCGAGGAGGCGCTGCCCGAGCGGGACGCCGTGCTGCAGTCGCTCATGTTCATCGGCGGCGTCGAGGAGCTGATGACCGCCTGGCTCGACGGCACTATCGACGCGACGCCGGCCGAGATCGTCGAGGCGGCCACGCTGATGTTCACCCGCACGGGACACCGCTGAGGTGTGACGTTCGCCCGAAGTTGTAACACGGAGTTATACCCGCGGGTACAGTCATCGACGTGACCGAGACGCCCACCAACTTCACCCTGTCGCAGGACCACCTCGACCTCAAGGACTGGGTGCACCAGTTCGCCGCGGACGTCGTCCGCCCCGCCGCCTCCGAGTGGGACGAGAAGGAGGAGTTCCCCTGGCCCGTGCTGGAGGAGGCCGCCAAGATCGGCCTGTACTCCGTCGACTTCGTCGCCACCCAGGCCTTCGACCCCACCGGCCTCGGCATCCCGGTGTTCCTCGAGGAGCTCTTCTGGGGTGACGCCGGCATCGGCCTGGCCATCACCGGCACCTCGCTGGCCGCCGCGGGCCTGAGCTCGAACGGCACCGAGGAGCAGGTCATGGAGTGGCTGCCGCAGATGTTCGGCGAGCCCGGCGACCTCAAGGTCGCCGCCTTCTGCTCCTCCGAGCCCGACGCCGGTTCCGACGTCGGCGCCATGCGCACCCGCGCGGTCTACGACGAGAAGACCGACGAGTGGGTCATCAACGGCACCAAGACCTGGGCCACCAACGGCGGTATCGCCAACGTCCACGTCGTCACCGCCGTCGTCGACCCCGACCTGCGCACCCGCGGCCAGGCGAGCTTCATCATCCCGCCGGGCACGAAGGGCCTCTCCCAGGGCCAGAAGTTCCACAAGCACGGCATCCGCGCCTCGCACACCGCCGAGGTCGTCCTCGACAACGTGCGCATCCCCGGCCGCTGCCTGCTCGGCGGCAAGGAGAAGCTCGACGCGCGTCTCGCCCGTGCCCGCGAGGGTGCGAGCAGCTCGGGCAACGCCTCGATGGCCACCTTCGAGCGCACCCGTCCCGCCGTGGGCGCCCAGGCCGTCGGCATCGCCCGCGCCGCCTACGAGACCGCGCTCGACTACGCCAAGACCCGCGAGCAGTTCGGCAAGGCGATCATCGAGAACCAGGCCGTCGCCTTCGCCCTGGCCGACATGAAGACCAGCATCGACGCCGCCCGCCTGCTCGTGTGGCGCGCCGCCTCGATGGCCGCCAACGGCCAGCCGTTCACCGCCGCCGAGGGCTCGATGTCGAAGCTCTTCGCCGGCGAGACCGCGGTCAAGGTGACCACCCAGGCGATGCAGATCCTCGGCGGCAACGGCTTCACCCGCGAGTACCCGGTCGAGCGCTGGTCGCGCGACGCGAAGATCTACACGATCTTCGAGGGCACCAGCGAGATCCAGCGCCTCGTGATCGCCCGCACCATCTCGGGCGCCTCCATCCGCTGATCCACCCCGCACCAGCCGCACGGCCCCGCTCGACCTCGCGTCGGGCGGGGCCGTGCGCGTTCGGGTGTTCATGCTCTGGACGCCGTCGAACGGCTCGGTGTTGACTGGTCGCCCCGCCCGAGCGGGCGGGCCGAGGAGGGGTTCACATGTTCTGGATCGTCGTCGGCGCACTCGTCGTGCTCGCTGCTCTCGCCGCCTGGGCCTACGACCGCAGGCGCGGCACTGCTCGCGTCAGCCGCCGCAACGCGGCCGCCGAGCAGGCCATCGCCGAGGGGCAGGCCGCGGCTCGGTACAACGACTTCGGCCCCGGCGGAGCGATGTGAGGTCGGCGCTCCGCGTCGTCCCCCTCGCTGTCGCCCTCGCACTCCCGGCCGCCGGTCCGGTGGCCACGGCCGACGCCGAGCCGTCGCCGGCCGACCTCGCCGCCCCCGCCGTCGTCGAGACCGTCGTCGACGCGCAGGGCGATGTCGACTCCTACCTCGGCCGGGCCCGCCGGGACGACGCCCCCCTGCGCCACAGCCTCGACCTGCGGTCGGTCACCTTCACCAGCGACCGCGCCGCCGACCTCCTGACCGTCGCGGTCACCAGGACCGGACGCCGGCCCGAGCTGGGTCGCCGCCTGCGGGCCTCGCTCATGGTCGTCGGCTTCGCTCCCGACCAGGTCGCCTTCGAACTCCTCGCCGACCTGCGCACCGGCACCACGACCGTGCTGCCGCTCGACGACGCCCACGACGGCGACGGCACCCCCGACCCTGTCGACTGCCCGGCGGCGAGCACGGTCGCCGCCGGCCGGCTCGTCACCCTCACCGTGCCGTTCAGCTGTCTCCTCGGAGCGGAGTCGGCGGTCCTGGGCGTCTCGACGCTCGGCGAACATCGGCGCCGTCCGCGCACCCACACGCGCTTCTACAGCGACGACGCCTCGCCGACGCGGGAGTTCCCGCTCACGCATCTGGACGTCGGCGCGGTCTGATGCCCCTCAACGGTCCGGACGGCGTCGGGGTTCCCCCGGCTCGTTCCGGTCCGGATGTCCTTGACGCCCGAGGTGTGGCAGGAGTGCACTTGAGGCGTCGGCTCCATCGCGGAGCGACACGACCTCGGAGGTCACCATGTTCTGGATGATCGTCGGCATCGGCGTCCTCGCCCTCCTGTTCCTCGGGTGGCGCGCCGACCCGCACCACCGCGTCCGCGGCATCGACCGGCGGCGGCCGGCCAACGAGCAGGCCAAGGCGGAGGCCGCCTCGATGTGGGTCCGCGGGTTCTGGGGCCGGGGCGGCAGTTCCGGCTTCTGAGGTCGTCGTGGCCTCTCGGAGCGGGCAGGAGCAACGGGTGCGTCGGCGTCGTCCGATCGCCCTGATGTCGGCCGTGCTGGTGGTCGCGACTGTGCCCGTCGCGGCGTCCGCGCAGCAGCGGACCGCCGAACCGGTGGTCGTCGACCATGCCGACCCGCTAGGCGACGTCACGGCCACCCCGGGCGATGCCCGCCGACGTCCGGCCTTCGCCCGTGCCGCCGATCTCCGGCGCGCCACGACCACCCTCGACGCCGACGCAGGCACCCTCACCCTCGTCGTGCGCACACGCCGCTCGGTGCCGCGACCAGACTCGACGGTCGCCCCGATCACGATGACCTTCGTGCGCGGCGACGTCCGGCTGTCGGCTCGGGGGTTCCGCACATCCGGCGACGTCGAGGTCGTCCGTTACGGTGCGAACGGGCAGCGGTCACGCCGCTCCTGTCCCGACGCCGCCTTCGAGACCTCCGGACGCACCGCGACCCTGACCGTGCCGACCTCCTGCCTGCACGGATTCCTCGACTCCCCGGCCACCGTCTACGCCGGGGTCATTCCGGCGGTGGAACACGGATACGCCCTGTTCTATGCGGACTCGGTCGTGATGGGGCAGCTGGACTGAAGCGTTCAGGGGCCGGTCAGGGGCCGGTCAGGACGTCGGCCTCGCGTGGGTGCGGAGCCAGTCGGCGATCGCCGGGACGTCGAGCCGGCCCACGGCAGCCTGGAGGATCATCGCCTCGGCCTCATCCACCCTGAGACGCTTCTATGGGTTGTCAATCGCTCTCGGCGTCGGTGGGTCGCAGGTTCATGGCCACGGTACCGCCGTGATATCACGAGCGGGGTGGTCGGCGACTTCGCGACGCCCCTTCAGCCGCGTGCGACGACCTCGAACCGCACCCCGACCCGCTCCATCCGGGCGGTGAGGGCATCGCCCATGGCCTGGGCGGTGGTGACCTGGCCGGCGGTGGGCGGGTTGTCGTCGAGGGCCAACGACAGCGCGCTCTCGGCGAGCGCGATGCCGGAGAGGTCGTAGGGGTCCATGCCGGTGACGCGGCAGTGCACCCACGGGCCGGCGTCGGTCTCGGCGACGAGGTCGACGGTGAAGCCGGACGCCGCCCGCACCTCCGCCGAGGGACCCGTGCCCTGCGGCAGCCGTCGCATCAGCAGTCGGCGTGCCGGGCCGACCTGCGCGACCGCGACGGTGGCCGCGATGCCGCCCAGGGCACCGACGAGCACCGGAGCCCGGCGCAGCCCGGCGGCATGGGAGTAGGAGAGGTCGGGCCCGAAGTCGGGCAGGGCCGCGGCGCTGCGGGCGATGATCGCCTGGTCGATGGCCGGCAGCGGCAGCAGCCACAGCCCCAGCAGCGGATCGCGGCCCGGACGCAGGGTGACCTGTCGGGCGCGACGTCCGTCGGACGGCGCGGGCTCGGCCGCCGCGCGTTCGCGGGCGGCCGCGCGCATCTCCCTCACCCGGGACGCAGCGCCCAGCAGCGAGGCGAACGTGCCGCCCGAGACCCCGCCGCCGGCCCGGACGACGCCGCGCAGCCGCACTGGCCCGTCGACGTCGACGAGCTGGCGCACGGTGAACAGCGCGCCGAGGTCGTGGGGCACGGAGTCGAACCCGCAGGCATGCACGAGCCGGGCGCCGCTCGCGACGGCGGTGGCGTGGTGGCGCAGGTAGGTGCGGTCGACGAACTCCGGCTCTCCGGTGAGGTCGACGTAGTCGGTGCCGGCGGCCGCGCACGCCGCGACGAGCGGATCGCCGTGCTGGAGGTAGGGGCCGACCGCGCCGATCACCACGCGGCTGCGCTCGGCGAGCGACCGCAGGGCGGCGTCGTCGTCGCTGGCGACCACCACGATCTCCGCGGGTGCGACGCCCGCCGGCAGCGCCTCGCGCACGGCCTCGAGCTTCGCCCGGTTGCGGCCCGCGAGCGCCCAGCGCAGGTCGGTGGGTGCTGCGCGGGCGAGGTGCTCGGCCGCGAGGGTGCCGGTGAAGCCGGTCGCCCCGACGAGGACGACGTCGAGGTCGCGGGTCACCTGGGGCCTCAGTCGGCCGCGTGCTCGGCGACGTAGGACTCCAGGCGTCGATCGGGCACGATCCACAGCAGGGCGACCGCCACGAAGAAGGCGATCCCGACGGCCGGCGAGACGAACGCCGCCAGGATGCCGAGCGTGTAGAGCACCGGCGAGATCTTGCCCTTGAGGTCGTTGCCGAGCGCGAGCTCGAGGTGCCCGGCATCGTCGGCCCTCAGCACCACCTGCTGGAGCACGTAGTAGGCGATCGCGGCGGCCAGCAGGTTGACGCCGTAGACGACCGTCGGTGCCGAGGCGAGCGAGGACTCGTCCATCCAGGCCGTCGTGAACGGCACGAGGGAGAGCCAGAAGAGCAGGTGCAGGTTCGCCCAGAGGACGACGCCGTCGACCCGCTTCACCAGCTGGAACTGGTGATGGTGGTTGTTCCAGTAGATGCCGATGTAGATGAAGCTCAGCAGGTAGGTGAGCAGGCTCGGGAAGGAGTCCCCGAGGTCGCTGAACTCCTCGCCGTGCGGGATCTTCACCTCCAGCACCATGATCGTGATGATGATCGCCAGGACGCCGTCGCTGAAGGCCTCGAGCCTGCTGGTGCGCATGGGCCTCAGCGTGGCACGCGGATGTCGTACTGCGCGACCCTCCGATAGAGGGTGGCGCGGCTGATCCCGAGTTCGTCGGACGCCGCGCGCATCGTGATGCCCGGTCGCGCGATGACCCGCACGATCTCGTCGCGCTCGAAGGTCTCCAACCGGGTCAACCGCCGACGCGCGGCCAGCACCGAGGGCGGCAGGTGGACGACGTCGATCACGTCGGCACGCGTCGCGGCGTGGGTGATCGCCGCGACCAGCTCGGAGGTGTTGCCCGGCCAGCCGTGGTCGGCCAGCGCGCGCCTGGCCGCCGGGGTCAGCCCGACCTCGCGGCCGCGCACCCGCAGGGCGATCTGCTCGGCGATGGCGACGGCGTCCTCGGGGCGCTCGCGCAGCGGCGGCACCGGCACCACGGAGTCGACGACATCGCGCAGCGCTGCCGGGAGGTCCTCGAAGCGCTCGCAGGTGAAGGCGATCGGCGCTCCCGCGGCCCCGTCGGTCGCGTCGGTCCCGGTGGTGCCGTCGGCCCCGCCGGTGTCGACGGGGCGGGCCGTCCGCCGGGCACGCTGCACGAGGTCGCGCACCTGCTCCGCCGCCCAGGCGGGCAGGGCGTCGGCGTCGCGGAGCACGACGACCGTGTGCGGCTTGCCGAGCTCGGGGCTCCACAGGCCGAGCCAGCCCTCGGCGTCCTGGGGTGCCGGGGCGCTCGCGGCGAGGATGCGGCCGTGGGGTCGCCGAGCGCGCAGCGCCTGGGCGAGCAGGGTCGTGCGCCCGGCTCCGGGCTCGCCGACCGCGGCGACCACCCGCCCGCAGCGCTGGGCGAGGACGGCGAGGTCGAAGGCGTCGCGCCACGAGGTCGAGAGCCGAGCGGGTTCGACGGCGCCCGCGCCGGGCTCGAGCCGATGCGCGCCGAGGCGGCGGACCTCCCCGCGCGGCATCGGCCGGCTGTCGTGGCCCGCGCCGCGGGCGAGCACGAGGGACGCCGTCGAACCGGCCGCCGCCTGCACGAGGGCGAGCATGAGGTGGGGCGGGGTGTCGGCCCAGGTGGTGAGGTTGACCGCGCCGAGCAGTCGACCGGTGCGCGGATCGAGCACCGGCGCAGCCGCGCACGTGTAGCCGGCGAGGCTCAGGGCGTAGTGCTCCTCGGCCCGGACGAGGGTGGGCAGCCGATCGGCCAGGGCCAGCCCGAGGCCGTTCGTGCCGGCCTCGCGCTCGGCGTAGGAGAAGCCCGGCGCGAGATGCACCCGATCGAGGGCCCGCAGCAGCCCGTGGTCGCCGCTGCCCCGGGTGAGCACCAGGCCGTCGGGATCGGTGAGCATCAGGCTGACCGGTTCGTCGACGAGGGTGCGCTGGAGCCCGTCGAGGGCCTCCTGTCCGGCTTGGAAGAACAGCGAGTCGTCCTCGACGGTGCCGGCGAAGACCGGGGTGATCTCCTCGAGCGGGACGCCGTAGGCCTCGCTGCGCTGCCAGGACGCGAGCAGGCGGTGCGGCACGCCGTGCGACATGGTGCGCGACGCGGCGTGGTGTCGGCGGGCTCGCTGCGAGCCGGAGGTCTCCCCACCCCCCATGCGGGTCAGGATAACCCCCGGGTGGGACGTTCGGCAGGGGCCTCGTATCACCGGTCGAGGAGGGTGTCTCGGATTGAGACACCGCCGCGGTCCACGGGCGCTGCGCGGCACCTACCGTCGTAGACGCGCCGGTCCTCGCCGGCGCGCCGGAAGGCCGGCCGCAGCCCATGACTGATGCGGTCGGTCGCCGGTGGGGGGGAATCGAGGCGTTCGCAGTGCACTGAGCTCCCCTCGGTGATCACGAGACGGCGAGCGTCCTCGCGACCGCCGGCGGGCCGTGGGACTCTCGGGGAGTGACAGCTCCTGACTCCTCACGGCCCGCCGGCGTGGCCGCGGCCGGGTACTTCTCCTGCCTGGCCTGCGGTCACGAGTTCGACCCGATCGCCACCCGCTGGTTCTGTCCCCAGTGCAAGTTCAAGGCGAACTGCTGCGAGGGCGAGGCGCTCCCCTTCAGCGCCGGCTGATGCCCGTCCGGCACCGGTTCGTGGGCCGGATCGCCGGCGTCGGCTCCAACTCCGGCGTCCGCCTGGTGGTCGGTCGGTGGGACGCCGGACCGTGGGGACCCTTCGCCGACGTCATGGTCGCCACCGCCACCGGACACCGTGTGCTGCTGGCCCCCGACGAGCGGGTCGCCGCGTTCGTGGCCGCCACCTACTCCTTCGACGAGGTGCGCATCGAGCCCGTCGCGGTGGCCGACAGCGGCCCCGGTCCCGGCGACGGCTGGTCGGTGCGGACGGCGTCCCTCGCCCTCGATCTGGAGCTCGGCGGGCGCACGCCGCTCGGCGTCCTGCTGCGCGCCGTGCCGCCGCCGCTCGCCCGGGCGCCCTGGTTCTGCGCCGTCACCGATCCGGTCGCCCGGGTCGCGCTGCGCGGCGTGCGCACCCGCGGGTCGGCGGGCAACGGCCGTCGCGAGTACTACGGAGCCGGCGACGTCCGCTCGATCGTTGCCGCCCGCGGCAGGTTCGACGGCGTCGACCTCGGTGGGCTCGCGCCCGTCGACCCGCCTCCCGACTTCGGCTTCTCCTCCACCCCGCGGCGTCCGTGCGTCACGGCGGTCACCACGACGATCGTCGAGGGCGGCTGATCCCAGGCTGCCTCAGCCTGGATCCACCGGTGCGCCGCGTAGCGAGCGGCACCAGGCGGGTGTCCTGGCAAGGCGCCGGCGCGACGGCGGTCTGGTTGCACCATCGAGCGGCGGTAACGAAGCCAGGGCGCCCGGATGGTGTCGCGCAGTAGCGGGGAGCCGGTGGATTCAGGCTGTGACCCGGATGCCGCGGTGCCGCCAGGTCTGGGTGACGACCATGCCGACCTTCTCGTAGAGGCCGAGCGCCCCGGTGCGCGAGTCGGTGTCGAGGGCGCAGCGGACGGCGCCGTGGGCACGCGCGGTCGCGAAGGCGTCGGCCAGCAGCGCCTGGGCCAGACCGCGTCCGCGCTGGTCGGCGCGCGTCGCCAGGGAGCCGATGTAGCCCTCGAGCCCGTCGGTGATCGGCGCGAGCACCACGTGCGCCATGGCGACGACCGATCCGTCGGAGTCGAGCACCACCCGGAGGTTCCAGGGCGCGAATCCGGGGCGCCCGAGCACGGTCGCGGCCCAGTCGGCGTAGGACTCGCGCTCGCGCGCCGACCACTCCAGGAAGGCGTCCTCCTTCACCGTCCAGCATTGCTCGTACTCCTCGGGGCGCGCCTCGCGGACGGCGTACCCGGTGGGCAGGTCGCGCGGCGGGACGACGGCGTCCCCCGGCAGCGCGAGCACCCAGGAGTCCCAGCGCACCTCGTAGCCGAGCGCGGCGAGCAGCCGGTCGCCGGCGGAACCGGCGGGCACGGGCATCCCGATCCACTCCTCGCCGCGCTCGCGGGCGCGGCGCCGCATCCAGGCGGCGAGGGCGGTGCCGATGCCGCGACCCTCGTGGTCGGGGTGCACGCAGGCGTCACCGCGCGAGGAGCCGCTCACCTCGGCGTAGCCGACGAGGACCTCCCCTGTCGCGGTGCCGCTGAGGACGCCGATGGTCTGCGCGCCGAGGTCGAAGGACGGCCGGGCCCAGTCGGACTCGATGTCGGCGAGCTCGATCGCGACCTCCCCGACGTCGCGCAGCTGCTGGGCGGCCATGACGGCGACGACGGCGGCCGCGTCGGTGGGCACGAGGGGACGCGCGGTGTAGCCGGCGGGGAGATCGATCACCGGCGCATCCTCGCCCGCACGCACGAGGGGCCGCACCCGGATATCCGGATGCGGCCCCTCGGGACCCCTGGTGAGGGGGTGGGAGGCTCAGGCGCTCTTGATGGCCGAGACGTCGAACTCGAGCTTGATCTTCTCCGAGACGAGCACGCCGCCGGTCTCGAGCGCGGCGTTCCAGGTGAGGCCCCAGTCCTTGCGGTTGAGCGAGCTGGCGCCCTCGAAGCCGATGCGGGTGTTGCCGAAGGGGTCGGTGGCCGAGCCGGTGTGCTCGAACTCGATGGTGACCGGCTTGGCGACGCCCTTGATGGTCAGGTCGCCGACGATGGTCCAGTCGTCGCCGTCGCGGCTGACGTCGGTGGAGACGAAGGTGATCTCCGGGTAGGTCTCGGCGTCGAAGAAGTCGGGGGAGGCGAGGTGGCCGTCGCGGTCGGCGGAGCCGGTGTCGATGGAGGCGGCCTTGATCGTGAGCGAGACCGAGGAGGCGGCGGGGTTCGCGGCGTCGACGTGGGCGGTGCCGCTCCACTCGCCGAACTGGCCGCGGACGGTGGTGACCATGGCGTGGCGGGCGCTGAAGCCGAGGCGGCTGTGGCTGGCGTCGAGGGTGTAGTCGCCGGAGATGTCGTCGAGCACCGAGGTGGCGGCGTCGAAGGTGTCGGTGGCGGCCTTCTTGCTGAAGATGCCCATGGGAGGCTCCTGGAAGTCGTCGGGTTGGTAGAACTTTCAACCACCGTAACGGAGCGGTGGTCGGATCCATTCCCGAGCCTTCCCCGCAGACGCCGCACCGGTCCAGACCGGTGGGGGTGAGGGCTGGTCCGCGCACAGCACACAGGCCCCGTCCCGGTGATCGGGACGGGGCCTGTGCGCGCGGTCTGGGCGGATCTGCTCCGCTCGGTGGTCAGGCCGCGTAGGTCGTGTGCAACTGGGCGGCGATCTCGGGCGTCACCCACCGCGACTCCAGGTGGGAGCGGCCCTCGGCGTCGGGGACGCTGATCCACACCTGGACGATCTCACCGGTCATCTTCTGGGACCTCATGAGACACCTCCTGTTCATGTTCCGTTCACCAAAGGTAGCACGGCTCCACTGGACCCGCAGGAAATTGATGGATTCCTGATCGGCTCCTCCACCTGCACCCTGAGGAAGCGCGGCCATTCCCCACCCGCGCTCCACCTCCCGCTCGAAGGAGATGCGGATCGACCGGCGGCTCAGAACGGACGGCGTCCGGCCGCGCAGGCCTCGACGATCGTGGCGATGCGCCGGGCCCGGGTGGCGTCGGTGCGAGCCAGGGCCAGCTCGGTCAGCGACCGGGTACGGGCGGCATCGCTCAGCGCTGCCCACCCGGCCCGCGCGCCCGGGACGACGTCGAGTTCCGCGTCCAGACGCGGCGGGACGACGCCGGCCTCGGCATCGAGCAGCAGATCCCACATGCCGTTGGCCCGCGCGGCCTCCACCGCCGCCCGACCGGGGGGCTGCAGGCGACCCTCGGCCTCGAGGCGGGCGATCCGGTCCCGGTTCGAGCGCACCCAGGTCGAGCGTGGCGAGCGAGGGGCGAACCACAGCATCGACCGCTCGGCGTCCAGGCCCTTGCTCCGGGAGTCCACCCAGCCCCAGCACAGCGCCTCGAGCACGAGATCCTCGTACTCGAGCACCTCGCGGCCGCTGGTGCGTCGCCACCCGACGACCCACACGCCGAGGCCGCGATCGTGGTGGGCGGCGAGCCACGCGCTCCACTCGCCCAGGGTCGCGGGATGGAAGAGCTCCTCCTCGCGATCGGTCACGGAGCCAGTGTGGCCGGATCGACTCCGCTGCGGAATGGGCCGGCGGGGGGAGCGGCCACTACCGTTGTCGGGTGACTGACCCTGTTGAACCCGCGGGAGAGCCCGCGGTCGCCGGACACGCCGGCGAGAACCCCACCACCGATATCCCCGCTTCCGAGCACACCGACGACGTCCCCGCCCAGCCCACCTTCGCCGATCTCGGCCTGGGTGCCAAGGTGCTGAAGGCCCTGCGCGACGTCGGCTACGAGACCCCCTCGGCCATCCAGGCCGCCACCATCCCGACCCTGCTGGCCGGCCGCGACGTCGTCGGCCTGGCCCAGACGGGCACCGGCAAGACCGCGGCGTTCGCGCTGCCGGTGCTCGACCAGCTCGACGTCTCCCAGAAGACCCCGCAGGCGCTCGTGCTCGCCCCCACCCGCGAGCTCGCGCTCCAGGTGTGCGAGGCGTTCGAGCGGTACGCGGCCCACCTCACCGGCGTCCACGTGCTGCCGGTCTACGGCGGCCAGGGCTACGGCGTCCAGCTCTCCGCGCTGCGCCGCGGCGTCCACGTCGTCGTCGGCACGCCGGGTCGCATCATGGACCACCTGGAGAAGGGCACCCTCGACCTCTCCGAGCTGCGCTTCCTCGTGCTCGACGAGGCCGACGAGATGCTCAACATGGGCTTCGCCGAGGACGTCGAGACGATCCTCGCCGACACCCCGGCCACCAAGCAGGTGGCGCTGTTCTCGGCCACCATGCCCGCCCAGATCCGCCGGCTCTCCCAGCGCTACCTCGAGGACCCCGCCGAGATCACGGTGAAGGCCACCAGCACCACGGCCGCCAACATCACCCAGCGCTACCTCGTCGTCAGCTACCCGCAGAAGGTCGACGCGCTGACCCGCATCCTCGAGGTCGAGAACTTCGACGGGATGATCGTCTTCGTCCGCACCAAGAACGAGACCGAGACCCTCGCCGAGAAGCTGCGGGCCCGGGGCTACTCCGCGGCGCCGCTCAACGGCGACGTCGCCCAGGCCCAGCGCGAGCGCACCGTCAACCAGCTCAAGGCCGGCAAGCTCGACATCCTCGTGGCCACCGACGTCGCCGCCCGCGGTCTCGACGTCGACCGCGTCAGCCACGTCGTCAACTACGACATCCCCACCGACACCGAGTCCTACGTGCACCGCATCGGCCGCACGGGTCGGGCCGGACGCACCGGCGATGCCATCTCCTTCATCACCCCGCGCGAGCGCTACCTGCTCAAGCAGATCGAGAAGGCCACCAAGCGGCCCCTGGTCGAGATGCCGCTGCCGGGCGTCGACGAGGTCAACGCCACCCGTCTCGCCCGCTTCGACGACGCCATCACCGCCGCGCTGGGCCAGACCGACCGCATCGCGGCCTTCCGCGACATCGTCGACCACTACGTCCGTCACCACGACGTGCCCGAGGCCGACGTCGCCGCCGCGCTGGCCGTCGTCGCCCAGGGCGACACTCCACTGCTGCTCGACCCCGCCGACGAGCGGCCCGTGCGCGCACCGCGCGAACGCGACCGTGACGGCGGTGCCGACCGCGGCGACCGGGGCGACCGCGGCGACCGGCCGGCCCGCGGCGAGCGGCCGAACCGGCGCGCCGACGGGCCGCCGCTCGCGCTCTACCGCATCGAGGTCGGCAAGCGGCACCGCATCGAGCCGCGGCAGATCGTCGGCGCCATCGCCAACGAGGGCGGCCTGCGCCGCGCCGACTTCGGGGCCATCACGATCCGCCCCGACTTCTCCCTCGTCGAACTGCCCGCCGAGCTGGCCCCCGAGGCGTGGGAGGCCCTGCGCCAGACCCGCATCAGCGGCAAGCTGATCGAGCTCAAGCGCGACTCCGGCCCGCCGGCCGGCCGTCCGGGGCGTCCTCGCCGCGACGGCGAGCGCAGCTACGACCGCGGCGACCGGGGCGACCGGGGCGACCGGGGCGACCGGGGCGACCGGGGCGACCGGGGCGACGCGCCCCGCAAGCCGCGGCACAAGAAGGGTCCTGTCGGCGAGGGCTGATAGAACCGGGAGCATGTCTCGGTTCGGCTGGGCGCTCGCGGCGCTGCTCCTCCTCGTCCCGACCGCCTGCTCGGGCGGCGGGGAGGAGGACGGCCCCGACCTGCGGCCGGCCGCCGAGGCGCTCGCGGCGGCCCTGACCGACGGCGACTTCGCCGACGTCGACCTCGCCGGCCTCACCGCCGAGCAGGCCGGTCGCCGCTACGCGGCCATCGTCGCGGGCATGGACGACCGCACCCCGCAGGTGCGCGTCGACGACATCGCCGTGACCGGCACCAGCGCCACCGTCACCCTCGCCTGGAGCTGGACCCTGGTCCCGGGCGCCGACGCGTGGACCTACACCACCGAGGCGCCGCTCACCCTGCGCGGCAGCGCCTGGCAGAGCGCCTGGAGCGGTGGGCTCGTCGAACCCTCCCTGGCCGACGGCGAGGTGCTCGACGCCGTCTCCGTGCCGCCGCAGCGCGGCGTCGTGCGAGGCGCCGGCGGGCGGGTGCTGGTCACCGACCGGCCGGTGGTGCGCTTCGGCATCGACCGCAGCCGGGTGTCGGCGTCGACCGCGGCGCGCTCGGCCCGGCGCCTGGCCGACCTGCTCGGCATCGACGCCGACGACTTCGCGGCCCGGGTGAAGGCGGCCGGCCCGAAGGCGTTCGTCGAGGGCCTGGTGCTGCGGCAGGAGGACGTCCCGGTGCGCGTGGGCCGCGACTACGACACCATCCCCGGGGCGGCCGCCATCGCCGGGCAGCTCCCGCTCGCCCCGACCCGCACCTTCGCCGCGCCGATCCTCGGTTCGGTCGGGCCGGTGACCGCCGAGATGGTCCAGGACGATCCGCAGCGCTACCGCGTCGGCGACGTCGCCGGCCTCTCGGGGCTCCAGGCCCGCTACGACGACCGATTGCGCGGCACGCCCGGCGCGGTGGTCGACGCCGTCGTCCCCGCCGACGGCGGCGACGCCGACTCCCCGGGTAACGCCGAGCGCCGCGAGCTCACGCGCATCGAGCCGACGAACGGCACGGCCCTGCGCCTCAGTCTCGACGAGTCGCTCCAGTCGCTGGCCGAGCGGGTGCTCGCCGAGGTCGGGCCGCCGAGCGCGCTCGTGGCGATCCGTCCCAGCACCGGGGCAGTGCTCGCGGCGGCCAACGGTCCCGGCAGTGCTCTCAACCTCGCCACCTACGGCCAGTTCCCGCCCGGCTCCACCTTCAAGATCGTCTCCAGCCTGGCCCTGCTGCGCGCCGGGCTGACGCCCTCGAGCACGGTGTCCTGCCCGGTCGCGGTCACCGTCGACGGCAAGCGCTTCACCAACTACTCCGACTACCCGGCCGGCGCCAACGGCGACATCCCGCTCGCGACCGCGCTCGCCAACTCCTGCAACACCGCCTTCATCGGCCAGCGCGGGCGCCTCGACGACGGCGACCTCGCGGCCGCTGCGGCGTCCCTCGGGGTGGGGGTCGACCACGACCTCGGCTTCCCCGCCTACTTCGGTCAGGTGCCCCCGCCCGGCTCGCAGACCCAGGCCGCGGCCGACCTCATCGGTCAGGGCGGGGTGCTGGCCTCGCCGATGGCGATGGCCACCGTGCTCGCCTCGGTCGTGGCCGGGCGCACCGTCGTCCCGTGGCTGGTCGACGACGTCCGCGCCGAGCCGCCGGCCGACGCTGCCCCGCTGACGGCGGCCGAGACCGGCGCGCTGCGCTCGATGCTGCGCGGCGTGGTGACCGGCGGATCGGGGCGCGGTCTCCTCGACGTCCCCGGCGACCCGGTCATCGCCAAGACCGGTACCGCGGAGTTCGAGCGCGACGGCCGCACCCTCACCCACGCGTGGATGGTCGGCGCCCAGGGCGACCTCGCCGTGGCGGTCTTCGTCGACGAGGGGAGCTCCGGCTCGGGAACGGCCGGGCCGCTGCTGGAGGCCTTCCTGCGCGGTCGCTGACAGGGGCTGACATGAGTGAACCCCTCGCTGCATGGGGTCAGCAAGGGGTTCACCGTCGCTTCTGAGTGCTCCCTCCGAAGTCGACGGCACCAGTGTGCCATGGCCGCGGGACCGATGGAGGCCGAATCCCCCCACACGTCCGGGACAAATATCCCGACGTGGTCCGCGCTGCCGACGGGGCGGGCCCCCGTTGGCGGCGTCGGAGGGCGGTGACAGGATCGGTCCCGTGAGCCTCGACCGCGTCTCCGCCCTGCTGCCCGACGACCACCGTGCCCTGTACATCGGAGGGCGGTGGCGTCCCGCCGAGCACCAGGAGACCTTCGAGGTGCTCGATCCCGCCGACGGCTCGGTGCTGACCACCGTCGCCGACGGCACCGTCGCCGACGCGGTCGCCGCCCTCGACGCCGCGGTCGCCGCGCAGCACGACTGGGCCCGCACACCGCCGCGCGAGCGCGGCGAGATCCTGCGCCGTGCGTTCGAGGCCATCGCGGCCCGCGCGGAGGAGTTCGCGCTGCTCATGAGCCTGGAGATGGGTAAGACGGTGGCCGAGGCCAAGGGCGAGGTCGCCTACGGCAACGAGTTCTTCCGCTGGTTCTCCGAGGAGGCCGTGCGCATCCACGGCCGCTGGATGCAGGCGCCGGCCGGCGGCAGCCGTCTGCTGACGATCAAGAAGCCGGTCGGGCCGTGCCTGTTCGTCACGCCCTGGAACTTCCCGCTCGCCATGGGCACCCGCAAGATCGGCCCGGCGGTGGCGGCCGGCTGCACGATGGTCATCAAGCCGGCCGAGCAGACCCCGCTCACCATGCTCGCCCTGGCCGGGGTGCTCGCCGAGTCCGGGCTGCCCGACGGCGTCCTCAACATCGTGCCGACCACCCGCGCCGCCGAGGTGAGCAAGCGGCTCCAGGACGACGACCGGCTGCGCAAGGTCAGCTTCACCGGCTCCACCGGCGTCGGGAAGATCCTCGTGCGCCAGTCGGCCGAGAACCTCCAGCGGGTGAGCATGGAGCTCGGCGGCAACGCCCCCTTCATCGTCTTCGAGGACGCCGACGTCGACGCCGCCGTCGACGGCGCGATGGTGGCCAAGATGCGCAACATGGGCGAGGCCTGCACGGCGGCCAACCGCTTCCTCGTCCACGAGGCCGTGGCCGAGGAGTTCGCCGCCAAGCTCGGTGCGCGCATGGGCGCGTTGTCGGTGGGCCGCGGCCAGGACGACGGCGTCGACGTCGGCCCGCTCATCGACGAGAAGGCCGTGGCCGGTGTCTCCGCCCTGGTCGAGGACGCCGTGGCCGGTGGCGCACGGGTCGTCACGGGCGGGTCGGCGCCCGAGCGGGCCGGCTTCTTCTACAGCCCGACCGTGCTGCTCGACGTGCCGTCGTCCGCGAAGCTGGTGCGTCAGGAGATCTTCGGTCCCGTGGCCGCCATCGGCACCTTCGCCACCGAGGAGGAGGCGATCGCCCGTGCCAACGACACCGAGTACGGGCTGGCCTCCTACGTCTACACCCGCGACCTCGCCCGCACCATCCGCGTGGCCGAGGCCCTCGACTACGGCATGGTCGGCATCAACTCCGGCCTGATCTCGAACCCGGCTGCACCCTTCGGCGGCGTGAAGTCCAGCGGCTTCGGCCGCGAAGGCGGCTTCGAGGGCATCGAGGAGTTCCTGGAGACCACCTACGTGGCGCTGCCGGCCGGCTGACGCCCCACCACCCACCGGAAAGGACCTACTCGGGATGGATCCTCACGGCAGCACCCGCGACCAGTACCTCGCCTTCGCACGCGAGTGCGTCGACTCGCCGTCCCTGGTGGCGTGGTCGACGGCGATCGCCGACGACACTGACGTGCTGGCCTGGATCGACACCCTGCCCGGCCTCAAGCGCCAACCCAACCTCGTCTTCGCCGCCGCCCGCTGGCACGGCGTCCCAGCGCCCGGCCCGTACGAGGCGCTGCGGGCCGCCCTCCTCGACGACGACGGCACCCTCCGCTCGACCATCCTCGGCCGCTCCACCCAGACCAACGAGGCGCGGCGCTCGGCGGTGTTGCTGCCGGCGTTCGCGCAGCTGGCGGACGCCGCCGGTGCCCCCGTGGCACTGGTCGAGGTCGGCGCGAGTGCCGGCCTGTGCCTCTACCCCGACCGGTGGAGCTACCGGTGGACCACGCCGGCCGGCGACGTCACCCTGGCCGGGCCGTCGGCGCACGAGCTGTCGTGCACGGTGAGCGGGCCCGCTCCGCTGCCCGATCGCCCGCTCGAGGTCGCGTGGCGCGGCGGCATCGACCTCCACCCGCTCGACGTCACCGACCCCGATGCGATGGCCTGGCTGGAGACCCTCATCTGGCCCGAGCACGACGACCGCCGCGCCACGTTGCGGGCCGCGGTCGAGATCGCCCGGGCCGAGCCGCCGCGGATCGTGGCCGGCGACCTGCTGACCTCGACCGAGGCCCTCATCGCCGAGGCCGGGCGCCACGGTCCGGTGATCGTGTTCCACACCGCCGTCATCGCCTACCTCGCCGACGACGACCGCGAGCGCTTCCACACCCTCATGACCCGGCTGGTGGCCGAGGGTGCCTGTCACTGGGTGAGCAACGAGGGTGCGCGGGTGCTGCCGCGCGTCGCCGCGGCCGGCCGACTCGACCCCGCCACGTCCCAACCGTTCGTCGTCGGTATCGACGGCGTCGCGCGGGCTCACGCCCACGGGCACGGGCGCGAGCTGACCTGGCTGTGAGCTGACCTGGCTGTGAGCGGGCCTGGCTGCGAGCGGGCCTGGCTGTGAGCGGGCCTGGCTGTGAGCGGGCCTGGCTGTGAGCGGGCCTGGGGAGGGTGGGTTGACGGTGACGGACGGCGTGTCGGAATCACCGGTGCACCGGTGACTCCTGCACGTATCAGGAGGAACATCCCCTGATACGCGACGGCTTCCCCTGGGAAGTCCGGGGCCGGGTCGGCCCGCGCGTCCCCTCAGCCGACCGAGGAGAGCCCCAGCGCTCCCGGCAGCCGGGTGCGCGAGGTGATGCCGAGCTTGCGGTAGATGTGCGAGAGGTGCCACTCCACGGCCTTGACGCTGACCGCGAGCTCGGCGGCCACCGCCCGGTTCGTCAGCCCCCGGGCCGCCAGGTCGGCGACGCGGCGTTCGGTGGCGGTGAGCGCGCCGAGGGCGTCGCTGGGCACCGGTTGCGGCACCTCGCCGATGCGCACCAGCAGCCGGGCGACCCGCTCCTGCAGCGGGCGCAGCTCCTGGCGGCCCGCGTAGGTCTCGGCGCTGCGCAGCAGCCGGACGGCCTCGGCCCGGTCGTCGGGCGAGAAGCCGAGGAGCAGCAGCCCGCCGAGGTCGGCGTCGATCTGGGCACCGAGCCGCTCGGCGACCACTCCGCCGTCCTCCAGCTCGAGGCGCGCGGCCCGCAGGTGGTGCAGACGACGATCGCCGGGGTCGGTGGTGGCCATCGTGCGCAGGGCCATCGCGACGGCGTAGGGGTCGCCGCAGGCACGGGCGGCCGCGTACTGGTCGGCGGCGACCGAGGCCGCCTCGCGCCGGGCACCGGTGCGGATCAGTGCGACCGCGAGTCCGGCCCGCCACGGGACGACGTCGGGAGCGGCGTCGTGGGCCCAGTGCTCGGCGCGGCGGTGGCCGGCGATCGCCTCCTCGACATCACCCGAGGCCGCGGCGAGCTCGGCACGCGCCACCTCGACCTGGCCGGCGACCGCACGGTCGAGGCCGTCGTGGACGGCGGCGGTCAGGTCGGCGGGCAGCCCGGCCGCCAGGGCCCGCGCCTCGGCGAGGTCGCCGCGGGCCGTGCGCAGCTCGACGAGGGCGCTGAGCACCCGCAGATCACGGTCCGGGACGCCGGAGGGCGAGGCGTGCAGCGCGGAGAGCAGGCCGAGCGCCTCCAGGAGCCGCCCCGACCGCTGGGCGCTGAGCGCCAGCTCCAGTCGAGGATCGGAGGTGGAGGAGAGGAATCCGCCGGTGGGCACCGGCCTGACCGCTGGGGGAGCGGTCCGGGCGACCTGCATGAGGTCACCCTAAGAACCCCGGGGGAGCTTCGGGCGGGAACGGCGGTTCTGGTCCTCGAAACGCCGAAAACCCCGCCGTTGAGCGGGATCTGTCTGGTCCGGTGCGGGACGCTCAGCCCGGTCGGCGTCCCAGATGGGCCCGCAGCACCATCCGCGGCGGCGACCCCGGCGGCACCTCCACGGGCGCGCCGAAGCGCCCCGCCCGGTCGCCGGTGCGCACCAGCGCACGCGCGACCGGCCAGAGGGTCAGAGCCAGCGCGTCGTCCATCCCGGGCCGGCCGAGGGCGACCGCCAGATCGTCGGCGTGGACGGCGATCTCGAGCGCCGCGGCGCCCAGGAGGACGCCGGGCGTCAGGTGCGCGGTCCCGACGACGACCGGGGAGCCGGCGGCGTCCGCGCGCCACTGCTCCAGCAGCGCACGGGCGGCGTCCGCGACGCCGACCGGCTCGGGCCTCGCGACGAGCCGCGGCTCCACCCGCACCTCGCCGGATGCCGCCTCCGCGACGGCGGCCACGGCGTCCTGGAGATGCGTGATGAGCCACCCGACGTCCCAGCGGGCGCACGGTGTGGGGCGGGTCAGGTCGATCGGCCGCACCTGCCGCAGGAGCGGGTCGAGGAGGGCCACAGCCCGGTCGAGCAGCGCGCCGGCGGCGGTGAGGTCGAGCAGGACCGCTGGAGCGGTGGTCGACCTCATGCCCGGTTCACGGCGTCCAGTCGTCGGGCAGGTGCATCGGCAGCCCGAACACCTCGAACAGCGAGGGGTCGAAGAAGGCCGCCACGTGCCGCACGGCGTCGCCGTCGAACTCCAGCACCTGCAGCTGGAACGGCACGAAACCCGCACCGCCGGGCGCCCGCATGTAGAGGCCGAAGGCGGGCTGGCCGTTGGCGGAGGTGGGCAGCATCGGCATGTCGAAGCTGCCGCCCGGGCACTCGTTGCCGATGAGCCAGGCGATCGACTCCCGGCCGCGGAACCAGCTGGTGAACGGCGGCATCTCCCAGACCGCCTCGGCGGTGAGCAGGGAGACGATGGTGTCGACGTCCTTGCGCCAGAACGCCTCGACGTACTGGTCGAGCAGCTGGCGCTGGGCGGCGGTGAGATCGGGCTGGACGGTGTCCTCGGTGAGCCCCCGCTCGGCCAGCTGCGCGTGCGCGCGCTGGAGGGCGGAGTTCACGGCCGCCGTCGTGGTGTCGAGGGCCTCGGCGACCTCCGCCGCCGACCATCGCAGGACGTCGCGCAGCACCAGCACCGCGCGTTGGCGGGCCGGCAGGTGCTGCAGCGCCGCCACGAACGCCAGCCGGATCGAGTCCCGTTCGGTGACCACCACCGCGGCGTCCGGCACCGGTTCGAGCCAGGTGACCTCGAGGTCCTGCTCCAACGCGGTGCCGGCCGGCTGGTCGGGTGCGCCGAGTCCGGTCGGCAGCGGACGCCGCGGCCGCCCCTCGAGGTTGGTCAGACACACGTTGGTGGCGATGCGGTAGAGCCACGTGCGCACCGAGGAGCGGCCCTGGAAGTCGGCGGAGGCCTTCCAGGCGCGCAGCAGCGTCTCCTGGACGAGGTCCTCGGCCTCGTGCACCGACCCGCTCATGCGGTAGCAGTGCGCGAGCAGCTCGCGCTGGTAGCGCGCGGTGAGCGTGTCGAAGTCGGCCAGTTCCGCGGTCGCGGTGCCCGGATCCTGCTGCGGTGCCGGCGTCATGGTCATCCCCTCGATGTGGACGCGGTGTGCGGGCGGGGGCTCGGAGTCTGCCTCCCGGACGGGTCGACCCGCCAGGTGCCGAGGATTCATCGGTCCGCTCGGGTGGGAATCCTGCGGCGCATCTGGGAGCCTCCTCCCGATGACGCGTCCCGTGACCTTCCTCGTCAATCCCGCCGCCGGCGGCGGCCTGCGGCCCGCTGCGGTGCAGGAGGTCGTCGCGGCCTTCGAGGCGCTCGGTGGGGACGCCGAGGTGGTCACCTCCCCCGGCGCCGACGCGTTGCCCGACCTCGTCGCCGCCGCGGCGGCGTCCGGTCGGGTGGTCGCCTCGGTGGGCGGCGACGGCATGCTCTCCCACCTGGTGGGTCCGGCGGCGGCCAGCGGTGCCCGCCTCGCGGTCGTGCCCGCCGGCCGTGGCAACGACTTCGCCCGGATGCTCGGTCTGCCCGGCGCTCCGGCCGACGTCGCCCGGGTGCTCGCCACCGGCACGACGCGCGCGGTCGACCTCGTGGCCTGGCAGCCCCCCGGCGCTCCCGCCGAGCGGCTGGTCGCCGGCTCGGTCTACGCCGGCATCGACGCTCGCGCCGCCGTGCTCGTGCACCGCATGCGCCGCACGCCCGGTCCGCTGCAGTACCCGCTCGGCGCGCTGCGCGCGATCGCCACCTACGCCCCCGGCCGGTTCCGCCTCGACATCGACGGCGAGGTGCACGAGCTCGACGCCGGCATGGTGGTGGTCGCCAACTCCGGGTTCTACGGCAAGGGCATGCACATCGCACCCGATGCCGCCCTCGAGGACGGCGTCCTCGACGTCGTCATCGTCGCGGCCGCCTCGCGCCTGCGGCTCGTGCGCTCCTTCCCCTCCATCTACGACGGCTCGCACGTGCGGCGACCCGAGGTCACCGTGCTGCGCGGACGCCGGATCCGGGTGGCCGCCGACCCCGCTCCGGGCCGCGGTGCCCTCGACGTCGGAGCCGACGGGGAGCCTCTCGGCGTCCTGCCGGCGCTCGATGCCGAGCCGGCGCTGGTGGAGGTGCGACCGGCGGCCCTCGAGGTGCTCGTGCCCGACCTCAGCCGAGGCTGAGGACGACGATGTCGGTATCGACCGCCGCCGTGACCTCGTAGGCCTCGGCCTCGGTCATGGCGAACGCGTCGCCCGCCTGGAGCGGCTCGGCCAGCGAGGAGCGCAGCAGCGCACCCCGGGCGACCGCGGCATAGAGACGGCCGGCCGCCGGCAGCGTCGCCGCCTCGCCGGCCGCGAGCCGCAGCACCGCGGCGTGGGCGCCCGGCACGGGCAGCGCGACCTCCGACGCCCCGGGCCCGGAGGGGTGGACGGCGTGCGCGACGGGCCGGTCGTCGGCGTCGGGGTCGGCGATCCAGAACTGCACGAACCGGGTGGGCGTGAGTGCCGCGTGCTCGCTGTGGTCGACGCCCTTCCCGGTGACCAGCACCCCGAGGTCGCCCGCGGCGAGGTCGCGCGGGGCGTCGTCCCCGTGCTGATGGCGCACGATGCCGTCGACGACGTAGGTGAGGATGACCAGCCCGGAGTGCCGGTGGGTGTCGAAACCCGCTCCGGCGCGCAGCAGGTGCTCGTCGTGGCAGACCAGCGCGCCGAAGCCGAGACGCTCGGGGTCGTAGTGCGGGCCGAAGGAGAACGTGTGCCGCGTCTCACGCCCTGTCTCACGGGTCACGAAGCGGGCCGAACCCCTGCGGATCTCCACGGTCATGACCCAAGATCGTGCCATGACCGATGCGGCCGCCGTTCCGGAGCTGCCGCCGGGCTTCCGATTCGGGGTCGCCACCTCCGCGTGGCAGATCGAGGGCGGCGTCGCCGAGCGCGGTCCCTCGATCTGGGACACCTTCGCCGCCGCCCCCGACCGCATCCGCGGCGGCGCGACCGGCGACCCCGCCTGCGACAGCTACCACCGGTGGGGCGAGGACGTCGGCCTGCTCGGTCGCCTCGGGGTGCACTCCTACCGGTTCTCGATCTCCTGGCCGCGGGTGCAGCCCGGCGGCCGCGGGCCGGCGTCCGCCGCGGGCCTGGACCACTACGAGCGTCAGGTCGACGCGCTGCTCGCCGCCGGCATCGACCCGATGGTCACCCTCTACCACTGGGATCTCCCCCAGGAGCTCGAGGACGACGGCGGCTGGCTCAACCGCGACACCATCGACCGCTTCGCCGAGTACGCCTCGATCGTCGCCGACCGGCTGGGTGACCGGGTGCGGCAGTGGGTGCCGGTCGACGAGCCCAACGTCGCCTCGATGTTCGGCTACGGCCTGGGCACGCATGCGCCAGGACGCACGTTGCACTTCAACGCCCTCTACACCGCCCACCACCTGCTGCTGGCCCACGGCCGCGCGGCGGTCGCCGTCCGGGCGTCGTCGACCGGCGAGGTCGGCTGCGCCAACAACCACGCGCCGATGTGGCCGGTGAGCGACGACGCCGCCGACGTCGGTGCGACCAAGCTCTTCGACGCCCTGTGGAACGGCTTCTTCCTCGAGCCGATGCTGCTCGGGCGCTACCCCACCGACCTGCTGCCGCTGATGGAGGACGTCGTCCAGGAGGGCGATCTGGCCACCATCCGGCAGCCGCTCGACTTCTACGGCGTCAGCTACTACATGCCGATGCGCATCGGGGCGACGCCCGAGGACGCCGACGTGCCCTTCGAGCTCTGCGAGACCGTCGGCTACCCCACCACCGACCTCGGCTGGCCGATCGTGCCCGACGCGCTGCGCGAGTGGCTCATCACGATGCGGGCCCGCTACCGCGCCGCGCTGCCGCCGATCCTCATCACCGAGAACGGCGCGGCCTTCCACGGCACCCGCGGGGCCGACGGCGTCGTCGCCGACGCCGACCGCATCGCCTTCCTCGACGCCCACCTGCGTGCGGTCGCCACGGCCGCCCGGCGCGGCGTCGACGTGCGCGGCTACTACGCCTGGTCGCTCCTCGACACCCTGGAGTGGACCGAGGGCTGGACCCAGCGCTTCGGCCTCGTCGAGGTCGACGAGGCGACCGGCGAGCGCACGCCGAAGGCGTCCTTCGACTGGTATGCCTCGGTGATCGCGGGGCAGATGCGGTCGCTGGGGTAGGCAAGTTTCCCCGGCCGACCGGGGAAACTTGCCGTTTGCGGGCTCCGGAGGCCCGATTTCGGGCAGTTTCCCCGGCCGACCGGTGAAACTGGCGCCCGACCTCAGTACGACTTCGGCAACCCCAGCGAGTGCATCGCCACGAAGTTGAGGATCATCTCCCGGCTCACCGGCGCGATCCGGCCGACGCGGGTGGCGACGAGGAGCGAGGCGATGCCGTACTCCTGGCTGGCGCCGTTGCCGCCGTGGGTCTGGATGGCGGCGTCGACGGCGTGGCAGGCGGCCTCGGCGGCGGCGTACTTGGCCATGTTGGCGGCCTCACCGGCGGCGAACTCGTCGCCGGCGTCGAAGAGCGCGGCGGCCTTCTGGTTCATCAGCGCCGCCATCTCCAGCTCGATGTGCGCCTGCGCGAGCGGGTGCGCGATCGCCTGGTGGGCGCCGATCGGGGTCTTGAAGACCGCGCGCTCCTTGGCGTAGGCCACGGCCTTGTCGAGGGCGTAGCGGCCCAGGCCCACGTTGAAGGCCGCGGCCATGATCCGCTCGGGGTTGAGGCCGGCGAAGAGCTGCATGAGGCCGCCGTCCTCGTCGCCCACCAGCGCGTCGGCGGGCAGCCGGACGTCGTCGATGAAGACCTGGAACTGCTTCTCCGGGGAGATCAGCTCCATCGGGATCGGGTTGGCCTCGAAGCCGGGGCTGTTCGTGGGGACGACGAACAGGCAGGGCTTGAGCTTGCCGGTCTTGGCGTCCTCGGTGCGCGAGACCACCAGCACGTTCTCGGCCTCGTCGACGCCGGAGATCCAGATCTTGCGGCCGTTGAGGATCCAGCCGTCGCCGTCCTTGCGGGCGGTGGTGGTGATGTTGTGGGTGTTGGTGCCGGCGTCGGGCTCGGTGATGGCGAAGGCCATGGTGCCGGTGCCGTCGCAGATGCCGGGCAGCCAGCGCTGCTTCTGCTCCTCGGTGCCGTAGCGGGCGATGATCGTGCCGCAGATCGCGGGGCTGACGACCATGAGCAGCAGCGGGCAGCCCTGCGCGGCGAGCTCCTCGCAGACGGCGGCGATGTCGCCGATGCCGCCGCTGCCGCCGCCGTACTCCTCGGGAACGTTGACCCCGAGGAAGCCGTGCTTGGCGATGTCGAGCCACAGGTCGGTGGTCTTGCCGCCGCTGCGGGCCTGGGCGTTGAAGTACTCCCGGCCGTACTTGGATGCGAGGGCCTGGACGGCCTTGCGGAGCTCCTGGCGCTCCTCGGACTCGGTGAAGCTGACGGTCATTCCTTCTCCTCCACGACGGCGAGCACCTCACCGGCGGCGACCTGCGCACCGGGCTCGACGTTGATCTCGGTGACCACGCCGTCGGTCGGCGCGCTCACGGTGTGCTGCATCTTCATCGCCTCCATGACCAGCACGGGCTGGCCGGCGGAGACCTCCTCCCCGACCCCGACGGCCACCTGGACGACGGTGCCGGGCATCGGTGCCAGCAGTGAGCCGCTGGCGAGCTGGTCGGCCGGGTCGACGAACCGCGGGACGCGGGTCAGTCGCACATGGCCGCGGGCGGAGTCGACGTCGACCGCCGCGCCGTCGACGCTGACGGCGTAGGCGGTGCGGACGCCGTGGACCTCGAGGGTGACGAGCTCGGACGACGCCGCCACCACCGTCACGCCGGCGGGTTCGGCCACGGTGTAGCCGTCGCGGCCGCCGTACCAGGCGACGGTGGTCTCCTCGCCGTCCCGTTCGAGGACGGTGCGCTGCGGCTGGCTGACGACGTTGCGCCAGGCCGCCGGCAGGTGGCGTTGCACGCGGCGCTCGGCCACCGCCTGCTCGGCCAGCGCGATCGCCGCCGCGGCCGCGGCGCCCGGGTCGGGGGCCGGCGCCGGCATCGTCGCGACGATCTCGGGCAGCCGGTCGGTGCTCACCTCGCCGCGCAGGAAGCCGGGGTCGCGCAGCACGTGCACGAGCAGGTCGCGGTTGGTGCGCAGGCCGTGGATGCGCGACCTGGAGAGGACGCCGGCCAGCTTGAGCGCGGCCTCCTCCCGGGTCGGCGCCCAGGCGATGACCTTGGCCAGCATGGCGTCATAGAACGTCGAGACGGTGCTGCCGGTGGCGAAGCCCGCATCGACGCGGACACCGGGGGTCGCCGGGATCTCGAAGGCCGTGAGCGTGCCGCTCTGCGGCTGGTAGTCGGCTGCGGGGTCCTCGGCATAGAGGCGCACCTCGATGGCGTGCCCGTGCGGTGCGTCGGACCGGTCGACCGCCGCGTGGCCCTGCGCGGCCTGGAGCTGGAGGCGCACCAGGTCGACGCCGTGCACGAGCTCGGTGACCGGGTGCTCGACCTGGAGGCGGGTGTTCATCTCGAGGAAGGAGAACCGCTCGGTGGCGGGGTCGTAGAGGAACTCCACAGTGCCGGCGCCGCGGTAGTCGACGGCCTCGGCGGCCGTGCGCGCGGCATCGTGCAGGGCGGCGCGCACCTCCTCGCGCAGGCCGGGCGCGGGCGCCTCCTCGACCACCTTCTGGTGGCGACGCTGGAGGGAGCAGTCGCGTTCGCCGAACACGACGCTGCCCACCACCTGCACCTCGACGTGGCGGCCCTGCTCGATGTAGGGCTCGACGAACACCGTGCCGTCGCCGAAGGCGGACGCCGCCTCGGCCTCGGCGCGGGCGATCTCCTCGGCGAGGTCGTCGAGACGCCGCACGATGCGCATGCCGCGGCCCCCGCCGCCGGCGGACGCCTTCACCAGCAGCGGCAGGTCGGCCTCGGTCGGCTCCGCAGGCGCCTCGAGCACCGGGACGCCGGCCGCCTTCATCAGCTTCTTCGCCTCGATCTTCGAGCCCATCTGCTCGATCGAGGTCGGGGTCGGACCGACCCAGGTGATGCCGGCGGCCTCGACCGCTCGCGCGAACTCCGCGTTCTCGGAGAGGAAGCCGTAGCCGGGGTGGATCGCGTCGGCGCCGCTGCGCCGCGCGGCCTCCAGCACGAGGTCGACGCGCAGGTAGGTCTCTGCCGGGGCGCTGCCCGGCAACCGGACGGCGTGGTCGGCCTCGGCCACGTACGGCAGATCGGCGTCGGCGTCGGAGTGGATCGCCACGGTCTCGATGCCGAGTTCTCGGCAGGTGCGGAAGACCCGGCTGGCGATCTCGGCGCGGTTGGCGACGAGGAGGCGGGTGATCATCGGTGGGTGACACCTCCGGCGGTGGCGTGGGCTGAGGTCACGGTCGGAACACCCCGAACCGGTCGGTGCCCACGATCGGGCGGGTGTCGATCACCGAGAGGCAGATGCCGAGCACGGTGCGGGTGTCGCGAGGGTCGATGACGCCGTCGTCGTAGAGCATCCCGGAGAGGAAGTGCGGCAGCGACTGCTCCTCGACCGAGGCCTCGATGAAGGCGCGCATCTGCGCGTCGGCGTCCTCGTCGTAGGCCTGGCCGCGGCTCTCGGCGGAGGCCCGCGCGACGATCGAGAGGACGCCGGCCAGCTGCGCCGGGCCCATGACCGCCGACTTCGCCGAGGGCCAGGTGAAGAGGAAGCGCGGGTCGAACGCGCGGCCGTTCATGCCGTAGTTGCCGGCGCCGTAGGAGGCGCCCATGATCACCGTCAGGTGCGGCACGGTGGAGTTGGAGACCGCGTTGAGCATCATCGCGCCGTGCTTGATGATGCCGCCCTGCTCGTACTCCTTGCCGACCATGTAGCCGGTGGTGTTGTGCAGGAACAGCAGCGGGGTGTCGGTCTGGTTGGCCAGCTGGATGAACTGGGTGGCCTTCTGCGCCTCCTGGCTGAACAGCACGCCCTGGGCGTTGGCGAGGATGCCGATCGGCCGCCCGTGCAGGCGCGCCCAGCCGGTGACCAGCGAGCTGCCGTAGAGCGGCTTGAACTCGTCGAAGGCCACCGCGTTGCCGGCGCTGACGCCGTCGACGATGCGGGCGATCACCTCGCGGGGGTCGAACGGCTCCTTGAGGTCGCTCGGGATGAGGTCGAGCAGGGTCTCGGGGTCGGCGTCCGGTTCGGCGTAGCCGGTGGGCTCGGGGGTGGCCTTGCGCCAGTTGAGGCGGGCGACGATGCGGCGTCCGATGCGGATCGCGTCGAGCTCGTCCTCGGCGAGGTAGTCGGCCAGGCCGGAGGTGCGGGCGTGCATCTCGGCGCCGCCCAGCGACTCGTCGTCGGACTCCTCGCCGGTGGCCATCTTCACCAGCGGCGGTCCACCGAGGAACACCTTCGCCTGGTTGCGCACCATGACGATGTAGTCGCTCATGCCCGGCACGTAGGCGCCGCCGGCGGTGGAGTTGCCGAAGACCAGCGCGATCGTGGGCCGCTTGTCGGCCGAGGAGCGGGTGAGGTCGCGGAAGAGCTTGCCGCCCGGGATGAAGATCTCCTTCTGGGTCGGCAGGTCGGCGCCGCCGGACTCCACGAGCGAGATCGTCGGCAGCCCGTTCTCCTCGGCGATCTGCGCTGCCCGGAAGATCTTCTTGACCGTCCAGGGGTTCGAGGCGCCGCCCTTCACCGAGGGGTCGTGGGCGATGATCATGCACTCGACGCCCTCGACCACGCCGATGCCGGTGACCACGCTGGCGCCGACGGTGAAGTCCGAGCCCCATCCGGCCAGGGGTGAGAGCTCGAGGAAGGCCGAGCCCTCGTCGATGAGCAGTTCCAGCCGCTCGCGGGGGAGCAGCTTGCCGCGCGCGTGGTGGCGCGCGACCTGCTTCTCCCCGCCGCCGGCGACCGCCTTGGCGTGCTCGGCGTCGAGCGCGGCGAGCTTCTCCAGCATCGCCTCGCGATGGGTCGGGGCCTGCGTCATCGCTCCGCCACCTGCTTCATCCTCTCCAGGGTGGTGCGCATGCCGCGCTCGTTCGTGCGACCGCGCAGCGTGCCGAGCAGCAGCCAGTACAGGCGCAGCGGCAGCGCGGTCGAGAGCCGGAAGTACTCGGTGACGCGGACGCCGTCCGGTACCTCCTCGAGGCGGTAGCCCCAGTTGTTGACGGCGTTCTTGCCGCCGACCGAGAACTCCAGGTGCTGCTGCGGCTCGCACACGTTGATCTGGCAGGGCACCCAGTAGATGGGCCCGACGCCGTTGCGCTTCACGTGGCCGCGGAACCGGGCGCCGACGGCGGGTCCGGTGGCGCCGTGGGTCCACTCGGCCTCGAAAGTCTCGGGTGAGAACTCCCCGATGCGGGTGACGTCGGAGACCAGGCTCCAGACCTCCTCGATCGGCGCCGCGATCGTCAGCGACACCTCGCCGTACGGCGCTCGCAGGAGGCTCACGACGCGTACCCCAGCAGGCGGGCGGCGAGGTCGGTGAGCACCTCGGTGGCGCCGCCGCCGATGGGCAGGATGCGGGCGTCGCGGTAGTGCCGCTCGACCTCGGTGCCGTTCATGTAGCCGGTGCCGCCGTGCAGTTGGACGGCGGCGTCGGTGACGAAGCTGGCCGCGTTGCAGGCGGTCTCCTTGGCCAGGCAGACCTCGGCGATCACCGATTCGCCGGCGTCGTGGCGTCGGGCGACGTCGTGGGTGTAGACCCGGGCGATCTCGACCTGGCGGCGCATCTCGACGAGCTTGTGGCGCACGACCTGGTTGGCGATGAGCGGCTTGCCGAAGGTCTCGCGCTGGCGGCAGTACTCGGCGGTGAGCTCGAGGCAGCGGGCGGCGATGCCGTAGGCGTGGACGGCGAGCGCCACCCGCTCGACGACGAACTGCTCGGCGATGGCGTAGAAGCCGTGGTTCTCGGTGCCGACGAGGTTCGTGGCGGGCACCCGCACGTCGGCGTAGCCGAGCTCGGCGGTGTCGGAGCAGTGCCAGCCCATCTTCTCCAGCTTGCGGTCGACGGTGAAGCCGGGCGTGCCCTTCTCGACGACGATCAGCGAGATGCCGCCGTGGCCGGCCTCGCCGGTGCGCACGGCGGTGGTCACGAAGTCGGCGCGCACGCCCGAGGTGATGAAGGTCTTCGCGCCGTCGATGACGTAGTGGTCGCCGTCGCGCCGGGCGGTGGTGCGGATGTTCGCGACATCGGAGCCGCCGCCCGGCTCGGTGACGGCCAGCGAGCCGATCAGCTCCCCGGCCAGGGTGGGCCGCACGAACCGGTCGATGAGCTCGGTGTCGCCGCTGGCCACGATGTGCGGCAGGGCGATGCCGTGCGTGAACAGGCCCGCCATCAGGCCGCTGGAGGCGCCGGCCTCGTACATCGCCTCCTGGAGGACGACGGTGTCCATGACGCCGCCGCCCTGGCCGCCGACCTCCTCGGGGAAGCCGATGCCGAGCAGGCCCTGGCGGGCGGCGGCGCGGTGCAGGTCGCGCGGGATGAGCCGCTCGTCCTCCCACTGCTGCAGGTGCGGGGCCACCTCCCGGCGCACGAACTCGCGGCCGAGTTCGCGCAGGTCCTCGTGGTGGTCACGGTGGTCGGCGCCGAGGTCGGCGCGGGTCTGGGTCGCGGTCACAGCAGTCCCTCCTGGATGTGGACGACGCGGGAGCGCAGCCATTCGCCGAGCGCCTTCGCCTGGGGGTCGAAGCGGGTGGACGCCGCCACGCCCTGCCCGAGCAGGCCGTGGATGACGACGTTGACGGCGCCGAGGCGCGGCAGCAGGTGCACCTCGACGTCGAGGTCGGCGGCCTCGGGGATCAGCTCGCGCACCCGGCGGGGGCTCATGAACTTCGCCAGCCAGGTGATGCGGGCCTCCCGCAGCGGGGAGCCGTCGTGGGCGACCCACAGCCCGATGTTGGCGTCGCCGCCCTTGTCGCCCGACCGCGCGTGCACGAAGGTGCCCAGCGGCGCTCGGCGGTTGAGGGTGTCGGCCGGGGCCGGGTAGGGCGAGGGACGCAGTCCGGCGGCGTGGTCGGCGACCGAGAACACGCTCGGCTCGGCGATCGGCTCGCGGCGTCCGTCGGCATGCACGACCGTGTGCTCGACGAGCGAGCGGTCGACGTACACCGGTCGGTAGACGCCGTACGGCGTGGGCGCGGGCGGCGGCGAGGTGAGGGTGAAGCCCGGGTAGGAGGCCAGGGCGGTCTCGACGACGGGGCCGGTGAAGCCCTTGCCGACCGGGCCGGGCTCGGGGTCCTGCACGGTGCAGCGCAGCAGCACCGAGGCCGACTCCTCGGTGTCGGCGTTCGGCAGCGGGGTGCGCACCTCGCTCCAGTGCACGGTGGCAGCGGTGAGGGACGGCGTCAGTTGGGCGCGCAGCCACTCGGCCTTGGCCTCGACGTCGAGTCCGGTGAGCACGAACTCCATCGCGTTGCGCCAGCCGCCGAGTTCGTTGACGCAGACCTTGAGCTGCTCGGGCGGTGCCTCGCCGCGTACGCCGTGGATGCGCACCCGGTCGGGCGCCTCCTGCGTGAGCTCGACGGTGTCGAGCCGGGTGGTGACGTCGGGGTTGAGGTAGCGCGTCGACTGGATCTCGTAGACCAGCTGCGCGGTGACGGTGTCGACGGTGACGGCCCCGCCGGTGCCGGGGTGCTTCGTGATGACGCTGGAGCCGTCGGCGGAGATCTCGGCGAGCGGGAATCCCAACGGCCGCTGGGGATCCATGCCCGCGCGCATGAGGTCGCGGAAGCCGCTGAAGTTGCCGCCGGTGGCCTGGGTGCCGCATTCGAGCACGTGGCCGGCGACCACCGCACCGGCCAGCGCGTCGTGGTCGTCGGGGGTCCAGCCGAAGTGCGCGGCCGCCGGGCCGACCACGAGCGAGGCGTCGGCGGTGCGGCCGGTGACGACCACCTGCGCGCCGTCCCGCAGCGCTGCGGCGATGCCGAATCCGCCGAGGTAGGCGTTGACGGTGAGTGCCGAGGCCCCGAGCCCGAGGTCGGCCGCCTGCGCTCGCAGGTCGTCGCCCTCGATGTGCGCGACGGCGACGTCGAGCCCCTGCGCGGCCGCCACCTCGCGCACCTTCGCCGCGAGCCCGGCGGGGTTGAGGCCGCCGGCGTTGGAGACGATGCGCACCCCCTTCTCCAGGGCGAGGCCGAGGCAGTCCTCGAGCTGGCGCAGGTGGGTGCGCGCGTAACCCGCAGAGGGGTCCTTCATCGTGTCCTTGCCGAGGATGAGCATCGTCAGCTCGGCGAGGTAGTCGCCGGTGAGCACGTCGAGCGGACCGCCCTCGAGCATCTCGCGCATCGCCGTGAGTCGGTCGCCGTAGAAGCCCGAGCAGTTGCCGACGCGCAGCACGTCGTTCATCGCGCGCTCCGTCCCTCGCCGGCGGGGCCGGCGAAGCACTGGGCGATGTCGAGCCAGCGGTCGGCGTCGGGCCCGACCGCCACCAGGTCGGTGTCGCCGCGGTGCACCCGCTGGGTGGAGAGCAGGCAGAAGTCCCAGGCCGACCCCATGACGGTCTGGACGGCGTCCTCCGGTCCGAACGACCACACCTCGCCCGAGGGCGCGACGAGGTCGATGCGGAACTCCTCGGCCGGGGGCGTGAGGCCGTGCACGGTGAAGGCGAAGTTGCGGGTGCGCACGCCGATGTGGACGACGTGGCGGATGCGGTCGCCGGTGCGCTCGATGCAGGTCGAGGCCGGCACCCCGAGGGTCTCGTAGACGTCGAGCGCGTGCGCCCAGGTCTCCATGAAGCGGGCGGTGGCCATCGAGACCGGCGACATGGGCGGGCCGAACCACGGCATCTTCTGGCCGGCGGGCACGCCGGCCAGTGCGGTGCCGAGGCCGGCGCGGGCGGCGTCCCAGCGGGCCAGCAGCTCGGGCACCGGCAGGGCGCCGAGGCGCAGGGCCTCGGCGTCGACGAACCCGGTGGGGTCGGCGATCGCCGCGAGGACGACGGCGTCCCAGGCCTCCTTGCCGGACGGCGTGTGGGCGCCAGCCGCCAGCGCGGCGACCTCGTCGGTCCAGGCGAGGTGGGCGACCTGGGTGGCGACGTCCCAGCCGGCGGCCGGGGTGGGCTGGCGCCAGCCGGCCTCGTCGAGGGCGACGACGGTCTCGCGCAGCACGGCGCCCTCGGCCGCGAGGTCGGTGAGGAGCTGGTCGAGGGTGGTGCTCATGCGGATGCTCCCGGGGTCGGCTCGGCGAGGGCGTCGGCGAGGGTGATCGCCCACTGGTCGAGGATCCGGCTGCGGCGGCGCCGGTCGTCGGAGATGGTGTTGGCCAGGCCCAGACCGCGGGCGAGGTCGAGGGTGGCCTGGATGAGCTCGCGGCGTCCGGGCTGCGATTCGTCGACCCCGAGCAGCTCGACGGTGAGGCGGTGCACCTCGCGGCCGACCCGCTGCTCCAGCGGCGCGACGGCGGCGAGGAGCTCGGGGTCGGTGCGGGCGGCCACCCACAGCTCGAGGGCGGCGGTGAAGACCGGCGAGGTGAAGTGGTCGGCCAGCATCTCCAGCACGGCGCGGGTGCGGCGCACCCCGCGTGGGACGTCGGCGGCCGCACGGGCCAGCTCGTCGCCGCGCACCTGGGTGAGGTGCTCGACGGCCGCGACGACGAGCGCGGCCTTGGTCGGGAAGTGGTGCAGCTGCGCGCCCCGGCTCACCCCGGCCCGCTCGGAGACCAGCGTGGTGGTCGTGCCGGCGTAGCCGCGCTCGATGAGCAGCTCGACGGTCGCCTCCAGCAGCCGGGCCCGCATGGCGCGCGTGCGCTCCTCCTGCGGGACGCGCACGGTGCTGGCCATGGGAGCAGCCTGGACCGGGCACTAACAAACAGTCAAGCCTGACTTTTTTGTGGTGAGACGGCGGGCGGGCCGGACGGCGACGCGCTCGCACCTCGCGCCTATCGTGGACGCCATGTCGGGCGAGGGGCAGCCACCGTCAGGTGTGCCGGGGGCGCATGAGGAGCAGTCGAGGGACACCTCCGTCGGCGATCGGGTCACGCCCCCGCTGCGGCTCCGCGCGCTGCCGCACACCGCCTTCCCGCTGTGGGATGCCGAGGAGTACCTGGGCGACGACGCGGACTGGCTGCACCGGCACCTCTGCCTCAGCCACGAGACGTACGGACTCCTGCTCGCGTGGCAGCGCGGAAACGCCGAGATGCGCGGACGGTCCGCGGCCGAGCGGGAGGCGCAGGAGCGTCGTGGGCGGCAACTGCTCGCCGTCCTGATCGACGAGCTGGCGCCCCTGCCCGTCGTTTACGACTTCCCTGACTGAGGGCTGGCGTGATCGCCTCCCGCCAGGGGCCTGCCCTTGCGGCGCATCGGCTGACAGGGGTCGGCGTCATGGGTGTGGCGGACATCTGACTGGCGCGTACTCATCGCTCGAGTCACCGGGATCGCCGCTCGCCGGCCCGACCCTCAGGGCTCGGTCGCCTCCTCCTCGAGACCCGACCGGTAGACGGCCGACTTGATCGAACGCAGGATGGAAGAGGTCGTTGAGCCGGTCGATGACCTCTTGGAGGGCGACCATCGTGGGGTCCTTGTGGGTCGCCGAACCCGCGCCGGTGGCTCCCTTGAGGCCGGCGCCCTCGCCGAGGGCGATGTCGACCTGGGCGCCCTGGGTGTGTGTGCAGCAGTCCGGGCTGCAGGTCGCCTGCATCGCGACGATGTTCCTACGACGCCGCGGTGCGACCGTTGATGAGGTCGCCACACACGTGCGTGAGTTGTGCGGTCTCTGCCTCATCGTCGTGTGCGATCGCTGAGGCCAGGGAGGAGAGCGTCTTCCACAGCGCCCAGCCTCGGCCACGCGCCCACGTTGCTTCGTCGATCATGAGGCGGTCTCGCAGGAGTTCTCGCCCGGGTTCGCTCAGAAGCGTCCAGGCGACCGCGAGGTCGCACGAGGGATCCCCGACGCCACAGGTGCCGAAGTCGATCACAGCCGCGAGTTGCCCCTCGCTCAGCAACAGGTTGCCCGCGGCGAGATCGCCGTGGAACCAGACGTCCGTGCCGTCCCACGGGGCGGTCAGGGCGTCGGCCCACACCTCGGCGGCGAGGCCAACATCGACGCGGTCGGTCAACGCCTCCAAGGCTCGACGAGCTGTCGCGTCGTAGGTGAGGAGAGTCGCGCCGCGGTACCAGTTGTGGATGCCGGGCTGCGGGCCATCGGCCGGGTCGATGCTGCGAAGTGACACGAGGAAGTCGGCGAGTTGCCCAGCGAATCGAGCCTGGTCCGTGATGTCGGCCCGAGTGGCCGTGGAGCCGTCGATCCAGTCGTAGACGGACCACGCGAACGGGTATCCCGCGCCCGGCACGCCCAGGCCGCGCACCGACGGAATGGGCACGGGCAGATGCGGAGCCAGTCGAGGCAGCCACTGCTGCTCCTTCTCCACGGCCAACGCGTACTCGGCGGCGCTTGGTAGGCGCACCAGCAGATCCTCACCCAGGCGGAACGTGAAGTTGTCCCACCCGGGGTTCTGGACCGGCTCGACGTCTAGGTGTGACCAGTGCGGAAACTGGTCCGAGACGAGTTTCTGGACGGTGTCTTCATCGACCGTGATGCGTACCGGGGGTGGCCCGAGGTCCGGCACCTGGGTCTCACCGCTGGCCCCTTCCGAGAGCATGGTCTGGACGCTATCGGTGTGCTCTCGCACCAGCATCCGACTGTCGCCAGATCCGAGACTCGCGTCGCCAAGAGCGAGGGGAGCAGGACCTCGCGGGAGGGAGCTGCTCGCCATCCTGGTCGACGAACGATCGGCCGGTGTGACGGCGTCCCACCTCCTCGACCCGCCCCGGACGGCCACCAGCCCCGGCCGCTGGCGGCGACCGGGGCTGATGTGGTGCTGGTGCTGCTGGACCGTCAGGAGCCCGTGGACACCGTGACGGCCGTCGGGCTCAGCGAGCCGTCGTAGTCGACCAGACCCAGGTAGCGGGCACCGGCCTGCAGGCCGCTCCAGCTGACCGTGAACGACGTCGGCTGGGTGGCGGTCACCGGCACCGGGTTGGGGGTGGCGGTGAACGAGCCCAGCGTGGCCGTCGGGTCGAGCGCGTAGGTGTCGAGGCGGAACGGGATCGGCGAGCCGGAGGAGCCGGCGGCGTAGCCGTTCACGTCGACGATGTACGTGCCCGCGTCGGGGGCGACGAGGTCGAGGCGCTCATCGGAGGAACTTGTGGCCGAGGTGCCGGCCTCTCCGGTGATGTCGGCCGGGTCGCAGGAGTCCGACGTGTAGACGAACAGGTCGAGGTCGGCGTTGGCGTCGGTGGCGTCGAGGTCGAACCGCGCGAACGAGGTGTCGGCCGGGATGGTGACGCACTCCAGGTAGTCGTCGCCGGTGGCGACGGCGTCGGTGACGCTCTGGGCCTTGGCCAGCCCGGTGAGGGTCAGCGGCAGGGTGCCGGTGATGCCGGGCGTGATGTCGACCGTGGCCGACCCGGTGGTGCCCGTGCCGGCGACGTCGGCCGGGGCGTCGACGGCGACCGGTCGGATCGCCGTGGGCAGCCGCAGCTTGGTCGGGCCGTTGAGGCTCACGTAGCCGGTGGCGTACTCCGCGAGCGGAGCGTCGGTGCGGGTGAAGGTGAAGTCGACCGTGATCAGGTCGCCGGCCCGCTTGGAGGTGATCTTCGACGGCGTGGTCTTCAGGGTGAAGCCCGGCACCGAGCTCGAGATCGTCCAGGTACCGGTGCGGGTCGCCTGGAAGGTCCGGGTGAAGGTCGCCGGCCCGGCCGCAGCACCCTCGGCGAGGGCCGGGGTGTTGATCTCGTTCGCGTCGATCGGCGCGACGCCGGTGTCGTAGCCCTGCTGGGCCAAGAAGCCCTGCCACTCCCGCGGGGTGGAGGTGACGAACAGGCCCGGGTTGAAGAACTTCGCCGGGTCGACCTCGCCGGCACCCTGGGCGAAGACGTCGGTGTTCGCCTTGTTGTCCTCGGTGCGGGTGTTGGTGGCGGTGGTCATCATCGCGGACTTGATCTGCATCGGCGTCCACTTGGGGTGCTTGCCCTGGAGGAACGCCGCCAGACCGGCGATGTGCGGCGAGGCCATCGAGGTGCCGGACAGGAAGTCGTAGTCGCGACCGTGGTTGGTCGGCGGCGCGACCGCGGCCAGCACGCTGACGCCCGGAGCGGCGATGTCGGGCTTGAGGATGTCGCCGCCGGCGACCTCCGTCGGACCACGCGAGGAGAACCCCGCGATCTGCGGCACCGGGGTGACGCCGACCTTGTTGCCGAGGATGAAGGAGGCCGTGGCCTTGCTGCCGGCCGAGGCCAGGTAGTCGAAGACCTTCGGGCCGTCGACGTCGCTCAGGTGGATCGTCGGGATCTCGTGCGCGTCGGCGTCGAGGCTGTTGGGCGTCGGGTTGATGAGCACCATCGCGACGCCGCCGGCCCGCTTCACTTCCAGGCTCTTGTCGGTGCGGGCGTAGACGCCGCGCAGGCAGACCACGATCTTCCCGGTGACCTTGGTGGGGTCGAGGGAGTCGGGGGCGCAGAGCTTGGCGTCGGTGGCGTCGGGCAGGCCCGAGGCGGCGGCGTCGACCAGCGGGGTCGAGGGCACCGGCTTGGCGGCCAGCGAGGCGCCGGCGAGCTTGACGCCGTTGCCGAGCTTGACGGTGTTCTCCGCCGCGTACGACGAGGACGCCGCCACGGTGGTCAGCCACGGACCGGCGTGGTCGAGCGTGGTGGCGCCGGGACCGGAGTTGCCGGCGCTGGCGGCCACGAAGATGCCGGCCTCGGCCGCGCCCTCGTAGGCGAGGTCGTCGGCGCCGACGTTCGGGGAGGCCCCGCCGCCGACGGAGAAGTTGATGACGTCGACGTTGTCGCCGATGGCGTCGTCGATGGCGGCGAGGATGTCGCTGGTGGTGCAGCCGTCGTCGTCGGGGTCGGCACCGCTCCAGCAGACCTTGTAGGCAGCGATCGAGGCGCCCGGCGCCATGCCGGCGAGGTCGCGGTAGGTGGTGCCCACGACGGTGGTCTTGGCCACGGGGTCACCGGCCGCGGTGCTCGCGGTGTGCGAGCCGTGGCCGTCGCCGTCGCGCGGCGAGAGGTACTCGGTCTCGGCGAGGCCGGACTCGCCGCCGACCTGGTCGAGGAAGCCCTGGTCGTAGAACCGGGCCCCGACGATCTTGGTCGAGCACGTGTCGGCGGCCCACTCCGGACCGGTCTCGCACGCGCCGGTGAACAGGGTGCCGTCGGACTTCTCCATGCGGGTGGTGCTGCCGACCTGGGTGGCGTCCCACGGCCCGGTGGGCTTGGCCGACAGCTTGGTGCCCTTGAAGCTGGCCGACTCGGGCCAGATGCCGGTGTCGAGGACGCCGACGACGACGCCGGAGCCCGCCTTGTCGCGACCGCCGGCCTCCTTCTTCCACAGGCCCTTGCTGCCGGTGAGGCCGAAGTAGTCCGGCGTGGTCTCGTAGGAGTCGAGGTGCTGGAGCGTGTCCTTCTCGACCAGCATCACCCGACGGTCCTGCGAGAGCGCGAGGGCCTGGTCGTGGGTGAGGTCGGCCGCGAAGCCGCTGATCGCGGTCGTGTAGCGCGTGTCGATGCGGGCGCCCACGGAGGAGGCGACCGAGCTCTGCCGCTCGGCCAGGTAGCGCGCGTACGTGCGGGTGGTCTCGGCGGTCGGCCGGAACGAGCGTCCGGTGGCCGCCGGCGACGTCGGCGCCATGCCCTTCGTGCCGCCGCGGTAGGCCGCGGCGCCGGGCTGGCGCAGGACGACGACGTAGCGTCCCGCGCTGAACTGGGAGGCCGCGGTGCCCGAGGGCGCCGCCTCCGTGGCGGTGGTGACCGCCGAGAGGCCGGCGAGGCCGAGGGCCGCTGCCGAGGTGAGGGCGAGACCTGCGAGCGCTCCGCGCTTGCGCATGCCCCGAGGGAGATCCGACACGAGTGACTCCTGATCGGTGGAGATGTGTCGCCGTCCCGATGACCGGCGACTGAATGGGCCCTATCCGAAACCCGTGGCGGTATCGGCGTCAAGCACCTGGGGCCGTCGCAATCGCGGGGATACCCTTCCGTGACCCGCGCTCGACGTGCCGGACGGCGTCCGGCGAGGGGTGCGCGGGGCCGAAGGGAGACCGGTCTCCGAGCCTGGTGTCAGGAGGAACTGCGTGGGCGCCCGGTGATGGTGCGCGACGCGGAGAGGCCGTCGGCGATGAGGAATCCGGCCAGCACGACCAGCCAGCCGAAGACGGCGTCGATGACCCAGTGGTTGCCGGTGCCGACGATCACCACGGCGGTGACGACGGCGTGCGCCCAGCCGAGCACGCGGGTCGTGCGGTGCACGGCGTACCGGTTGACGACGATCGCCACCCACAGCGCCCAGCCGGCGTGCAGGGACGGGAAGGCGGCCAGCTGGTTGGTGAGCCCGCCCAGCCCCTTGGGGGCCGAGGCGTCGCCGCCCCACCAGCCGTCGGCGGCGTTGAGCTTGAGGACGTCGATGTAGCCGGACACGAACCGCGGGGGCGCCGTCGGCACCGTCAGGTAGACCCCGAGACCGATGAGCGTGGCGGCGACCAGGGCGCGCCGGGCCGGCACGTAGGCGTGGTGCCCGACGCGGTAGAGCCACACGAGGGCGATCGCGGTGACGATGTAGTGCGCGGTGGCGTACCAGTAGCTGGCGAGCAGACCGAGCACCTTGACCTCGGCGAACAGCTGGTTGAGCGCGATCTCCCAGTGCAGGCCGAGCAGCCGCTCGACGCGCACGAGCTCGGCGGCGCGGTCGAGGGCCGGCGCGAGGGCGTCGGAGGCCAGGAGCCGCGAGCAGGAGTAGGCGACGTAGAGGACGCCGATGAGCGCGACCTCCGCGAGCACCCGCCGGGTGCGGACGACGGCGGAGGGACGCGTCTCGGATTCGCGGCACAGCGTGCTCATCAGATCACCCCTCGCAGGTCGTTCGTGGAGGCCTCGGTCTCGTCGTCGCGGCACACGGTCAGGCCGATCGCGGCGCGGCGCAGTCGGGATTCGCAGTGGTCGAGCCAGCGCAGCTCGGCCTCGGCCTCGAAGGCGCCGGCGTCGAGCAGGAGGCTGCGGGCGAGGTCGTCGGCGTCGTCGGGATGCTGGGCGCGCTCCTCGTGCTTGAGCGCCAGGCACTCCTCGAGGACGGCGGTCGTGGCCGCCCGCTGCTGCTCGAGGAGGTCGGTGACGTCGACCCCCGGGGTGGTGACGGCGAGGGCGAGCTTGATGGCGAACTCGTCGCGGGGCCGTTGGCGTCGGCACACGGGAGCGCCGAACCAGGCCGCGACCTCGCGGCGTCCGCTCGCCGTGACCTGGTAGCGCACGTGCCCGGAGTCGTCGGGATCGCTGCTGGCGACCAGGCCGTCGCGCTCGAGGCGCGCGAGCGTGGTGTAGACCTGCCCGACGTTGAGCGGCCAGGTGCCGCCGGTGCGCTGCTGGAACTCGGTGCGCAGCTGGTAGCCGTGGCGCGGCCCGTCCTCGAGCAGCGCGAGGAGCGCGTGCTTGACGGACATGGGGCCTCCGGGGCGGGTCGGGGTGTGCGTGGGGTGGGATTCGGCGTGGGATTGGGTGGGGATTCGGGTGGGGCGGGAGGGTGGTCGGCGCAGGCGGATGTGGCGACCGCCATACCGAGTATGGGTGCAGACCGTATACCAGGTATGCAGAACCTGTGTACACCCCCAGGCGGCATGTGTTCGTCGCCGATGGTCATCCGGATGGGGGCCGGATGCCGCCGGTCCGGACCACCGGGGGTGCGTAGGCTGCCCGCCGTGACCCGTCGCTCCCGCACCGTCCTCATCACCGGCGCCTCCTCGGGCCTGGGCGCCGAGATGGCGCGTCAGTTCGCCGCCCTCGGCGACGACCTCGCCCTGTGCGCGCGCCGCACCGAGCGGCTCGAGGAGCTGCGCGAGGAGATCGTGGCCGCCCACGGCGTCCGGGTGGCGGTGCGTCCGCTCGACGTCACCGACGACGAGGCGGTCTTCGCCACCGTCCGCGGGTTCCGTGACGACCTCGGGCGCCTCGACCGGGTGATCGTGAACGCCGGTCTGGGCAAGGGCGCCGCGCTGGGCACCGGACGCTACGACGCCAACCGGCAGACCGCGATGACCAACTTCGTCGCCGCCCTGGCCCAGACCGAGGCCGCGATGGAGGTCTTCCGCGAGCAGCGGGCCGGCCACCTGGTGATGGTCTCCTCCATGTCGGCGATGCGCGGCATGCCGAAGTCGTTGACCACCTACGCCGCCACCAAGGCCGGCGTCGCCCACCTCGCCGAGGGTCTGCGCACCGAGCTCTACGGCACCGAGCTCGGGCGCACGGTGAAGGTGACCGTGCTCTACCCGGGCTACATCGCCTCGGAGATGAACGAGAAGGTCGAGCAGTCGACGCCGCTCATGGCCTCGACCGAGAAGGGTGTGCGCGCGATGGTGCAGGCCATCGAGAAGGAGGTGCCCTCGGCCTGCGTGCCGGCGTTGCCGTGGGCACCGCTGTCGATGGTGATGAAGCACGCGCCGCTGCCGGTGGTGAAGCGGCTCATCTGACGGTGCGCAACCTCAACGATAGGTGAGGTGCTCGCCCTCGAGGTGGGCGTGCTCGTTGAACGTCAGCAGGCGGGCCCCGGTGCGCCCGACGACCACGCGGGTCATGCCGGTGTTCACGCAGACGGTGTTGAACCGGTTCCACAACCGCCCGATCGCCGGGTCGCCGGGCGGCAGCTCCGTCTCGAGCAGCGCGGCCGCCACCGCGGCGATGACGCCGCCGGAGGTCACCACCACGACCTCGGCGCCCGGACCCGCCGACGCGGCGGCGTCCGCCAGCGCAGCGCGCGCCCGCTCGCCGAACGCGGCGAACGTCTCGTGTCCGGTCAGGGTGCCGGCGATCCACGCCGCCGTCGCGGCCTCGAAGATCGCCTGGAAGCCGCGCCGGTCGAGGTCGTCGGACGCCGCGAACTCCGGGTGCGCGGCGACGACGGCGAGGTGGTCGAACTCGTCCCAGCGCGGGTCCTCGACGGCCGGCTGGGTCCACCCCGCCGTCTCGCAGATCGCCTCCAGCGTCTCGCGATGGCGGCGCAGCCCGCCGCGCACGAGCGTCGTCGGACGCACGCCGCGGGCGGCCAGGTAGCGGCCCAGGATGCGGCCCTGCTCCCAACCTGCGGGGGAGAGGACGTCGTAGTCGTCGGCGCCGAAGGACGCCTGACCGTGCCGGACGAGCAGCACACTGCCGATGGGTCGGCCCTCCTGGGTCGATGCGGATGGTGGGGTGGACGGTGGCCGGGCCTCAGGCCCGGATGAGCCCGCGGCAGCGCTGCTCGAGGTAGCCGACGACCTGGCCCATGATCGCGTAGGACTCGTTGGTGGTCTGCCGATGCACGTAGCGGTACCAGATCTGCTGGGCGATCACCGCGAGCCGGAAGAGGCCGAAGACCTCGAGGAACAGCGCGTGCTGCGCCGAGACGGTGCGGCCGGTCGCGGCCGCGTAGCGGTCGATGAGCTCGGCACGGGTCCACATGCCCGGCGCGTTGGTCGGCTGGCGCCGGAAGAGCTGGAACAGCTCGTCGTCGTCGGCCTCGACCCAGTAGGCGATCGTCGAGGAGAGGTCCATGAGCGGGTCGCCGACCGTGGCCATCTCCCAGTCGAGCACCGCCCGCACCTCCAGTTGCTCGTCGAGCACGAGGTTGTCGAAGCGGAAGTCGTTGTGCACCAGCACCTGCGCGACGTCGTCCGGCTGGTGGGCACGGATCCAGTCCAGGACGTCGGACCAGTCGCCGGTGTCGTCGGTGCGGGCCTGGTCGAGCCGGGTGATCCACCCTGTCACCTGACGCTCGACGTACCCCCAGCCGCGGGCGAGCGCGGCCAGGTCGGGCACGCTCGCGACCTCGACCGAGTGCAGTGCCACCAGCGTGTCGAGCGCCCTCTGGCACAGCGCGGCCGCGGCGTCGGCGTCGACCAGGCCGATCTCGGCGGGGAACTCCGAGCGCAGGATCAGGCCGGGCACCTTCTCCATCACGTAGAACTCCGAGCCGATGACGCCCTCGTCGGTGCAGTGCCCGACCATCGGCGCCACCTGGGCGAACACCGGCGCGAGCGCCGCCTGGATGCGGAACTCGCGGCCCATGTCGTGGGCACCCGCCGCCTTCCGGCCCGCCGGGGGACGGCGCAGGATCAGCTCGCGTGCGGCGCCGTCGCCGGTGGTGGTGCGCAGCAGGTAGGTGAGGTTGCTGGCGCCGCCGCGGAACTGGCGCACCTCGTCGATCACCACCCCCGCGTCACCCTCGGTGGCGACCAGCCACCGGGTCAGGGCCTCGGTGTCGAAGGCGTCCTCCTCGCGCAGTCGCCCCGCCGGGTTGAGGTCGATGCTCATGCGCGGGCCTCCAGCTTGCGGGCCTGGGCGCGCATGACGGCGTCGTAGGCGGCGCGGTCGTCCAGCTTCAGCCGGTACGCCGCGCGGGCGGCGTCGTCGGGGACGATCAGCTCCTCGCCCGCGTCGAGCCCTGCGAGGACGGCGTCGGCCATCTCCTCGGCGCTCAGCGGGGCGGCGTCCACGAGATGGGTCATGACCGCCCCGAGTGCGGTGTCGGCACCGCGCAGCGAGCTCATCAGGTTGGTGCGGAAGTACGACGGGCACACGACGTGCGCGGTGATGCCGTGACTCGCCAGCTCGTGGCCGGCGGTCTCGGTGAGCGCGACGACCGCGGCCTTCACCGCGTTGTAGGACGCCATGCCCGCCGGGTGCACCAGGCCCGCCAGCGAGGCGACGTTGACGATGCGACCCTCGCCCTGGGCCTTCATCATCGGCACGAAGGTGCGCATGCCACGCACCGCGCCGAGGAGGTTGATGTCGAGGATCCACTGCCACTCCTCGACCTCGGCCACGTCGAGGCGGCCGCCGCCGGCCACGCCGGCGTTGTTGATCAGCACGTCGAGGCCGCCCCACGTCTCGAGCACCCACTCGTGGGCGAGCGCCCAGTCGGCCTCGGAGGTGATGTCGAGGCGCAGCTCGCGCTCGCCGGCCTCCAGGTAGCTCACGTCGGTGCGCAGGACGTCGTCCCCGCGCGCGGTGAGGGCCTCGGCCAGCGCCGCACCCAGGCCGGACGCCGCTCCCGTGATGAGAACCCTGCTCATCGCGTCACCTCCGCTGGCGCCGGGCGAAAGATTCGGCGGGTACCCGCCGAATCTTTCGGCGGAGGTCCGAAGCTTCGCACGCGAACCGAAAGTTCCAGCGGGTACCCGCTGAAACTTTCGGACCACCGAAGCCCCGTCATCGCCTCGCTCCGTACTTGCCGAGCTCGAGGCGGGCGACGACGCCGCGGTGCACCTCGTCGGGCCCGTCGGCCAGGCGCAGGGCACGGGCGCCGGTCCACGCGGCGGCGAGCGGGAAGTCCTCCGACAGGCCGCCGCCGCCGTGCAGCTGCATCGCCATGTCGATGACGTCCTGGGCCATGCGGGGCACGGCGACCTTGATCTGGGAGACCTCCGAGAGCGCGTTGAACGGTCCGCCGACGTCGAGTTTCCAGGCGGCGTTGAGCACCAGCAGGCGGGCGGAATCGATGGCGATGCGGGCCTCGGCGATGCGTTCGCGGTTGCCGCCGAGGTTGGCGATCGGCTTGCCGAAGGCGACCCGCTCGAGGCTGCGACGACAGGCCAGCTCCAAGGCCAGCTCGGCGAGGCCGATGAGCCGCATGCAGTGGTGCACCCGGCCGGGGCCGAGGCGTCCCTGCGCGATCGAGAACGCCTCGCCGGGGCCGGAGAGGATGTTGGTGACCGGCACCCGGACGTCGGTGAAGCTCACCTCGCCGTGGCCCAGCGGCTCGTCGTAGAGGCCCATGACGGGCAGCAGCCGCTCGACCTTCACGCCGGCGGCGTCGCGCGGCACGAGCACCATCGTGTGCCGGTGGTGACGGTCGATCGTGTCGTCGGCGGCCAGTCGCTCGGGGGTGTCGCGCAGCCCCATGAACACGAACACCGCGCAATCGGGGTGTCCGACGCCGGTCGACCACCACTTGCGACCGTTGATGACCACCTCGTCGCCGTCGACGACCGCGGTGGCCTCCATCGTGGTGGCGTCGGAGGAGGCCACGCCCGGCTCGGTCATGCCGAACGCCGAACGGATGCGGCCCTCGAGCAGCGGCTCGAGCCAGGTGGCGCGCTGCTCGGCGGTGCCGTAGCGCAGCAGCACCTCCATGTTGCCGGTGTCGGGGGCGTTGCAGTTGAAGACGAGCGGCGCGATCGCCGAGCGGCCCATGATCTCGGCCAGCGGCGCGTAGTCGACGTTCGTCAGGCCCTCGCCGCCGTCGGTGCCGAAGCGGACGGCGTACTCCCCGGCGTGCTCGGCGGGCAGGAAGAGGTTCCACAGGCCCTGGGCGCGGGCCTTGGCCTTCAACTCCTCGAGGATCGGCTGCGGCTCCCACGGACTCGGCACCGTCGGATCGCCCGCCGCCTCGCGGCGCCGGGCCAGCTCGGCGTGGTAGGCCGGCTCGACCGGATCGATCTCGGCCGCCATGAACGCTGCCACGCGGGCAGCGAGATCGGCCGCGCGGGGGGAGGGGGCGAAGTCCATGCCCGCGACCCTAGCCCCGCGTCGTCCGCGGGGTCAGGAGGCCGGAGGCTCGCCGGGGTGGGTCGGGGGTCCCGGCCGGTCGTCTGAGTCACCGGGCGCCCGGTGACTCTGTCGTCGGTCAGCTGAAGTTTCGTACGCCAACCGACAGACTCACCTGACCAATCCCTCCGCGACCGGCCGCCAGAGTCGCCTCACCCCACCGGCGCGACGTCCACCGCCACCGTCATCGTCGACCGCTTGGCCTCGGTGAAGATGACGCCCTTGACCGGCGGGACGTCGCCGTAGTCGCGGCCCCAGGCCACCGTCACGTAGCGGTCGCCGGCCCATTGGTCGTTCGTCGGGTCGACGGCGAGCCACTGGCCGGCGTCCGGTCCGGTCGGGTCGGGTCCGGGCAGCCACACCGCCACCCAGGCGTGCGAGGCGTCGGCGCCGACGATGCGCTCCTTGCCCGGCGGCGGCTCGGTGGCCAGGTAGCCGCTGACGTAGCGGGCGGCGAGCCCGTGGCTGCGCAGGCAGGCGAGGGTGAGGTGCGCGAAGTCCTGGCACACCCCGGCCCGCTTGTCGAGGATGTCCTCGACCGTCGAGGTGACCGTGGTGGCGGTCTTGTCGTACTCGAACTCCGCGTGGATGCGGTGCATGAGGTCGGTGACGGCGTCGCCGATGGGCCGCCCGCGCAGCAGGGACGACGCCGCGTACTCCCGCGCGCCGACCACCTGGTCGACCTGCGGCGAGGGCAGCGCGAGATCGGTGACCGCCCACGCGCCGGGCACGTCGGTGAGCAGCGGCCGCGCCCGCTCCCACGGGACGGCGAGCGCGTCGGGGTCGTAGACCGGCACGCTCACCTCGACGTCGCTGACCGACTCGATGTCGAGCTCGGTGTGCGCCTCGGTGATCTGGAAGTAGGTGGTGGTGTTGCCGTAGTAGTCGACGTCGTCGCTGCGGTCCTGCGGCACCGGGTCGATGCTCAGCTCGTAGGCGTCGACGCGCTGCCACGGCAGCTCGCGGGGGCGCAGGTAGGCGATGCCGTAGGAGTCGGTGACGTCCTCGTCGTAGGCGTAGGTGGTGCGGTGGGAGACCCGGTAGCGCATCAGGGCCCCTCCTGCACCAGCGGCACCTGGGCGGCGAGCTGCCCGACGAGCTGGCCCAGCAGCCGCGGCGGCGGCCCGGAGGCGAAGTGCACCTCGGCGATGGCGTCGGAGAGCCGGCCCAGCTGGACGACGAACCGGTCGAGGAACGCCTCGAGGTTCGGGCGGCCGACGCCGCCGATGGCCACGAGTGCGGCGATGTCCTGGGCGGCGACCTCCTCGATGAGGTCGGCGACGAGCCGCTCGGGTCGCGAGGAGCCGGTGGACGACGGCATCGCGGCCAGCCGGTCGCGCACCTCCTGCAACGAGAACGCGAGCGAGCGCGGGTTGTCGATGTCGAGGATGAGCAGTTCGAAGACGCTCGCGGGCCGCACGTAGCCCCGGTAGCGGCGTCGGTGGGTGACGGCCGACTCCGAGGACTGGAGCACGCAGGTGAGCACGGTGCGGTCGACGTCGAGACCGCGACGCTCGGTGATGGTGGCCCGCAGCAGGTGGCACAGCTGGAGCGCCCGCTCGAGCGATCGCCCGGCCCCGATCATCTGCCAGCCGGGGTCGCGCATCATCGACGCCGTCACGCCCTGCAGCGAGAGGATGCCGGTCAGCGCGCGGCCCGCGGACTCCGCGATCTGGTGGCTGTGCGGGTTGGTGCGCAGGGCCTCGGCGGCCCGGTCGGTGGCGCCGAAGACCCGCCAGATGTCCGAGGAGAGCTGGTCGCGGACCCCGGCGAGGGCATCCCACAGACCGGTGAGCGCATGGGCCACGCTGCCGGACCGCTCGGCGTCGAGCAGCAGCGAGCGGAACTCCTCGTCGACGTCGTCGAAACGGTGTCCGGCCAGCCGCCCGATCGCCGCCATGAGGACGCCGAGGCTCACCGCACCCGTGGTGCCGGGCCGGGTCTTGTAGTCCTCGGCGACGGTGTGGGTGGCGATGATCAGCCGCAGGAGGTCCTCGGCGCGCTCGGCGTAGCGGCCCGACCAGTACATGTCCTCGAGGATGCGCGGCACCGTGACCGCCACCGACCGCACGCTGGTCAGCGACATCACCTCGGCGAGGCCCTGGTCGGCGTCCCCCGGCCCCGACTTGAGCACCCACACGTCCTTGCTGGCGATGGAGCGGCCGACGCCGGTCTCCTCGTGCACGGCGGCGAGGCCGCCGACCAGCGGGCGGTAGGAGGAGCCGTAGCGCAGGGTGAAGGTGCGCAGCGTGATCGGCCGCGGGCGCATCTCGCCGCCGCGGCGTCCGCGTCGCTGCCAGGTCGGCACCTGGCTCAGCGGCAGGCGCTCCTGGCCGACGTAGCGGTGCGGCGCGGCCAGCACGCGCTCGATCACCTGCTCGCGGGTCAGCTCGGCCAGCGCGTCGGCAGGGCCGTCGATGGGGCGGATCGTCACCTCGCCGACGCGGTCGAGCACGGTCTCCAGCCCGCCCCGGTCGCCGCACCACCACGTGGGCGCCGACTCCAGGCGCAGCGGCTCGCCGAGCAGGCGCTCGCACGCTGCGGGCAGGTAGGGCAGCAGCGCGGGGTTCTCCAGGACGCCGGCGCCGAGGCCGTTGACCACCCGCACGCGCCCGCGACGTACGGCCTCGGCCAGACCCGGGACGCCGAGCTGGCTCTCGCCGCGCAGCTCCAGCGGGTCGCTCCACGCGGCGTCGACGCGCCGCAGGATGACGTCGACGCGCTCGAGGCGACCCGGCACCCGCATGTACACCCAGCCGTCGCGCACCACGAGGTCGCTGCCCTGCACGAGCGGGAAGCCGAGGGTGGAGGCGACGAACGCCTGGTCGTAGGCGGTCTCGGAGTGCGTGCCGGGGCTGAGCACCACGACGCGCGGGTCGGCGAGGTCGCCGTTGGCCGACTGCAGCAGCGCCGAGCGCATCGCCCAGAAGTACGGCTCCATGCGGTGCAGACCGGCCTCGCGGTAGAGCTCGGGCAGCACCCGGGAGATGACGCGGCGGTTCTCCATCGCGTAGCCGATGCCGGACGGCGCCTGCGCACGGTCGCCCAGCACCCGCCACTCCCCGGCGGCGTCGCGGCCGAGGTCGGCGGCGGCGAAGACGAGGGGGCGCGGATCGCCGGCCGAGGCGCGCGCCATGATCCGCACGAAGCCCGGATGCCCGAGCACGGCGGCGGCCGGCACGATGCCCTCCGCCAGCAGCTTCTGCTCCCCGTAGAGGTCGACCAGGACGGCGTTGAGCAGCTCGGTGCGCTGGGCGAGCCCCACCTCCAGCGGCGCCCAGGTGGCGGCGTCGACGATCAGCGGGACGGCGTCCAGGTGCCAGGCTTCCGAGCCCGAGCCGCCGGTGCCGGGCCGCGCGTAGGTGACGCCGTCGTCGTCGAGGAAGCGCGAGATGTCGCCGTCGACGCGGTCGAGGTCGGCGCCGGTGAGTCCGACGGCCAGCTCCGCGAGCCCCTTCCAGGGCGTGCGCAGCGAGCCGTCGGGGGCGACGACCTCGTCGTACCGCTCGCCGCGCGGGCCGTCGCCGGCGAGCGCCGGTTGGGCCAGGGCGGTGGCGTAGTCACGCAGCACGGTCACGGTCGCGGGCGCCTCACACGCGCGGCGGCTGCGACGGCACGCGTCGCAGGTCGAGGAGGTGCGGGTACTCGGGTGCCGCGGCCCGGCGGGCCGCCTCGCGCAGGGCGCCGACGTCGATGCGTCCGGCCGTGTGGCCGCGCGGCTCGAAGCGGCTGTGGCGGCGCGCCTCGGCCTCGTTGGCGTTGATCGGCGGGGTCGCATACGCCCGGCCGCCGGGGTGGACGACGTGGTAGGTGGCGCCGCCGAGGCTGGCCTCGGCGAGGGTGTCGACGACGTCGACGTGCAGCGGCGCGTGCACGGCGATCGAGGGGTGCAGGGCCGACCACGGCTGCCACGCGCGGTAGCGGACGCCGGCGTAGAACTCGCCGGGTCGGCCGGTCTCGGTCAGGGGCACCGGCACACCCTGACACGTCACCAGGTGCCGATGGGGGTCGATCCCACGAACCAGCACCTGGAGCCGCTCGACCGAGGAGTCGACGTAGCGGGCCGTGCCGCCGGCCGTGGCCTCCTCGCCGAGCACGTGCCACGGCTCGATGGCCGAGCGCAGCTCGAGCTCGATCGCCGAGACCGCGCCGACGCCGGTGACTGCCTCCTCGGCGGCGTCCGCGCCGGGACGCCGCGGCAGCCGGGTCAGGCCGATCCGCGGGAACCGGAACTCCACGAACGGGTCGAGCCAGGCGTCCTCGAAGGCGATGCCGGCGGCGCGCAGGTCGGCGGTCACCTCGTGCAGGTCGCGGACGGCGCCGACGGGCAGCAGGAAGTCCTCGTGCAGGGCGGTGCCCCAGCGCACGAGCGGCGCCGTGAGCGGCCGCTCCCAGAACATCGCCACGAGGCTGCGCACGAGCAGCGCCTGGACGAGCGCCATCTGGGCGTGCGGGGGCATCTCGAAGCCGCGCAGCTCGAGCAGGCCGAGGCGGCCGCGGCTGGAGTCGGGGCTGTAGAGCTTGTCGATGCAGAACTCGGCGCGGTGGGTGTTGCCGGTGAGGTCGGTGAGCAGGTGCCGCAGCGCCCGGTCGACCAGCCACGGCCGCGGCTCCTCGCCGTGCGCGGCGAGCTCGGCGGTGATGCGGGCGATCTCGGCGAGCGCGATCTCCATCTCGTAGACCGCCTCGGGCCGGCCCTCGTCGAACCGCGGTGCCTGGCTGGTGGGGCCGATGAAGCGCCCGGAGAACAGGTAGGACAGGCTCGGGTGCCGCTGCCAGTAGGTCACCAGGCTGGCCAGCAGGTCGGGACGCCGCAGCAGCGGGCTGTCGGCCGGCTGGTGGCCGCCGAGGGTGAGGTGGTTGCCGCCGCCGGTGCCGGTGTGCAGGCCGTCGAGGTCGAACTTCTCGGTGGTCAGCCGGGCCTGGCGGGCCTGCTCGTAGAGGGTGACGGTGAGGTCGCGCTGCTCGGCCCACGAGCGGGTCGGCTGCACGTTGACCTCGATGACGCCGGGGTCGGGCGTGACGGTGAGCGAGGTGAGCCGCGCGTCGGGCGGCGGGCCGTAGCCCTCGATGACCACCGGCGTGCCGGTGGCGGACGCCGCCCGCTCGATCGCCCCGACCAGCGTCGAGTAGTCCTCGAGCCGGTCGGTGGGCGGCAGGAACACGTGCACGTGCCCGTCGCGGGTCTCGAAGGCGAGTGCGGTGGTGGCCGCGCCGACGGGGTCGACCACCGTCACCTCGGGCAGATCGGGGTCGTGCGGCAACGGCTCGCCGGCCTCGAGGTAGGAGGGCTCGCCGGTCGGCTCGGGGTCGACCCAGGCGATGGAGTCCAGCGGCAGGCGCAGACCCACCGCGCTGGTGCCGGGCAGCAGCACGAGCCGGCCGCGGCGGAACCGCCAGGCCGGCGAGGTCCAGCCGGTCTCGCCGGTCGTCAGCGGCAGCACCCATCCGGTCGGCTCGTCGACGGCGGCGTCGAGCCGGGCCAGGGCGTCGGCGTCGATCGCGGCGTCGTCCTCGGCGGCCGGCGCGGGGCCGTCGGGACGCCGCACCTCGGCGGCCAGCCGGGCGAGCGGGTCCTCGAAGGCGGCCTGGAGCTGGCGCTCGGGCAGACCGAGCAGCGCGGTGAAGGTGGTGGCGAGTGTGTGGGCGTCGGCGTCGGTGGCGGGCTCCTCCGGCGTCGTCCACGGGTCGGCCAGCAGGCCGGGCTCGCGCCACAGCGGGACGCCGTCCGTGCGCCACTGCAGCGCGATGTTCCAGCGCGGGAGCGGCTCGCCCGGATACCACTTGCCCTGGCCGCGGTGCACCAGCCCGCCCTCGGCGTACACGGCGCGCAGCCGCTCCGCGAGGTCGCTGGCGAGAGCGCGCTTGGCGGGGCCGTCGGCGTCGGTGTTCCACTCCGCGCCGCTGGCGTCGTCGAGGGAGACGAACGTCGGCTCGCCACCCATCGTGAGCCGCACGTCGCCTTTCGTGAGGCGGGCGTCGACGGCCTCGCCGAGCGCGTCGATGCGTGCCCACTGGTCGTCGCTGTAGGGCTTGGTGACGCGCGGGTCCTCGTGGATGCGCCGCACCTCGTTGTGGAAGTCGAAGGTCACCTCGACCGGCTCGGTGGCGCCCTCGATCGGCGCGGCGCTGGAGGGGTGCGGGGTCGCGGAGAGCGGGATGTGGCCCTCGCCGGCGAACAGGCTCGAGGTCGGGTCCATGCCGACCCAGCCGGCGCCCGGGATGTAGACCTCGGTCCAGGCGTGCAGGTCGGTGAAGTCGGCGGTCGGGCCGCTCGGGCCGTCGAGCGCCTCCTGGTCGGCGGCCAGCTGCACGAGGTAACCGGAGACGAAGCGGGCCGCCAGGCCGTACTGGCGCAGCAGCGCGACGAGCAGCCACGCGGAGTCGCGGCACGACCCGATGGCCAGCCGCAGGGTCTCGTCGGGGGACTGCACGCCCGGCTCCATGCGCACGCTGTAGGCGACGTCGCGGTGCACGGCGGCGTTGAGCTCGGCGAGGAACTGCACCGTCGGGACGCCGTCGGCCGGCAGCGGCGGCAGCTTCTCGCGCCACCGCTCGACCTCCTCGGCGTCCTCGACCGGGCGCAGGTAGGGCGCGAGATCGGCGGCGAGGGTCTCCTCATAGGCGAAGGGGAACCGCTCGGCGTACTCCTCGATGAAGAAGTCGAAGGGGTTGATCACCATCATGTCGGCCACCAGCCCGACGGTGATCTCGAGCCGGTCGGTGCGCTCGGGGAAGACCAGGCGCGCCAGCCAGTTGCCGAACGGGTCCTGCTGCCAGTTCAGGAAGTGGTTCTTCGGCTCGATGTGCAGCGAGTACGCCTCGATCGGCGTCCGGCAGTGCGGGGCGGGGCGCAACCGCACCACGTGGGGGGCGACGGAGACCGGCCGGGCGAACGTGTAGCTGGTCCGGTGCTCCAGCGCGACCTTGATCGACATGGTGACAGCCTGCCCGTCGCGTGTTGCGGAACGGTAAAGCCGTGGGGCCGCCGAGCTTGTAACGCGGGGTTACGCACCTCTACCCGACCCTTACAAGGGGTGCCTAGTGGTGTGTAACCCCGCGTTACAAGCCGAAGCTGCCCGCGACCTCGATCAGCCGGTCGTTGCCCTCCGGCTCGCCGATCGAGACGCGGGCACCGTCGGTGCCGTAGGGGCGCACCACGATGCCGGCGTCCTCGCAGGCCGCCGCGAAGGACGCCGTGCGCTCGCCGACGCCGAACCACACGAAGTTGCCCTGGGCGTCGGGGATGCTCCACCCCTGGTCGCGCAGCGCCGCGGTGACGCGGTCGCGCTCGGCGACGAGGTGGTCGACGCGGCGCATCAGCTCGTCGTGGGCGTCGAGGGAGGCCAGCGCCGCGGCCTGGGCGACCGTCGAGACCCCGAACGGCAGCGAGACCGCGCGCAGCGCGGCGGCGATCGGCGCGGGCGCCACGGCGTAGCCCACCCGGAAGGCGGCCAGACCGTAGGCCTTGGAGAAGGTGCGGAACAGGACGACGTTGGAGCGGCCGCGGTAGGTGGCCACCCCGTCGACGGCGTCGTCGAGCCGCACGAACTCCAGATAGGCCTCGTCGACGACCACCACGATGTGCGAGGGCACGCGGTCGAGGAACGCGTCAAGCTCGGTCTGGGTCAGCGCCGGGCCGGTCGGGTTGTTGGGCGTGCACAGCAGCACGATGCGGGTGCGGTCGGTGATCGCGGCGGCCATCGCGTCGAGGTCGTGGCGCCACTGCTCGTCGAGCGGCACCGGCACCGAGACCGCGCCGACCGAGGCGATCGCGATCGGGTAGGCCTCGAAGCTGCGCCACGCGTGCACCACCTCGTCGCCGGGGTCGCAGAAGGCCTGGAGCAGGTGGTAGATCAGTGCGACCGAGCCGGTGCCCGCGGCGAGGTGGTCGGCCGGGACGCCGAGCCGGGCGGCCAGGCCCTCGTAGAGCCGGGTGTTGCCCATGTCGGGGTAGCGGTTGGCGAGGTCGACCGCCGCGTGGGCGGCCTCGATCACGCCGGGCAGCGGCGGGAACGGGTTCTCGTTCGACGACAGCTTGTAGGTCGTCAGCCCGGGCCGCGGGGTGGGCGGCCGTCCGGGCACGTAGACCGGGATCTGCTCGACGACCGAGCGGGGCTGCGGAGAGGGGACGCTCACGCGTCCAGCCTGGCACGGGGACGTCGTCCGCCGCGCCGTCCGAGCAAGGTCGCCGTCCCGACGACGAGACTCCCGAGCAGGACGCCGATGACCGCGCCGGTGGTGTTGTCGACGATGTCGGTGACGTCGCAGGCCCGGTCGAGCCGGGCCAGCTCGAGCTGCGTGTACTCGATGCCGGTGGAGGCGGCGGCGAGCAGCACGAGGCCGAGCACGGTCCAGGCCGGCACGAGCGGGCGGGTGCGCGGCCAGCGCCGTCCGACCGCGCCGCCGAGCAGCGTGATGAGCACGCCGGAGGGCACGAACAGCACGGTGTTGAGCAGCCGCTGGCCGCTGCCGAAGATCCAGAAGCCCTCCGGCGCGGGCCCGCCGATGTCCCACGAGCAGGTCGTCAGCCGGCCCTCGGCCGAGACGATGCCGGGCGCCCCGTCGGCGGGGATCAGCGTCACCAGACCGACCACCACCAGGCTCCAGAGCAGGGCCGCGAGGGTGCCGGCGAGCGCGCCGCCGAGCGGACGGCGCAGCGCCGCGGCCAGGGCGCCGCAGACCACCGCGCCGAGGAGGGCGCCGAGCAGCATGACGCCGACGCCGCCTACCGGGAACACCGGGCCGAGGGTAGCCGGGCGAGATGGCGCATCCAGGTTCAGCGCGGGAGGACGACCTCCCCGCCCGGCACGCGGGGCAGGTCGCGGCCCAGCGTGACGTCGAGCGGGTTGGTCAGGCACCGGATCGAGCCGCCGCCCTTGTGGAACTCCCCGACGTCGACGAGCGCGATCTCGAAGCCCCATGCCTCCAGCTGCTCGCGCACGCGGTCGGGGCAGTCGGGCATGACGACGACGTCGGGCGCGCCCTCGCGGGGGACGACGACGGAGTTGGCGCAGAAGGTGCCCAGCGCCTCCTCCTCGGTGAGCACGATCGGCTCGGGCACCAGGTCGATCAGCGCCTCGGCCGACGCGCCGTCCAGCGCGGTGGGGCAGATCATCGCCCGGCGCTCGTCGAGGGGGCAGAAGGCGAGGTCGAGGTGGTACATGCCGGGGTGCACGATGCGCAGACCCCGCACCCGGACGCCGAGGTCGGTGGCGAGGTGCTTGAGCGCGAGCTCCTCGGTGCGCGGGCCGTAGCCGACGAGCAGGGCATCACCCCAGGCGAAGGCGTCGCCGGCCTCGAGGTGCGGGCCGACGCCGTCGCGGCCGACGCTGGTGGTGCGCCAGCCGCGCTCGGCGAAGAAGGGCTGGGCGGTGAGGGTCTCGGCCCGACGCTGGGCGAACCGCATGTGCGACATCACCATGCGCTGCGGCTGCTCGGCCCCGGGGTCGACGACGGCCAGGCCGAGGTTCATCGCATAGACCATGTCGGGGGAGTCGGCCCGCTGCGGCAGCACCTCGACCTGCGCCCCGAGGCTCTCGAGGGTGCGCTGGAGCGTGTGCCACTGGAGCATCGCCAGCTGGGGGTCGGGCTGGAGGGCGGGGTCCATGAAGGGGTTGATGACGTACTCGACGCGGAAGTGGGTCGGCTCGACCATCGCGTAGTGGCGGCCCCAGGCCAGGCTCTCGTTCAACGTGGCTCCCCTTCATCGTCGGTTGGTGGTCGGTGCGTCGTCGGTTCGTCGTCGGTGCGGCGGTCCGCAGCCGGTCGGCGGGACGCGGATCGCGCGTCCATCGACCGGAATGTCAGATTGTCGGACAATCTTACATCGCTATCGTAGGGCCCGTGACCGCTTCGCGCACCTCGACGCAGGACGACCCGCGCGTCGACCCGCCGCTGTACGCGGGCCTCACCGTCGACCACTCCTCGACCGTCGACCGCGTCGCCGACGAACTGCGCCGCGCGGTCTTCGACGGCGAGCTCGAATCGGGCACCCCGCTGCGCGAGGTCGCCCTCGCCTCCTCCCTCGGCGTCTCCCGGCCGACCGTGCGCGAGGCGCTGGCCCTGCTCGTCACCGAGGGTCTCGCCGTGCGCGAACCCCACCGCGGGGTGAGCGTCGCCAGCCCCGACCCCGACTCCGTGCGCGACCTGTGCCGGGCGCGCCTCGTGCTCGAGGACGCCGGCGTGCGGCACTGGCCGCAGGCCGAGGCCGCCGCCCGCGAGCGGGTGCGCACCACGCTGGCCGCCTACACCGGAGCCGTGCGCGCCGGGGCCGGTTACCGCGAGCTCAACGAGCGCCACCTCGCCTTCCACGTCTCCCTGGTCGAGCTCACCGGCAGCCCGCGCCTGGTCGCCGCCCAGGAGAGCCTCGTCCGCGAGCTGCGGCTCGCGCTCGCCCAGGTCGAGCGCATCCGCCGCAACGCCCACGACCAGGCCGACACCCACGCCGAGCTCCTGGCCCTGCTGGAGGCCGACGACGTCCCCGGCGCCCAGGCCTTCCTCGTGCGCCACCTCGCCGACGCCGAGGAGGCGATCCTCGCCGCGCTCGATCTGCGCGCCGAGGAGGCCGCCAGCGCCGGCACAGCCCGGTAGGGCACGATCGGGGGATGGACCGCATCCTCACCCGGCTCGCCACCACCGCCGTCTCCCTCGCGGTGGCCGCCTGGCTGGTCGACGGCATCCGCTTCACCGGCCCGCGTCACGGCATGGACGAGATCCAGCACAAGCTGCTGCCCCTGCTCATCGTCGCGGCGATCCTCGGCGTCGTCACCTCGTTCGTGAAGCCGGTGCTGACCGTGCTCTCGATCCCCTTCATCATCCTGACGCTGGGGCTGTTCCTGCTCGTCATCAACGCCGCGATGCTCGGCCTCACCGGCTGGATCGCCGGCCAGCTCGACCTCGGCTTCAAGGTCACCGGCTTCTGGCCCGCCGTCGCCGGCGCCATCATCATCACGATCACCACCTGGATCGTCGACGGGTTCGTCGGCGACGACGACTGATCCCCGCGCCGATGACCGGCACGCCGTCCCCCCCGCCGCTCCCCGCCGCGCTGAACCCCGGCCGCTACGGCATCGCCCTGGTCTGCCTGGGCAACATCTGCCGCTCGCCGATGGCCGACGTCGTCCTCACCGCGCGGGTCGACGACGCCGGGCTCGCCGGCGTCGTCCGGGTCGTGAGCGCCGGCACCGGCCACTGGCACGTCGGGGAGCCGATGGACCCGCGTGCCGCCGCCACCCTCGCCGCCGCCGACCTCGACCCCACCACCCACCGCGCCCAGCAGGTGCGGCTCGGCCTGTTCGAGGAGTTCGACCTCGTGCTCGCGATGGACGCCGCGAACCTGCGCGACCTGCAGCAGCTGGCCCGCGACGCCGGCCTCGCCGTCGATCCCGCCCGGCTGCATCTCTTCCGCGACCACGACCCGCTCGGGCGAGGCGACGTCCCCGACCCGTACTACGGTGGCAGTGACGGCTTCGAGGAGGTGCTGGCGATGATCGAGCGGACGTCGGTCGCGATCGTCGCTGCGCTCCAGCGGGAGCTGCCCTTCCGATGACCCGCCAGCCGATCGTGGCCCGCCGTGCCGAGGAGCTCCTCGGGGTGGCGGTGGCCGCGACGGCCCCGGTGGCCGGCGGCGACGTCGCCACCGCCACCCGCATCCGCACCGCCACCGGCCTGGTGGCGCTGATGAAGACCCGGCCGCACGCGCCGTCCGGCTTCTTCGAGTCCGAGGCCACCGGGCTGCGCTGGCTGGCCGAGGCCACCGCGGCCGGCGGCGTCGCCGTCCCCGAGCTGCTCGGTGCGGCCGAGGACTGCGTCATCCTGCGCTGGATCGAGCCGGGCCGGCCGACCACCGATGCCGCCGCGGCGTTCGGCCGCGAGCTGGCCGCCACCCACGCCGCGGGTGCGCCGGGCTTCGGCTGGGACCACGACGGGTTCATCGCCAGCCTGCCGTTGCCCCACCGGCCGCTGCCCACCTGGGCGGAGTTCTACGCCGCGCGCCGCGTGCTGCCCTACCTGCGCCTGGCCCGCGAGCGCGGCGCGATCACCGCGGGACAGCAGGTCGTGATCGAGCGGCTCGTGGCCAGGCTGCCCGACCTCGTCCCCGAGGAGCCGCCCGCGCGGGTGCACGGCGACCTGTGGAACGGCAACGTGCTGTGGGGTCACGACGGCCGCACCTACGTCATCGACCCGGCCGCCCACGGAGGTCACCGGGAGGTCGACCTCGCGATGCTCTCCCTCTTCGGGCTGCCGCACCTCGCCCGGGTGCTCGCCGCCTACCAGGAGGCCGCCCCGCTGGCCCCTGGGTTCGAGGAGCGCGTGCCGCTGCACCAGATCCATCCCCTGCTCGTGCACGCCTGCCTCTTCGGGGGCGGGTACGGCGCCCGCGCGGCCGACTGCGCCGTCCGCTACCTGTGAGCCCGCCGGGTGCGCTCTGAACGCCGGCTGAGCACCGGCTGAGCGCGCCTCAGGCACGGTTCAGCCCCGGACGGCATCATGGGGCCCGTGACAGGAACCTCGCCGGCCCGCCCCCGCGTGCTCGTCGTCGACGACGACCGCGCCGTCCGGGAGTCGCTGCGCCGCTCGCTGGAGTTCAACGGCTACGACGTCTCGCTCGCCGCCGACGGCGCCGAGGCGCTCGCCGGCATCGGCACCACCCACCCCGACGTCGTCGTGATGGACGTGATGATGCCGCGCCTCGACGGCATCGAGACCACCAAGGCGCTGCGCAAGGCCGGGCACGACGTCCCGATCCTCGTGCTCACCGCACGCGACGCCGTCGGCGACCGCGTCGAGGGCCTCGACGCCGGGGCCGACGACTACCTCACCAAGCCCTTCGCCCTCCAGGAGCTCCTCGCCCGGCTGCGTGCGCTGCTGCGACGCGCCACCCCGAGCGAGGACGACGCCGCCGAGGTGCTGCACTTCGCCGACCTCTCGATGGACCTCGCCTCGCGCGAGGTGCGCCGCGGCGAACGCCTCATCGAGCTCACCCGCACCGAGTTCACGCTCCTGGAGATGTTCCTGCGCCGTCCGCGCCGCGTGCTCGAGCGCTCCTTCATCCTCGAGGAGGTCTGGGGCTACGACTTCCCGACCACGGCCAACTCCCTCGAGGTCTACGTCGGCTACCTGCGCCGCAAGACCGAGGCCGAGGGCGAGTCCCGCCTGCTGCACACCGTCCGCGGCGTCGGGTACGTGCTGAAGGAGACATGAGCCTCGACGCACGGGTCGACCACCGGTTCCGCTACCGGCGGTCGCTCGCCAGCCGGGTCACCCTGCTGACCACCATCGCCGTGGGCATCGCGGTCACGCTCGTGGCCACCGGCGCCTACCTGACCGCACGCCACCAGCTGCGGGCCACCCTCGACGACACCCTCCTCGAACGCGCCCAGGCCGCGGCGTCCCCCGTCTATGTCGAGGAGCTCGAGGCCTACCTCGATCAGTTCAGCGTCACCGGGGGCCTGCCCGCCTGGGCCCTGGGCGCAGCCGACGCTAAGGTCGCCCTCGTGGCCGTCAGCGGCAACGGCGGCGCCTACACGATCCAGCTCAACCGCGGCAGCCGGCTCGACCTCGGCGCCCCGGAGGCGGCGGTGGCCCGGGGCGACGCGCCGTCCAGCGTGCGCACCATCTCCGTCGACGGGACGCCGTACCGCGTCGCCGCCGTGCCGGCCACCCGCCCCGGCGTGGCGGTCGTGGTCGCCCAGTCCCTGGAGCCGACCGAGCGGGTGCTGGTGAAGCTCGGCATCGTCAGCCTGCTCTTCGGCCTCGCGGGCATGATCGCGGCCGGCATCGCCGGCTGGGCCGTCGCCCGCAGCGGTCTGCGCCCGGTACGACGGCTCACCGCGAAGGCCGAGGAGATCTCGCGCACCCAGGAGCTCGACACCATCCCGGTCGAGGGGGGCGACGAGATCGCCCGCCTCTCGGCCGCCTTCAACCAGATGATGCTCTCGCTGGCCGCCTCCCGCGATCGTGAACGGCGCCTGGTGGCCGATGCCGGCCACGAGCTGCGCACGCCGCTCACCTCGCTGCGCACCAACCTCGACCTGCTGGCCCAGGCCGACCAGTCCGGCGTCGTCCTGCCGGAGGGGGCGCGGGCCGAGCTGCTGGGCGACGTCCGCGGCCAGGTCGAGGAGCTCACTACCCTGGTCGGCGACCTGGTCGAGCTGGCGCGCGACGAGCCGCTGGCCCAGGTCATCGAGAGCGTCGAGCTCGCCGACGTCCTCGAGGCCGCCGTCACCCGGGTGCGCCGTCGCGCCGGGTCGGGCATCCTCATCGAGGTCGCCGCCGAGCCCTGGACGACGATCGGCGACCCGTCGGCCATCGAACGCGCCTACACCAACGTGCTCGACAACGCGGTGAAGTGGAGCCCGGCCGGCGGCACGGTGCACGTGACGCTCGTCCGCGGCGTCCTCACCGTCGACGACGAGGGCCCCGGCATCGCCGAGGCCGACCTGCCGCACGTCTTCGAGCGGTTCTGGCGCTCGGAGGAGTCGCGCTCGATGCCGGGTTCGGGCCTCGGCCTCTCGATCGTCGCCCAGGTCGCGCAGCGGCACTCCGGCAGCGTGCGGGCCGAGCGATCGCCGTACGGCGGGGCGCGGTTCGTGCTCGCGCTGCCGGGCGATCCGTCCTGAAGGATCCCCTGGTCGCCTCGTCCCGCCGTCCGGGCCGTGCGACTGGTCAGGGAGAACTCCCTCGTGGCACAGCAAGCATTGCCTGACAAGCGGGAGTTTCCCCGGCTGACCGCGGAAACTCCCGCTCGGCTAGCCTCCGCACGTGAGCCTCCCCGACCCGACCTCGATCGCCTTCTTCCGCGTCGAGGAGACCGACGCGGGGGAGCGCCTCGTGCCGCTGCCCCTCGCCGCCAGCAGTTGGAGCGCCGAGCAGGCGCACGGCGTCGCGGTGAGCGGTGCGCTGGCGCGGACCGCCGAGCAGGCGCTCGACGGGCTCGACGCGGCGCACCTGCGGATCGCGAAGTGGAGCGTCGACCTGTTCCGGCCGGTGCGCATGCAGCCGGTCACGACCACCGCCACGGTGGTGCGGCAGAGCGCCCGTCTCGCGCTCGTCGACGTCGTCCTGCTCCAGGACGGCGAGCCGGTCGCCCGGGCGAGCGCACTGGCGCTGGCCGTGAGCGAGAACCCGCCGGCGGCCACCTGGACGCCGTCCCTGGAGCGGCCGGTGCCGCCGCCCCTGGAGCTTGCGCCGGTCACCGACATGCCGCACGTGCCGTTCTTCCGCAGCGACGCCGACTGGTCGCAGCGCTTCGGCGACCACCAGAACGCCGGGCCGCACGCGGAGTGGACCACCATGCCCTCGGTCGTGCTGGGCGTCCCGGCTTCGCCGTTCCAGCGGGCCGCGTGCGTCGCCGATGCCGCCAACCTGGTCACCAACTGGGGCGAGGCCGGTGTCGGGCACATCAACGCCGACCTCACCCTGACCCTCGCCCGGCACCCGGTCGGACCCTCGATGGGCGTGCAGGTGCTCGACCGGCTCGAGCAGGACGGCATCGTGGTCGGCACCACCACCGTCTACGACCGCGAGGGCCCGTTCGGCACGGTCGTCATCACGGCGATGGCCAACACCAAGCGGCAGATCGACTTCACCACGGTGCGGTACCGCGACGACGGCACGCGCACCGAGCCGGGCGCCTAGGTTGTGGATCGGGGCTTGACCGGCGGGAAGTGGCTGCAGGATTCACCGGTGCACCGGTGATTCCTGCACTCCTCAGGGGAAACTTCAGCCGACAAGCGCCAGTTTCCCCTGAGAAGTGACCCCGGTTATCGGACGTCGACCTACTGCCCGATCACGTTCGGGTCGCGCCACGACCGCTCGAACGGCAGCCGCCACGCGTGCGGCGCGATGAGCTGGTGGATGGCGTTGGGGCCCCACGAGCCGGGCTGGTAGCTGCGCACCGGCGACGGGTGCTCGAGCAGCGGCATCGACTTCTCCCACAGCGCCTCGATGCCGGCCGCGGAGACGAAGAGGGTGTGGTCGCCGCGCATGGCGTCGTGGATGAGCCGCTCGTAGGCCTCGAGCACCGAACCGGCGTCCGCGGTGTCGTGGGTGGCGAACTGCATCGAGAGCTTGTCGAGCTTCATGCCGGGGCCGGGCCGCTTGCCGTAGAACGACAGCGACATGCGCGACTGGTCAGCGAGGTCGAAGGTGAGGTGGTCGGGCCCCTGGGTGCCGACGTTGGACCCCTTCGGGAACATCGTCAGCGGCGGCTCCTTGAACGCGATGGAGATGATGCGCGCGCCCTCGGCCATCTTCTTGCCGGTGCGCAGGAAGAACGGGACGCCGGCCCAGCGCCAGTTGTCGATCTCCACCTTCAGCGCCACGAACGTCTCGGTGTCGGAGTGGTCGGAGACCCCCTCCTTGCCGCGGTAACCGGTGTACTGGCCGCGGACGACGTTGCTCGGCTCGATGGGCCGCATGGAGCGGAACACCTTGAGCTTCTCGTCGCCGATCGGCCCGGGTGCCAGCGACGTCGGCGGCTCCATCGCCATGAACGCCAGCACCTGCATGAGGTGGGTGACGACCATGTCGCGGTAGGCGCCGGTGGCCTCGTAGAAGGCGGTGCGGCCCTCGAGGCCGAGCGTCTCGGGGACGTCGATCTGCACGTGGTCGATGAAGTTGCGGTTCCAGATCGGCTCGAAGAGGCCGTTGGCGAAGCGGAACGCCAGGATGTTCTGGGCCGCCTCCTTGCCCAGGAAGTGGTCGATTCGGAAGACCTGCGACTCGTCGAAGACCTCGTGGACGGCGCCGTTGAGCTTGATCGCCGAGGCGAGGTCGGTGCCGAACGGCTTCTCCATGATGATCCGGCTGCGCTCGACCAGGCCGGCCTCGTCGAGCTGCCGGACGACGTCGAGAGCGGCCTTCGGGGGCACGCTGAGGTAGTGCAGGCGCCGCTTGTCGGCGAGCTCGCCGGGCAGTTCGGCCTCGACGCGGCGCACCTCGTCGGCCAGCGCGTGGGGGCCCGCCGACTGCGCGACGTAGGACAACGTGGGGGCGAACTCCGCCCAGGCGGCCTCGGTGAGCGCGCCCTTGCCGAACTCCTCGCACGCCGCCCGCGCGAACTTCTGGAAGTGCTCGGTGTCGACCTCCTCCAGCGAGGTGCCGACGATGCGGGCGTCGACCAGCAGGCCGGCGAGATGCAGCCGGAACAGGCCCGGCAGCAGCTTGCGACGGGCCAGGTCGCCGGTCGCCCCGAACAGGACGACGACGTGGGGCTTCTCCTCCATGACCTCCACGCTAGACCCGTTCTGTAACGCCCGGATGACACTCACTCGTCGGGGTGGTGGTGGGCTGGGCCAGCCCTCAGGGACGCGTCGTCGTCGCCGATAGTGGTCCGCTCGGGGGGTCGCGGTCCTAGACTCGCCCTCCTCCCCCTGACCGAAGTGAGCGGCACATGCTCCCTGTGCGATCCGCCCGGCGGGGCCTGCTGGCCATCGCCGCCCTCCTCCTCGCGCCGGCGTTCCCCCTGGGCGCGCCCTTGGCTCCAGCGGACGCCGCCGTGGCCCCGGTCGCGGGCGCCCCGGTCGCGGGCGCGACGTCGTCCTCGACCCGACCGGTCCGCGCCGAGAGCCCCCGCTCGGCCGTCCGGATGGACGACGTCGTGCGCACTCGTCGGCCGGCGGCGACGCCGCGCGTCGTCCGCGGCAGCCACGATGTGACGGTCGTGCGGGTCCGCTGGCCCGGCAGCGGCGGCTCACCGAGTGCTGCGACGGTGGAGGACACCATGGCCGAGGTCGCCGACTGGTACGACCAGGTCTCCAGCGGGCGGTTCCGGCTTGCGACCCCACGGGTCACGCCGGTCGTCCGGGTGGGCGCTCCTGGTCGGGGAGGATGTCTGTCGGCCACCGATCGGATCGCCCGCGAGGCGGCCCGCAAGGCCCGCGTCGGTCGTATCGAGCACCTGGTGCTCCACCTGCCCTGCCGACCGGGCTACATCGCGGGTCTGGGCGACCTCGGTGCCGATCCCGGCCGGGTCTGGATCTTCGGCGCCTTCCGACCGGGCGTGGTCGCGCACGAGATCGGCCACAACCTCGGGCTCCCTCACGCCGGCTCGCTCACCTGCGGCGGCCGCTCACCGCGGAGTTTCCCGTCGTCCGAGCGGGGCCTGCGAGGCTGCGACGGGTTCGAGTACGGCGACCCGTTCGATGCCATGGGCATCGACTGGCCGACCGCGCTGTCGAGCTCGCAGCTCGATCGGCTCGGGTGGCTGGGCGAGCGCCGGACGGTGCGCTCGACCACAACGGTGGAGCTGGCCTCCCTCGGTGCCACCTCGGCCGGTGACCCCGGGGTCCGGGCCGTCGTGGTCGACGACGGCGGTGTTCCCTGGTGGCTCGAGCTGCGCACCGCCGATGGCCTGGACGCCGACGCGTGCACGCAACCGGCCGCGGCCTGCGGCGTGCAGGTTCGCGCGCCCGCAAGCGGCTCCTCGCGGTGGCCCTCCCCGAGCTGGCTCATCGATGCGACCCCAGGTTCCCGTCCCGAGGCCGGCCATCAGGACGCCGCGATCCCCGTCGGCAGCAGCGTCACCACGCCGCGCGGTACCCGCATCACGGTGCTCTCTCGGACCGGGTCGAGCGCTCGGGTGAGGATCGAGTTCGGTGCCGGGGCCGCGCGGGTGCCGGCCGCCCCCGCGGCGGTGGTGGCGACGGTCGAGGGACGGACCGCGACGGTCACCTGGGCGCCACCCGACGACCGCGGTGCTGTGGTCACGCGCTATCGGGTCACCGGTTCCGACGGTCGCACGCGCACGGCCGACGCCATCGGCGCCGACGCGGCTCGCCTCCGCGTCGGCGGTCTGACGACCGGCCGCTCGTACACGTTCACCGTCGAAGCCCGCAACGAGCGCGGCTGGTCGCCCGTCTCGCAGCCGAGCAACGAGATCGTCGCCGAGCGGGTCGGCACCGTCGCCGACATCTCCCGCTACGACGGCGAGACCGTCTATGGCCGCACCGTGCTGTACCCCTCCCTGGAGGCCGGTGATCCGGACGATCCAGGGGTCGCGACGATCGAGCTCATCGTGGACGGGGAGACGGTCGCGACCGGCGTCGAAGAAATCGGCAGCTGGTCGATCACCTGGGACGCCGGGGATCGCCCCGGCACCCGCACGGTGTGGACGCGGACCACCGATCGGGCCGGCACCGTCCGCGAGTCCGATCGCATCACCGTGACCGTGGTCGTGCCCTCCCTGCGGATCACCTCGCCCAGCGCGGGCGCCGTCGTACCCGAGACCTTCGAGCTGACGTGGTTGACCAACGTGGACGCCGCCGAGATCCGCTACGTCGATCTGCAGGCGACCTGGGTCGCGGATGGTGAGGAGCTGCGCTCGTACGTCGAGCTGATCGGTCTGGATGAGCAGGCCGGTCGCGCGACCGTCGACCTCGCCTCCCTCGGTATCCCGCCGGGTCCGTTCACCCTGACGCTGCTGTTCGATCTCGGTAGTCGCGAGGTCGAGGCGGAGGTCGAGCTGACCCTGGGCTGACCAGCCGACCGATCTTCGCCTGGCCGGCGGTCAGTGATCGAACACGGCCAATAGCCGCTCTGCCTTCAGTCGTGCCTCGGCGTACTCGCTCGCCACGTCGGAGAGCACGGTGATGCCGCCGCCCGTGCCGATGCTCCAGCGTCCCGGCTCCGCGGAGGTCAGGGTGCGGATGACGACGCCGAGATCGGCGCGCCCGTCGGCGCCGATCCAGCCGAAGGCGCCGGCGTAGGCCCCGCGGGGCGTGGCCTCGACGGCGTCGATGATCTGCATGGTGCGCAGCTTCGGTGCTCCCGTCATCGACCCGGCGGGGAAGAGCGCCCGCAGCGCCGCGACCGAGGAGGAGTCGGCGCGGATCCGCCCCCGCACGGTGCTCACCAGCTGGTGCACGGTCGCATAGGACTCCACCGCCATCAGCTCCGGCACCTCGACGCTGCCCGGCTCGCAGACGATCGAGAGGTCGTTGCGTAGCAGGTCGACGATCATCAGGTTCTCGGCCCGGAAGCGGGGGTCGGTGCGCAGCCGCTCGCGTTGGACGGCGTCCGCCTCCGGGTCCGCCAGCCGCGGCAGCGTGCCCTTGATCGGCTTGGTCTCCAGGTGCCGCGTGCCGTCGGCGGAGGTGATGAGCGCGTACCGCTCGGGGCTGCTGGAGAGCAGCCACCCGGTCGCACTCGGCACCCGATGCTGCAGGAAGCCCGCGTACGGCGCCGGGTTGAGCCGGCGCAGGGCGAGGTACGCGGCCGCCGGATCGAGGTCGGCGGCCACCTCGATCCGCTCGGTCAGGTTCACCTCGTAGGTGTCGCCGGCGTGCAGGTGCTCCTGCACGCGCGCGAACGCCGACGCGTAAACCGCCGGTACCGGGTCGCCAGGGTGCTCCTCCCGTTGGGGCGCGGGGTGTCCGGCCGCCGCCGGATGGTCGACGAGGCGCAGGTGCGAGGGCCGCACCCACACGGCGTCGGGGACGCCGTCCGGGCCGGCCGGGCGGGCCGGCAGGTCGGGGCGCGCGGCGTAGCCGAGGTAGCCGAACCACTGGGCGTCGGCCGGCCCGTCGGCCAGTTCCGCCTCCAGGACGGCGAAGACGTCGTCGCCGACGACCGCGCTGCGTCCGCCCGCGTGCCGGGTGACCTGGTGGCGGGCCGCGTCGTAGGTGAGGGAGACGTCGTCGGGCTCCAGCCAGCCGAGGATCGAGCGTCGTCCTGACCATTCCCGCGACCCGCCGCCGTCGAGCCAGACGCAGCGGTCGTGGCGGGCCGCGACCTCGGTGAAGGTCGCGGCGAGGTCGGCGGGGTCGAGCGGGATCACGTCGCCCCCAGGAGGCCGGCCCCCGGTAAGTCGGCCCCCAGGAAATTGGCCACGAGCAGCGCGCCGTGCTCGGAGAGCACCGACTCGGGATGGAACTGCACGCCGGCGATCGGCAGGTCGCGATGGGCCACGCCCATGACGAGCCCCGACTCCTCGTCGACGGCCGTGCGGGCGAGCATGTCGGGCAGTTCGAGCGCGGCCAGCGAGTGGTAGCGCACGGCCGCGAACCCCTGCGGGACGCCGGCGAACAGGCCGGTCGCCTCGTGCCGCACCCGGGCGAGGACGCCGTGCCCCGGCGTCACCCGCCCCACCCGGCCGCCGAAGACGTCGACGATCCCCTGCAGGCCCAGGCACACCCCGAGCACGGGCCGCGTGCCGGCCTCGAGCACCGCGCGTCCGACCGCGAAGTCGGCCGGATCGTCGGGCCGGCCGGGGCCGGGGGAGAGCACCACGTGGGAATGCCGCAGCACCTCGGCGGCGTCGACCTCGTCGTGCTGGACCACACGCGGCAGCACGCCGGTCACGCCGGCGATGAGGTGCACCAGGTTGTGGGTGTAGGAGTCGTGGTGGTCGACGACCACGACGTCCGGCACCCCCGCCATCCCGGGGCGCGCCTCAGCCGAGCAGCCGCGCGACGATGCCGTGCAGCAGGTCGTCGCCGCGCTCGGTGAGGATCGACTCGGCGTGGAACTGGATGCCGTAGTAGTGCGGCCCGCGCAGGGCGTGGATGTCGCCGGTCTCGGGATCGGCGTCGACCTCCACCCCCGCCGGCAGGACGGCGTCGCCGACCCGCCCCACGAAGGTGTTGTAGAAGCCGACCCGCTCGCGGCGGCCGTCGACCCGCAGCGTCGACTGCGTGCCCTGGAAGACGATGTCCTTGTAGTGCAGGCCGAGTCCGAGGCGGTGGCACAGCGCCTGGTGGCCCAGGCACACGGCGAGGAACGGCTTCTCGTGCGCCATCAGCCAGTCGACGGCCGCGCGCAGCTGCCCCATCTTCGGGTCGGCGTCGTCGCGCGGGTCGCCGGGGCCGGGGCCGACGATGACGAGGTCGTAGCCCTCGAGGACGCCGTCGCGGTAGTCCTCGTGGCGGATGACCTCCGAGGTCATGCCGAGCACTCCGAGCACGTGGCGCAGCATGTTCACGAAGTCGTCCTCGCCGTCGAGGATGAGCACGCGCTTGCCGGCGAGCAGCGGGTCGGGGTCCTCGCCGGCCTGGTCGGTGAGCCAGAAGGTGGAGAGCCGGCGGTTGCGGGCGGCCAGGGCGATGAGGACGTCCTCGTCGGCGGCCAGCTCGGCGACGTCGGCGGCCGGCACGGTCGGCGGGTCGACCAGACCGAAGGCCGAGAGGATGCCGCCGGCCTTCGCGTGCGTCTCGGCGACCTCGTAGGCCGGGTCGGAGTCGCGCACCAGCGTGGCGCCCGCGGTGACCTTGAGGCGACCGTCGGGCGAGACGTCGGCGGAGCGGATGACGATCGGGCTGTCGACCACGGCCGCGCCGTCGGGGTCGCGGCCCAGGATCGCCAGCGCCGCGCCGTAGTAGCCGCGGCCCTCGTTCTCGTAGGCCTTGATGAGCCGGCAGGCGTTCTCGACCGGTGAGCCGGTGACCGTGGCGGCGTACATCGTGTCGCGCAGGACGGCGCGCGGGTCGCGGTTCGTGCGGCCGGCGAGGAGGTACTCGGTGTGCATGAGGTGGGTCATCGGCTTGAGGAACGGGCCGAGCACCTGGCCGCCCTCGTGGCAGATGTCGCACATCATCTTCAGCTCCTCGTCGACCACCATGAAGAGCTCGTAGATCTCCTTCTCGTCGCCGAGGAACTCCAGCAGCCGCGCCTTGACGTCGGCGTCGGGATCGCGCGGGATGCGGAAGGTGCCGCTGATCGGGTTCATCCGCACGTCGCCGTCGTGGATGCTCACGTGGCGTTCGGGGCTCGCGCCGATGAGGTAGCGGTCGCCGGTGAAGAAGACGTAGGTCCAGTAGGCGCCGCGCTCGCGTTCGAGCAGCCGGCGGAAGACGGTGAGCGCGGTCTCGGCGCTCCAGTCGGCGACCTGCGCGCGGTAGTGGCGCCCGACCACCAGGTTGGCGCCCTCGCCCTGCCCGATCTCGTCCTTGATGATCGCCTCGACGACCTTCGCGTACTCCTCGTCGGAGGTCTCGAACCCGCCGCGGTCGACGAACTCCACCGGCACCGGGTCGATGGCGGCGACCACCTCGGCCACCGAGCACTCGATCTCCACCGCGATGTCGACGACGACCAGCGGGGCGCCGTCGTCGTGGGCCTCGAACCCGCGCTCGGCGACCTGCCGGAACGGGACGGCGAGCAGCCGGTCGGCCACCCGACCGGGCGCCGGCGGGCCCTCCTCGAGCGGGACGTCGAGCAGCGAGGCGACCTCGCTGCGGGTGCCGCCGAGCAGGCCGACGGTGTCGCGATCGCCCGCCCGCGTGGAACGCCGGATGATCGCCCACGCCTCGTGACCCCGGATCGCCTCGATTCCGTCGCGGGCGCGGGTCACGGCGTCGTCCATGGGCGAGAGCCTAGTGGGCGGCGCGGCGTGCAGGGTTCGTCGGTCAGCCGACGGAACGTGCACGACCTGGCCGCCCCTGGCCCCGCCCTAGCTGACCGTCGTCAACAGTTGCGTGGCCCGGGTGAGGACGACGTAGAGGGTGGCCCGGCCGGTGGCCGACTCGTCCTCGATCTCCTGCGGCCGCACCACGACGATGCCGTCGAACTCCAGACCCTTGGTGTCGAGGCCGGTGAGGACGACGATGCGATCCTCGCCCGAGGGCGCGGCCGTGGAGTCGATCGCCTCGCGGGCGTGCGGGGCGTCGTCGGCGAACTCGCTCCACGAGGCCAGCCAGGAGTTGACCTCCGAGCGGCGCGCCACGGGCACCACGATGCCGACGGTGCCGGAGACCGACGCCGCCAGCGCGGCCACCGCCTCGCGGGTGGCGGCCTCGAGGTCGGCCACCCCGGCGACCTCCACCGGGTCGACGCCGGTCGAGCGCACGGCGGTCGGCAGGTCGGCGTCGAGCCCGACGCGGCGGGCGTAGGCGGCGGCGTAGGCGTAGATCTCCGAGGAGTTGCGGTAGTTCGTGGAGAGGTGGAACTCGTGGATCTGCTTGCCCTCGAGCGCCTCGGCGCGGGCGGCCGCGGCCTCCTCCGGCACCGGCCACGACGATTGGGCCGGGTCGCCGACGATGGTCCAGGTGGCGGTGCGGCCCCGGCGGCCGACCATGCGCCACTGCATCGGGGTGAGGTCCTGCGCCTCGTCGATGAGCACGTGGGCGAAGGGGTCGTCCTCGAGCCGGTAGGTGGGCGGGGTCCAGCCGCGCCCGGAGGAGAACTCCCGGTCGGCGGCGGTCATCAGCTCCGCGACGTCGCGGCCGCCGTCGAGCAGCCCGGTGCCCTCGAGGTCGGTGTCGTCCTCGGTGCGCTGCGGGACGTCGCCGAGGGCGTAGCGCAGCTCGTCGAGCAGCGGGACGTCGTCGATGGAGAGGTCGGCGAAGCCCTGCGACCACGACTTGAGCAGCAGCCGCTGGTCTTCGGCGGTGATGACGCCCTCGCCCACGCGGGCGAGGAACTCCGGATCGGCCAGCCAGCCCAGCACCTGCCGTGCCTCGAGGGCCGGCCACCAGGCGGCGGCGAACTCCAGGAAGCGGGCGTCGTTCAGCAGGTCGTCCTCGAACGCCTCCCGGCCACGCTCCCGGCCGCGCTCGCTGCGCACCTGGCGCCACAGCTGATCGAGCAGCGCGCCCGCGACACGCGGCAGCTGCCGGTTGCGGCGCCCCTGCGACATCAGCGAGCGCCGCACCCGGCCCAGGGTGCCGCGGTCGAGCAGCAGCACGTCGTCGCGGTAGAAGTAGCGGAAATCCGACGGGCTGTCGGGCGCCTGCTGGCGCGCGGCCCGGCGCAGCAGCTCGGCCATCCGCGCCGATCCCTTGACGTCGGCCACAGCCGGCTCGTCGCGCCGCGTCGCGCGGACGCCGTCGACCACCTCGCCCAGCGAGCGCAGAGCCACCGCCGTCTCGCCCAGCGAGGGCAGCACCCGCTCGATGTAGCGCATGAAGACGCCGCTCGGGCCGACCACCAGCACGCCGCCGGTCTCGTAGCGGCGCCGGTCGCTGTAGAGCAGGAACGCCGCCCGGTGCAGCGCGACCACGGTCTTGCCGGTGCCCGGGCCGCCGGAGATGGCGACGACACCCTTGGCGGGCGCGCGGATCGCCTTGTCCTGCTCGGCCTGGATGGTGGCGACGATCGAGTGCATCGAGCGGTCGCGGGCGCGGGAGAGCTGCGCGATCAGCGCGCCCTCGCCGACGATCGGCAGGTCGAGCCCGGCCTCGGCCATCGCCTCGCCGTCGAGGAGCTCGTCCTCGACCCCGAGCACGACGTCGGCCTTGGTGCGCAGCACCCGACGCCGCAGGACGCCGTGCGGCTCGGCCGCCGTCGCCTGGTAGAACACCGCGGCCGCCGGTGCGCGCCAGTCGATCAGCAGGCTGTTGCGCTCCTCGTCGCGCAGCCCGATGCGGCCGATGTAGCGCGGCTCGTCGTCGATGGAGGGCCGCAGGTCGAGACGGCCGAAGACCAGGCCCTCGTGGGCGGCGTCCAGCTGGGCGATGCGCTTGGCGGCCTGGAAGACCATCGCGTCGCGCTCGACGAGGCCGCCCTCGTGGCCCAGGCGCCCGCGGGCGTGGCCCTCCTTCGCCAACTGCTCGGCGTTGCGGGCCGAGAGCGCCAGCTGCTCGCGCACCCGGTCGACGAACGCCTGCTCACGGGCGATCTCGCCGGCGGCGAGGTCGTCCTCCCGCTCCAACTCCCGGTCCATGCCCGTCCTTCGTCACCGCGGCCCCAGGGGCCGGTCAGCCAAGGCCGTCCCCCAGGGCTCCGGGAGGCGGCGAGCACCCGACTTTACTCGCCGACTCCCGCCGGTGCGGCGTCGGTGTCAGGATCTGGTGCCATGCGCACGTCTCTCGTCCCCGCCATCCGCCCACTGGTCGCCCTGGTCGCCTCCGCCGCCCTCGTTGGTTCGCTCGCGGCCCCGGCCCGCGCCGCGGCCACCACCGACACCGACGCCACCGGTGACGCCGTCACCTCCTCGGGGTCGACCTCGCCGAACAACCAGACGGCCGACATCACCTCGATCGCCGTCACCCACGGCACCTCCGCGGTCAAGGTCGTCGTCACGCTCCGCGATGTCGACGCCGACAACTGGAACCTCGTCACCGCGATCCGCACGCCGAAGTCGAACTACGAGGTTCTCCTCGCGAAGCTGAGCGGCACGAAGTACGCCGTCCTCTCCCGCAAGGGCACCGCCATCACCTGCAAGGCCATGGACACGCGCATCGAGGACACGCCGAACACCTTGTACGTGTACGTGCCGCGCTCCTGCCTCGGTCGGCCCGCCTCCGTGCGGGTCGGCGCCGTGATGACCGCCAAGCAGGGGAACACCGCCGTCAGCGACGACGCCCGCCTCAACGGCGCCCTCACCTCCAGCGGCAAGCCCAAGCTCGGGCCCTCGGTCAAGGCCGGCTGACCCGCACCAGAGGACGCCGGCCGGACGCCGGCGGCCTCAACGCCGGGTCAGGAACGCCGTCATCGCGGCCTTCGCCTCCTCGGAGGCGAAGAGCCGCGCCGACAGGTCGGCGAGGTCGTCGCCGGTCGCGTCGATGCGCGCCACGAGCTCGCGGGTGAGCAGTGCCTTGGTCTCGCGCAGCCCCTGGAGGGCGCCGGTCGCCAGGGAGGCGCACACGGCCGCCACCCGGGCATCGAGCTCGTCGGCCGGCACCGCCTCGGTGACCAGGCCCATGCCGACGGCGTCCGCGGCCGTGAAGACCTCCCCGCCGAGCGCGGTGAGCGCCGCGGCACGGGAGGTCATCCGCGGGAGGACGGTCAAGGAGATCGCCGCCGGAGCGAGGCCGAGCTTCACCTCGGTGAGGGCGAAGGTGGCGCCCTCGGCGGCGATCGCGACGTCGGAGGCGGCGACGATGCCGGTGCCGCCCGCGCGCACCGCCCCCTGGAGGCGGGTCACGACCGGCTTGCCGAGGGTCAGGATCAGGCGCTGGAGGTCGACGATGGCGCGTGCGCCCTGCGTCATCGAGCCGGTGCCGGCCTCGGAGAGGTCGGCACCCGAGCAGAACACCGTGCCGGTGGCCGTGATCAGCACGACCCGCACCTCGTCGTCCGCATCGGCACGCCGCAGACCCTCGAGGAGCTCGCCGACCAGCTGCCGCGACAGCGCGTTGCGGTTGTGCGGTGAATCGAGCGTGAGCGTCGCGACGCCGTCCGTCGCGCGGTAGTGCACGAGGGTCGATCGGGTCTCCGGCGCGGGCGTGACGTCGCTCATGGAGGGCATCCTGCCCTGCCGGCAGGCAATCCGGGGCGGGGGTCCGTGTCGAACCCTCGACATGTTCGCCCGCATCCGCACAGCTGCCGTCTGGGGACTCTTCGGTGTCCTCGCCACCCTCGTCGGCATCGCGGCCGGTCACCTGGTGTCCGCGCTGCTGGTGCCGTCGTCCTCGCCTGTGCTCGCGGTCGGCTCGGCGGTCATCGACGCGACGCCGACGCCGATGAAGGAGTGGGCGATCCGCAACTTCGGGAGCAAGGACAAGACGATCCTCGTCGGATCCGTCCTGATCGTCGTCCTGCTGCTCTCGGCCGTCGCGGGACTGCTCGCCCGCCGCCGGTTCCGCAACGGCGCGATCCTCCAGGTCGTGCTCGTCGCGGTCGCCGCCTACGCCGCCATCACCCGTCCCACCGCCGGCGCCGAGGACCTCGTCCCCAGCCTGGTCACCGCTGCCGCGGGGGTCGCCGCGCTGGGCGTTCTGGCACGCCTCGCGCACGGTCGGCGCACCGCCTCCGTCCCGGGTGCGCCGACCGGACCCCTCGCAGCCGAGGACCGGCTCGAGTCCCCGGTCGAGTCTCCGGTGGCCACGGCCGCCGGCGCCTCGCGCCGCGGCGTGCTCATCGGCGCCGGCGTGCTCGCCGTGCTCGCGGCCGCGATGGGCGAGGCGGGCCGCGCGATCCGATCCTTCCGCGCCCGGCCCGAGGACATCACCCTCCCGGCCGCGGCCGACCCCGCTCCGGCGCTGCCGGTCGGACTCGACGACAAGATCCCCGGCATCTCGCCCCTCAAGACGCCCAACAAGGACTTCTACCGGGTCGACACCCGCCTGGACACCCCGGTCCTGTCGGCCGCCGACTGGACGCTGAGGATCGACGGCGACGTCGAGAACGAGCTCACCTTCACCTTCGACGACCTCCTCGACATGGAGCTCATCGAGCGCGACATCACGATGACCTGCGTCTCGAACAGCGTCGGCGGCCCCTACCTCGGCTCGGCCACCTGGCTCGGCGTCCGCCTCACCGACCTGCTCGACCGGGCGAAGGTCGGCACGAAGGCCGACCAGATCCTCTCCACCGACTTCGACGGCATGAAGATCTCCACGCCGCTCGACCTCGCCACCGACGGCCGCGACGCGATGATCGCCATCGGCATGAACGGCGAGCCGCTCCCGCGGGCCCACGGTTTCCCGGCGCGGATGATCGTGCCCGGCCTCTACGGCTTCATCAGCGGCACCAAGTGGGTCACGCGTCTGACGCTCACCACCTACGCCGAGGAGACGGCGTACTGGACCGATCGCAAGTGGGCCACCGACGCCCCCATCAAGATGTCCTCGCGCATCGACACCCCCCGTGCCCTGAGCCAGATCGATGCCGGCAAGCAGTTCATCGGCGGCGTCGCGTGGGCCCAGCAGGCGGGCGGCATCGCGAAGGTGCAGGTGCGCATCGACGGCGGGGCCTGGACCGACGCCACGCTCGGCCCCGACGTCAACAACGACTACTGGCGCCAGTGGTACTACGAGTGGGACGCCAAGCCCGGTCGCCACAGCCTCGCGGTCCGCGCTGTCAGCGGCGAGGGCGAGGTGCAGAGCGCCGTGCGCGCCGATCCGTTCCCGAGCGGTTCGAGCGGCATCCAGGACATCTTCGTCACCGTCGGCTGATCGGCCGCTCCGAGCCGACCGCCAACCGACCGACCCCGGACCGACCCCGAACCGACCCCGAACCGACCCTGAGCCGGCCCCGCCAGTGCGGCGTGGCCGGCTCGGTCGTCTCCGGCGGTGGTCCTCGATCGAGCGCGGCCCGGTGCTGTCGACACCCCTGCGGATGAGCAGGTCGACGTCGGCGAACGGCGATCGTCGCTGTGCCTCATCACTCTCGGGAAAGGAACCACCCCATGTCCAAGCACGCCATCGCCGTCGCCGGCCTGTTGCTCGCCTCGAGCGGCCTGGTCGCCGCAGCCGCGGCACCCGTCTCGGCCGCACCGGCCAGGGACACCTGCACCAAGAACGTGTCCTACAACAACAACTCCTTCGCCACCCAGTGCGGCCTCCAGAGCAGCGGCGCCAACCGGTTCCGGGCCCTCATCCAGTGCACCGACGGCGTGAAGTACGCCGGTCCGTGGCGGGTCACGGGCACCGACATCTACTCCGCCGTCGGCTGCCCCGGCGACGAGACCATCGTCAACCTCGGCATCGGCTTCAAGACCGTCTGAACGGTCCGGCCCGACGCGATGCGGGCCTCCTCCTCGTGCCCGTCGGCTCACCGCCGGCGGGCACGAGTGCGTCCCGGGCCGTACGGCGCATGCCTGATGTGATCCGGGTCTCATCGGGCGTCGGAGATTTCTTCCGATCCGACCAATCCGATCCCCCCGGGGGTGCGAATCACCCACGTCAACAGCCCCGGAACTACCGACCGGGACAGCCACACGGAAGGCAAGCCCCATGAAGCGCACCACCCTCCGCCGTACCGGCGCCCTGGCCGCCGCCACCGCCGTCCTCTCGATGGGCCTCGCGGCCTGCGGCAGCGACGACGAGTCCGACTCGACCGCGGGCGACAGCACGCCCACGGCCGCCGAGTCGACCGACTCCGGCAGCTCCACCTCCGACGCCGCCGCTCAGGTCTTCGGCCCGGGCTGCGCGAAGGTCCCGACCGACCCGACCGACCCCGGCTCCTTCGACGGCATGGTCCAGGACCCGGTCGCCACCGCCGCGAGCAACAACCCGCTGCTCACCACGCTGGTCGCCGCCGTCAAGGCCGCCGGTCTCGTCGACACCCTGAACAACGCCGAGGCGCTGACCGTCTTCGCTCCCACCGACGACGCGTTCAAGGCGATCGACCCCGACACCCTCAACGCGGTGCTCAAGGACAAGAAGACCCTGACCGCCATCCTCACCCACCACGTGATCGGCGAGCAGCTCGACCCGACCGCCGTCGTGGGCGAGCAGACCACCCTCAACGGCGACACCGTCACCGTCGCGGGCGACACCGACGGCATGACCGTCAAGGACTCGAAGGTCACCGCGAACGTGCTGTGCGGCAACATCCCCACCGCCAACGCCACGGTGTACGTCATCGACTCCGTCCTGATGCCCTGATTGCCTGAGGACAGGTAGTCACGCGAGGATTTGGTCATGACCGATCCACGTCCCGTCGCCGGCGTCCCTCAGGGGACGCCGGCGACGGCGCCTGCCGACGGCCAGGCCGTCCTCGGCGAGCTGCTCCGCCGCTCCGCCAAGGGTGAGCAGGAGGCCTTCGCCGAGCTCTACGACGCCGTCTCCGGACGCGTCTACGGGCTCGCCGTCCGGGTCGTCCGCGATCCGGCGCAGGCCGAGGAGGTCGCCCAGGAGGCGTTCTTGGAGATCTGGCGCACCGCCGGTCGCTTCGACGCCGACAAGGGCAGCCCGATGGCCTGGATCCTCACGATCGTGCACCGCAAGTCCGTCGACCGGGTCCGCTCGGCCGAGGCGTCCACGCGGCGCGACACCACGTACCACCAGCACAACCAACCGGTCGCCCACGACGCCACCGCCGAGGCCGCACACGCGAGCCTCGAGGCGCGGCGCGTGCGCGCGGCCCTGCAGACCTTGACCCCCGTGCAGCGCGAAGCACTGGAGCTCGCGTACTTCGGGGGTTACACCCACACCGAGGTGGCGAGCCTGCTCGACCTGCCTGTGGGAACCGCCAAGACCCGCATCCGCGATGGACTCATCCGGTTGCGTGACACGATGGGAGTGGGAGGGCGATGAGCGACATTCATGCCCTTTCGGGTGCGTATGCGCTCGACGCGCTCGATGATCTCGAGCGTGCCGGTTTCGAGCGCCACCTGGCGATCTGCCCGACCTGCCGCGACGAGGTCTCCTCGTTGCAGGAGGCCGCCGCCCTCATGGGCGAGAGCCTGGAGATGGCCGCTCCGGCGATGCTCCGGGAGAAGGTGATGGCCGAGATCGCCACCTTTCGGCCCCTTCCGCCGGTGGTGGAGCGACCGGACGTCGACCGCACCGTGGTCCCGCTCCGTCGCCGCCGCCTCCCGGCGCTGGCCGCCGCAGCCGCTGTGATCGCCGCCCTCGGCGTCGGCGCGACCGTGCTGCGCCCGGGCGACGAGCCGGCACCGACCACGATCAGCGCCGCGGCGCGCGTCCTCGACGCGCCCGACGCGCAGAAGCAGACGTTCCGGATGAACGACGGTGCCCGCGCGACCGTCGTCCGCTCGGTCTCGCTCAAGCAGGCCGTCATCACGGTCGAGGGTATGGCCGACCTGCCCGAGGGCAAGGTCTACGAGCTCTGGCTCCAGCACGGCGAGGAGATGGTCGCTGCCGGGTTCCTGCCCAGCGGCTCCGACGACACCGTCCTGCTCACCGGCGACGCCGCCTCCGCCTCGGCGGTCGGCATCACCACCGAGCCCGAGGGCGGATCGCCCGAGCCCAACCTCGCCTCCGCCGTCCTGCTGCCCTTCGACGAGGCCTGATCGTGACTGCCGCCCCCACCGGCCGTCGCATCGCGGTGGTCGGGTCCGGCGTCGCCGGCCTCACCGCCGCCTACGTCGCGTCCCGCACCGCCCACGTCACCCTCTACGAGGCCGACGACCGCCTCGGCGGTCACGCCGACACCCACACGGTGCTCGACCCCTCGGGTCGCGAACTGGCGATCGACACCGGCTTCATCGTGCACAACCGCCGCACCTACCCGGTGCTGCTGCGCCTGTTCGGCGAACTGGGCGTCGCCACCCAGCAGTCGGAGATGTCGATGTCGATCAGCGATGACGACACCGGCGTCGAATGGGCCGGCGCGCTCGGCCGCGGCGGCGTGTTCCCCACGCGGCGCCACTACACCGATCCGGCCTACCTGCGGATGCTCACCGAGATCCCGCGGTTCCACCGCCGGGCCAAGGCGCTGCTCGCCCAGCCGGGCGACGACATGACGCTCGCGGCGTTCCTCGACGTCCACCGGTTCACGCCCTACTTCCGCCGCCACTTCATGGAGCCGCTGGTCGCGGCCGTGTGGTCCTGCGACCCCGAGGTGGCGCTGGCCTACCCCGCGCGCTACCTCTTCGCGTTCCTCCAGCACCACGGCATGCTCGCGGTCTTCGGGTCGCCGACGTGGCGCACCGTCACCGGCGGTTCGCGCAGCTACGTCTCGCGGGTCGCCCCGCACCTCGACGAGGTGCGCACCGGTGCGAAGGTCACCTCGGTGCTCGAGACGCCGTCCGGCGTCGAGATCACCGACGGCAACGGCGACACCGCCACCTACGACGCCGTCGTCATCGCCACGCACCCGGGCCAGGCGCTCGCCATGCTGGCCGAGCCGACGCCGGCGCACGTGGAGATCCTCGGCGCGATGCCGTACTCGCCCAACACCGCGCTGCTGCACACCGACACCTCGCTGCTGCCCCGCGCCACCTCGACCTGGGCGTCGTGGAACTTCCGTCGCGTCTCGGGCGAACGGGGCGAGGTCACGGTCACCTACGACCTCACCCGGCTCCAGCGCCTCGACACCGACGTGCACTATCTCGTGACCCTCGGCGGGGAGGACCTCGTCGATCCGGCCACCGTCATCGACCGCATGGAGTACGAGCACCCGCTCTACACCCCCGTCTCGGTCGCCGCCCAGGCCCGCCTGCCCGAGCTCAACACCGACCGGGTCGCCTTCGCCGGCGCCTACCACGGCTGGGGCTTCCACGAGGACGGCGCCCGCTCGGGCCTCGCCGCCGCGGAGCACCTCGGCCTCCCGTGGCTGCGCCCCGACGAGGTCTCCTCGACGCCCGCGCCCCAGGCGCCGGCGCCCGCGGAGGTCACCGGCGTCTACGAGACCACGATCCGCCACACGCGGCGCGTGCCGTGGAAGCGCAGCTTCGAGCACGCCTCCCACGTCTGGGTCGTCGATCTCGACGACCTCCCCGACCACCGTCCGTTCGGCGTCCTCAAGGGCACCTTCGAGGCGCGCGACCACTTCGGCGACCCCGAGCGCAGCATCCGCGAGAACGTCGTCGCCTTCCTGCGCGCCGAGGGCATCGAGGCCGACGGCCTCATCCTGATGGCCACCCAGCCCCGCGCTTTCGGCTACTGCTTCAACCCGATCTCGGTCTACTGGTGCCACGACGCCGCCGGCGCCCGTGTCGCCACCGTGGTCGAGGTGCACAACACCTACGGCGACCGGCACGCCTACCTCGTGCACCCCGACGAGCAGGGCCGCGCGCGCACCGACAAGCAGATGTACGTCTCGCCGTTCCACGGAACCGACGGGCACTACGAGCTCGCCGTCCCCACCCCGGGTGAGGATCGGCTGCACGTGGCGGTCACACTGCACACCGACGACGGTGCGCGGTTCAGCGCCGCCCTCGACGGACGCCGGGTCAACGCAGCCCCGCCCGTCCGGCGTGCCGCCTGGGCGGCCCTGCGCGGATCGCTGCTGATCCGCATGCACGGCATCCGCCTGTGGCTGCGCCGCCTGCCGATCCAGCCCCGTCCCGCCCACTCCCAGACCCTCGTGCAGGAGAGTGACCCCCGATGACCGCTTCCCCCGACCGCGAGGTGCTCGCGACCAGTCGCCCCGACGCGATGCGCTGGGTCGGCCTCGACGTGGTGCCCAGCGGGCCCCGCGTCGCGGTGTCCGCGCGGGTGGCCCGCCGGCTGTTCCTCGGTGCCGTCAACCGACTCGACGTGACCGTCGAGCTCGAGGGCCGCACCTACGGCAAGGGCGGCCCGGTGATGCGGGTGCACCGCCCGCAGGAGTTCTTCGCCCGCCTCGGCCGCGACCAGCTCATCGGCTTCGGCGAGGCCTACCTCACCGGCGCCTGGGACACCCCCACGCCGTCCGGCCTCGGTGACTTCCTCACCGTGCTGGCCGCCGAGATCAGCGAGCTCGTGCCGCAGAGCCTGCAGCGGCTGCGCGCCGTGGTAGCCAAGCGGCCGCCGAGCCGTCAGCGGTCGAGCAAGAAGAACGCGCGCAACAACATCGCGCACCACTACGACCTCTCCAACGATCTGTTCAAGCTCTTCCTCGACCCGACGATGAGCTACTCCTCCGCGCTGTTCGACGGCGTCCCCTCCCCGCTGGAGGCGGGCGAGGAGTCGCTGGCCGACGCGCAGGCCCGCAAGATCGAGCGGTTGCTCGACGTCGCCGGCGTCACCGAGGGCAGCCGGGTGCTGGAGATCGGCTCGGGCTGGGGCGAGCTCGCCCTGCGGGCCGCACGTCGCGGCGCCAGCGTGCTGACGATCACCCTCTCGGTCGAGCAGCAGGCCCTGGCCCGCGAGCGCATCGCCGCGGCGGGTCTGGAGCACCTCGTCTCGGTCGAGCTGTGCGACTACCGCGACGTCGAGGGCAGCTTCGACGCCATCGTCTCGGTGGAGATGATCGAGGCCGTCGGCTACGACTACTGGGACGCCTACTTCACCACCATCGACCGGGTGCTCGCCCCCGGCGGCAAGGTCGGCATCCAGGCCATCACCATGCCGCACGACCGGATGCTGGCCACCCGCAACACGTGGACCTGGATCCACAAGTACATCTTCCCGGGCGGCCTGCTGCCCTCGGTCGAGGCCATCGACCAGATCACCCGCGCCCACACCTCGCTGCGCATCGCCGACCGGCTCGACTTCGGCGCGCACTACGCCGAGACCCTGCGCCGGTGGGACACCGCGTTCCTCGACAACCGCGACCGCGTGCTCGAGCTCGGCTTCGACGAGACGTTCATCCGGATGTGGCACTTCTACCTCGAGTACTCCCGCGCCGGCTTCGCCTCGGGCTACATCGACGTCAACCAGATCCTGCTGACCCGGGAGGGCGCGTGACCGCCACCGACACCACCGGCATGGCCGGTACCACTCGACCGGTGGCCCCCGCGCTCGCCGAGGCCCTGCGACCGTTCGTCGGCGGCGACCTGCCGGTGCGCCTGAAGGCGTGGGACGGCTCGGTCGCCGGCCCGCTGGAGGCGCCGCTGGTCGAGCTGCGCAGTCCCGACGCCCTGCGCCGGCTGCTGTGGCACCCCGGCGAGCTCGGCGCCGCCCAGGCCTACGTCACCGGCGAGCTCGACGTCCCGGGTGACCTCGACCAGGCGCTCACCTACGCCTTCGCGGTCGCGAAGGAGCGCGGCCTGTCGGGCAAGCGGCCCTCGCCCGCCGCGATGGTCACCGCCGTCCGCACCGCCCTCGACCTCGGCGAGGGCCGACTCGGGCTCCTCGGCCGCCCGCCGGCACCCCCGGCGTCCCAGGCCCGCATCCGCGGCCGCCTGCACTCGAAGCTGCGCGACATCCGCTCGATCAGCCACCACTACGACCTCTCCAACGAGTTCTACTCCCTGATCCTCGACCCCTCGATGGCCTACTCGTGCGGCTACCACTCCAGCCCCGAGCAGCCGCTGGAGGAGGCCCAGTTCGCGAAGCTGTCGCTGATCTGCCGCAAGCTCGGCCTCCAGCCCGGCATGCGGCTGCTCGACGTCGGCTGCGGCTGGGGATCGCTGTCGCTGCACGCCGCCGAGCACTTCGGTGCCCAGGTCACCGGCGTCACGATCGCCGCGGAGCAGAAGAAGTTCATCGACGCCCGCATCGCCGAGCGCGGGCTGGGCGACAAGGTCACCATCAAGCTCCTCGACTACCGCGACGCCGTCCCGCCGCGCGGTCAGGAGTACGACGCGGTCTCCTCGATCGAGATGGGCGAGCACGTCGGCCAGGGCAACTACCCCACTTACGCCAAGGTGCTGCACGACGCTGTGAAGCCGGGCGGCCGCGTGCTGGTGCAGCAGATGTCGCGCACCGGCAAGTGGCCCGGCGGCGGTCCGTTCATCGAGTCCTTCATCGCCCCCGACATGTACATGCGCCCGGTCGGCGAGACCGTCGCCTTCCTGGAGAAGGGCGGCCTGGAGGTGCGCGACGTCCACGCTTTGCGCGAGCACTACGTGCTCACCGTCGCGGGCTGGATCGACCGGTTCGAGTCGAACCTCGAGCGCCTCACCGAGCTCGTCGGCGAGGAGGTCGTGCGCGTGTGGCGCCTCTACCTCGTCGGCGGATCGATGGCCTTCCGCGACGGTCGGATGGGTGTCGACCAGATCCTGATGGTGCGCCCGGGTGCCGCGCACAGCGTGCCCTGGATCCGGGACTTCTGATGGGTGCTCGATGAGTTCGTTCCTGGTCGCCTCCGGCGTCGCCCTCCTGACGGCGGCGCTGGTGATGACCCTCGCGGCGTTGCGCGCCCGGCAGCTCGGCCGGGTAGCTGTGGTCGACGTCGCGTGGGGCCTGGGCTTCGTCGCGGTCGCCGTCGTCATGACGGCAGTGGGGACCGCGTCGGAGGGAAACGGGCCCCGGCGGTGGGTGGTGCTGGCGATGGTCGGTGCGTGGGGCCTGCGCCTCGCCTGGCACATCCGCCGCCGGGCGCTCGGAGACCACCAGGGCAAGGAGGACCCGCGCTACGAGGAGCTGCTCGGCGGTCCGTTGTCCCAGGTCGGCATGGGTGTCGCAGTCCGCAAGGTGTTCCTCGTGCAGGGGTTCGCCGTCTGGTTCATCTCGATCCCGCTCCAGGTCGCCGCCGTCTCCGACGTCGCCTCCTGGGCCGTCGTCGTCCTGGGCATCGCCGTGTGGCTGCTCGGCTGGATCTTCGAGACCGTCGGCGACGCCCAGCTCGCCGCGTACAAGGCCGACCCCGACCGGGGCCCGGTCATGGACCGCGGTCTGTGGGCGTGGACCCGCCACCCCAACTACTTCGGTGACGCCTGCATCTGGTGGGGCCTGTTCCTGGCCGGCGCCGCGGCGTCCGGCTGGTGGGGGCTGCTCGCGGTCGTCAGCCCGCTCGCGATGACCTACTTCCTGCTCTTCGCCACCGGTGCGCGGTTGCTCGAGCGCACGATGATGAAGCGGCCGGGGTACCCGGAGTACGCCGCGCGCACCTCGATGTTCTTCCCGTTGCCGCCTCGTCGATCGGGAGCCGTACCCGCCTCTCGCTAGGGTCGACACCGTGAGCCCTCCCCCGGTCGATCCCGCCGAGACCCAGGATCTTCGCACCGAGATGCTGCGACTCTCCTCGGCCGACAACTTCCGCGACGTGGCCGGCGACGGCTACCTCACCGAGGACGGCGTCCGGCTGCTCACCGGCGTCCTCTTCCGCAGCAACGAGCTCCAGCTCTCCCACGGCGACGCCGCCACGGTGGCCGGCCTGGGTGTGACCGACGTGTTCGACCTGCGCGAGTCGATCGAGGTCGAGGCGCACCCCGACATCGAGGTGCCCGGCTCGCGGTGGCACCACGTTCCGGTCGAGGGCATCCCGATGACCGAGGTCGCCGACCTGCCCAGCCTCGAGGCGGCGCTGGACACGATGCACCGCGTCTATCGCGGGTTCGTCGAACTCGCCGGCGCCCGGGCCGCCTTCGCCGAGCTGTTCCGCTCGATCGCGGCGTCCAGCACCCCGCAGCTCTTCCACTGCACGGCCGGCAAGGACCGCACCGGCTGGGCTGCCGCCGTCCTGCTGCGCCTGTGCGGGGTGCCGGAGGCGACCGTGCACGCCGACTACCTGCTCACCAACGAGGTCGACGGCACCCGGCACAAGTACCTCGGACTCATCCGCGAGCACCTCGGCGAGGACAAGGTCGCCGTCTACGAGGCCGTCATGGTCGCCGACCTCGCCTATCTCGCCGAGGCCGACGCCGCCGTCGCCGAGCACCACGGATCGCTGGAGGCCTACGTCCGCGACGGCCTCGGCCTCTCGGATGCGGAGATCGCGGCGCTGGTCGGTCGGCTCCGGCCGGCCTGATCGGGCGCCGGAGGCTTGTCACGCGCAGGTGCACATCTCTAGGCACCCCTTGTCAGGGTCACTCAGAGGTGCGTAACCCCGCGTTACAAGCCGGCGGGCCCCTCGGCCCGCACCGGCGGCTCGGCGATCGGCTCCTGAACGGCGGGGAGGTCGTCGAAGGTGACCTCGACGTTCTCGAAGCCCTTGTGGCGCTGGGCGCGGGCGTAGCTGGTGTAGGCGCGGCGGTCGGCCTCGGTGAGATCGACGTTGTCGGTGAACGGCGTCAGCAGGGCGCGGGGCCACAGCCGCCGGGCGAGGACGACGTTGAGCTCCATGCCGAGCACGCCCATGACGGCCGCGATGTAGATGATGCCGATGAGTCCGAGCACCAGTCCGAAGGTGCCGTTCATCTTCGAGGTCTCGGCGAGGATGCGGGTGGCGTAGAGCGTGCCGACGTACTGGAGCCCCTGCCACATGAGCGCGACGGCGAGCGCGCCGGGAGCGGCCGCTCCCACGCGGTGCGCACGGGCGGCGGCGAGACGGAACAGCACGGTGAGCACGAGCCACAGGAGCGCCACCGTGGCGATCCGGATCAGCCAGCGGATGCTCTCATCGACGTCGCGACCGAACACCTGGGTGTTCGAGGCGATCGCGGAGAGCACCGAGATGACCAGCACCGCGACGCCCGCCGACATCAGCAGCAGCAGGCTGCGCAGGCGCAGCATGATCGGGTTGGGCCGGCTGTTGCGGGGCACCGACCATGAGACGTTCATGGCGTTCTGGAGCGCCTGGCCCAGGCCGAGGGAGCCGTACAGCGCGGCCAGTCCACCGGCGATCGCGGCGCCGTAGGAGCCCTGGAGCCCCTCGGGCCGACCGAGCTGGTCGCCGACGATGGGGAACTGCGCGAGTGCGGAGTTCAACAGCTCCTTCTGGAGCTGCTCCTGGCCCTGGAGCACGAAGCCGAGGATGCTCGTGCTGAGCAGCAGCAGCGGGAAGATCGCGACGAACGCGTAGTAGGTGATGATCGCGGCCAGGTAGCTGCCCTGATCGTCGGTGAACTTGTAGATCACCGCGATCGGCATCCCCAGCACGGGATGCCGACGCTGGAACCGGTCGGCACCGTCCAGCACGCGTCCCACGGGGAGAACGGTACCGGGCGGACCGACCGGTCCGGCGATTCCGCTACAGCCCCGCGGCCACCCGCGTGCCCTGCTCGATCGCCCGCTTGGCGTCGAGCTCCGCGGCGAGGTCGGCGCCGCCGATCAGGTGCAGGCGCGGGGCGTCGGCGCGGCCCGCGACGAGGTCGGTGAGCTCGTCGTAGAGGCCGCGCACCGACTCCTGGCCGGCGCACAGGACGACGTGGTCGACGTCGAGCACGTGGGCGACGCCGTCCTTCGTGTAGTGCAGGCCGGCGTCGTCGATGCGGTCGTAGGTGACGCCGGCGACCTGGGTGACGCCCGACTGCTGGAGCACCAGCCGGTGCGCCCAGCCGGAGGTCTTGCCGAGGTCCTTGCCGATCATCGAGGTCTTGCGCTGCAGCAGCGTCACCTCCCGAGCGGGCGTGCGCGGCTTGACGGTGGTGAGCCCGGCCCGGTCGATGGCGGGGTCGCCGACGCCCCAGTGCGCCATCCACTCGCCGAGGTCCTCCTCGGTGTGGGTCAGCCACACCGAGACGTCGACGCCGATGCCGCCGGCTCCGATGACCGCGACCCGGCGTCCGGGAACGACCCGGCCGGAGAGGACGTCGGCGTAGCTGACGGCCTTCGGGTGCTCGACGCCGGGGATCGCCGGGATGCGCGGGGTGACACCGGTGGCGACGACGACCTCGTCGAAGCCCAGCAGCTCGGACGCCGTCGCGCGGGTGGAGAGCCGCAGGTCGACGCCGAGCACCTCCATGCGGCGTCCGAAGTAGCGCAGCGTCTCGGCGAACTCCTCCTTGCCCGGCACGGCCATCGCGAGGCGGAACTGGCCGCCGATGACGTCGTCGGCCTCGAAGACGGTGACGGCGTGGCCGCACTCGGCGGCGCTGACCGCGGTGGCCAGACCGGCGGGTCCGGCGCCCACGACCGCCACCCGGCGGCGCCGACGCGTCGGGGCGAGGACGAGCGAGAGCTCGCGGCCGGCGCGTGGATTCACCAGGCAGGAGACCTTCTTGCCACCGAAGGCGTGGTCGAGGCAGGCCTGGTTGCAGGCGATGCAGGTGTTGATCTCGTCGGCGCGGCCGGCCGCGGCCTTGGCGACGAACTCGGGGTCGGCCAGCAGCGGGCGGGCCATCGAGACGAGGTCGGCCTCGCCGGTGGCGAGGATGTCCTCGGCGAGCTCGGGGGTGTTGATGCGGTTCGACGCGCACACCGGCACGCCCACCTCGGCCTTGAGGCGCGCGGTCAGCGAACGCCAGGCGCCGCGCGGGACCTGGGTGATGATCGTGGGGACCCGCGCCTCGTGCCAGCCGATGCCGGTGTTGAACACGGTGACCCCGGCGTCCTCGAGGAGGTGGGCGAGCTCGACGGTCTCCTCCCACGTCTGGCCGTCCTCGACGAGGTCGAGCAGCGAGATGCGGTAGATGACGGGGAAGTCGGCGGACACGAGCTCGCGGGTGCGGCGCACGATCTCGACCGGGAACCGCATGCGCTTGGCGGCGGTGCCGCCCCACGCGTCGGTGCGGTCGTTGGTGCGGGCGGCCACCATCTGGTTGATGAGGTAGCCCTCCGAGCCCATGATCTCCACCGCGTCGTACCCGGCCTTGCGGGCCAGCGCGACCGACTCGGCGAAGGCGGTGGCCGTGGCGTCGACCTCGCGCGAGCTCATCGCCCGCGGCTTGAACGGCGTGATCGGCGACTGCTTCGCCGAGGCGCCGACGCTGAGCGGGTGGTAGGCGTAGCGGCCCGCGTGCAGCACCTGGAGGGCGATCGCGCCGCCTTCGGCGTGGACGGCGTCGGTGGTGTCGCGGTGCCGCGCGGCGTGCAGCCGGTTGCGCATCTCGGCGCCGAAGGGCAGCAGCCAGCCGCGCTTCGTCGGCGCGTGGCCGCCGGTGATCATGAGGCCGACGCCGCCGCGCGCCCGCTCGGCGAAGTAGGCCTGGGCCTTCGGCCGGTCCCACGGGTGGTCGTCGAAGCCGGTGTGCATGGAGCCCATGACCGCGCGGTTGCGCAGCGTCAGGCCGCCGATCGTCAGCGGTGCGAGCAGGTGCGGGTAGGTGGTGCTCTCGGTCATGCGTGGGCCTCCAGGTATTCGCTGAGCCAGGCGACCCAGGCCTCCTCCATGAGGATGCCGCCGCGGAGCACGAGGTACTGGTCGCGCTCGAGGCCGGTGAGGGTCGACGGGTCGGGGTAGTCGCGGGACATGAGGTGGCGGAAGTGCGCCAGACGGGTCTGGTGGTCGGCGAGGACGTCGCGGACGACGTCGAGCACCGCGGCGCGCTCCCCGAAGCTCGCGCCGCGCAGCTTCACGGCGAGATCGGAGCGCAGGGGGTGGATCTCGGTGGGTTCGCCGAGCCAGTCGGCGAGCACGCGGCGTCCGGCAGGGGACACCTCGTAGACCTTCTTGTCGGGCTTGCCGTGCTGGGGCACCGTGCTGGCCTCGAGCCAGCCGTCGGCGTCCATGCGGGCGAGGGTGCGGTAGATCTGCTGGTGGGTCGCGCTCCAGAAGAACCCGATGGAGCGACTGAACCGCTTGGCCAGTTCCAGCCCCGACGCCGGCTGCTCGGAGAGCGCGACGAGGAGGGCGTGGTCGAGCGGCATGGCGGCAGCGTGGCACGGCTATGCAACTAGTTGCAAGAGGTCGGGGGTCGACGTGAGCGGCGTCACCGATCAGCGGTGCTCCGCATGGACGGCGCCTGCCAGGGGGCTGGTGTCCGCCCCTACGATGCAGCCATGTCGCACCTTCGGACCCGCACGCTCCGGCTCACCCGTTCGGCTCTCATCCCGGCCGTCGCCGTCCTCGCCATCGCGACGGCGTGCGCGCCCGAGGCCGACACCGCCAGCGACGCCGGCGCCTCCCCGACCGCCTCCACCGGCGAGGACGACGGGACGGCGTCCGCCGACCCGGCCGCCTGCGCGGCCTCGGCCGACCTGAAGAAGCCGGGCGTGCTGACGATCGGCACCGACAGCCCGGCCTACGAGCCGTGGTTCGTCGACGACGACCCCACCAACGGCAAGGGCTACGAGTCGGCCGTCGCCTACGCGGTCGCCGACAAGCTGGGCTTCAGCGCCGACCAGGTCGAGTGGACCACCGTGCGCTTCAACACCTCCTACGCGCCGGGGGCGAAGAAGTTCGATTTCGACATCAACCAGATCTCGATCACCCCGCAGCGTGCCGAGAAGGTCGACTTCTCCAGCGGCTACTACTCCGCCGCGCAGGCCGTGATCGCGCTCAAGGACGGCCCGGCGGCCAGCGTCACCACCGTCGACGGTCTGAAGGGCCTCAAGCTCGGCGCCCAGACCGGCACCACCTCGCTGACCGCGATCCGCGACGTCATCGCACCCGACCAGGACCCCGCGGTGTTCCAGGACACCAACGCCGCCAAGCAGGCGCTGCTCAACGGCCAGGTCGACGCGATCCTCGCCGACCTGCCCACCGCCTTCTACATCACCGCGGTGGAGATCCCGAAGGCCTCGATCATCGGGCAGTTCCAGCCCGAGACCGGTCAGCAGGAGGAGTTCGGCCTGCTGCTGCAGAAGAACAGCACCCTGACCCCCTGCGTCGACGCCGCGCTCGCCGAGCTCACCTCCGACGGCACCCTCGCCGAGCTGCAGCAGAAGTGGCTCTCCGACGTCGTCAGCGTTCCCGTGCTGCAGTGAGCGCCGACCCCGCGATGTCCGCCGCGGCGGACGGGTGGACGCCGTCCGCCCGCGAGCTGGAGCGGCGCGCGGTCATCCGCGGTCAGCGGCGCCGTGCGCTGCTGATCTCCAGCACGGCGGTCGTCGTCGTGTTCGGCGCGCTGGCCTTCGGCGTCACCGCGAGTCCCGGCTGGGACCGCGTGCGTGAGCTGTTCTTCGACGGCGGCGACGTGCGTGCCACCGTCGGCCCGATCCTCAGCCACTTCTGGCTCAACGTGCGCCTGTTCGTGGTCTGCGAGATCGCCATCCTGCTCGTCGGGCTGCTCGTGGCGATCACGCGGGTCTCGACCGCCCCGGTGCTGGCGCCGCTGCGCATCGTCGCGGTGCTCTACACCGACCTCTTCCGCGGCATCCCCACCGTGCTGCTGGTGCTGCTGCTCGGCTTCGGCATCCCGGGCCTGCAGCTCCAGGGCGTCACCAACTCGGCGATCGTGTGGGCCGGCGTCGCGCTCGTGCTCTCCTACGGCGCCTACGTCGCCGAAGTGTTCCGCTCGGGCATCGACTCCATCCACCCCTCGCAGCTGGCCTCGGCCGACGCGCTCGGGCTCTCGCGGTCGCAGGCGCTGCGCTTCGTCGTCATCCCGCAGGCGGTGCGCCGCGTCGTCCCGCCCCTGCTCAACGACTTCATCTCGCTGCAGAAGGACACCGCACTGGTCTCCGTGCTCGGCATCTTCGACGCCGTCTTCTACGCCCAGGACTACGGCAACTACAACTTCACCTTCACCCCGTACGTGGTGGTCGCCGCGATCTTCATCCTGCTGACGGTGCCGACAGCCCGCTTCGTCGACTGGCTCCAGGAGCGCGCGCGGCGCCGCGAATGGGCGGGCGCTCGGTGACCACCTCGATGAGCGGCCGGAGCGAACTGCTGCGCCTGGAGAACGTGCGCAAGACCTACGGCGAGCGCGTCGTGCTGGCCGATGTCGACCTGGTCGTCGGCACCGGCGACGTCGTGTGCCTCATCGGCTCCTCGGGGTCGGGCAAGTCGACGCTGCTGCGCTGCCTCAACCTGCTCGAGCCCATCGACGACGGCGTCATCGTCTTCGAGGGCCGCGAGATCTCCGATCCGCTGATCGACCCGCGCGAGGTCCGCAAGCGGATGGGCACGGTCTTCCAGGCCTACAACCTCTTCCCGCACCTCTCGGTGTTGGAGAACTGCACCCTCGCGCCGCGCCGCGTGCACGGCGTCCCGCGGGCACGGGCGGAGAAGGAGGCGCGCGAACTGCTCGGCCGCTTCGGTCTCTCCGAGCACGTCGACAAGCACCCCGACCGGCTCTCCGGCGGCCAGCAGCAGCGGGTCGCGCTCGTGCGCGCGCTATGCACCCGGCCGGTGTTGCTGCTGCTCGACGAGATCACCGCCGCCCTCGACCCCGAGCTCGTCGGCGATGTGCTGGACGCCGTCCGCGAACTCGCCGAGCAGGGCACCACGATGGTGCTGGCCACCCACGAGATGGCCTTCGCCCGCGACGTCGCCACCACGGTCTGCTTCCTCCACGAGGGTCGGATCCTGGAGTCCGGCCCGCCGGAGCGGATCTTCACCGAGCCCCGCGAGGAGCGCACGCGGACGTTCCTGCGGCGGGTGCTGGGGGCGTGAGGCGGGCCTCGTGGCGTGCAAGTTTCTTCGGTCGACCGACGAAACGATCGCTGGGACGGCGAAACTTCGCCGTCCGACTGCAAGGTTCTTCGGTTGACCGAAGAAACTTGCAGCGCCCGCCCCTCGGTCACACCACCACTGTGACAGTGGTTCTGTCAGAATCACGCCCATGACCATCGAGCTGGGACAGGGAACGGGCCCGCTGCGGGGCCTCAAGGTCGTCGAGATCGCGGGCATCGGCCCGGGGCCGCACGCGTGCATGATCCTCGCCGACCTCGGCGCCGACGTGATCCGCATCGAGCGGCCGGGCGGCCAGGCGCTGGCGGGCGGCGAGACGATGCTGCTCAACCGCGGCCGGCCGAGCGTGGCGCTCAACCTCAAGGACCCCGCGGCCGCGCAGGTCGTGCTCGAGCTCGTCAAGGACGCCGACGTGCTCGTCGAGGGCATGCGCCCCGGCGTCTGCGAGCGGCTCGGCATCGGACCCGCGGACTGCCACGCCGTCAACCCCAAGCTCGTCTACGGCCGGATGACCGGGTGGGGCCAGGAGGGCCCGCTCGCCCAGGCGGCCGGCCACGACATGAACTACATCGCCATCACCGGCGCCCTCTTCGGCCTGGGCCAGGACAAGTCCCGCCCGCACTTCCCGACCAACCTCGTCGGCGACTTCGGCGGCGGCTCGACCTACCTGGTCATCGGCATCCTGGCAGCGCTCCTCGAGGCGAAGGTCAGCGGCCAGGGCCAGGTCGTCGACGCCGCGATCGTCGACGGCACCGCGCACCTCAACGCGATGACCAACGCCTTCGCCGCCAGCGGCGGCTACCGCGAGGAGCGCGCGGCGAACCTGCTCGACGGCGGCGTGCCGTTCTACGACATCTACGAGACCTCCGACGGCAAGCACATGTCGGTGGGCGCCCTCGAGGCGCAGTTCTTCGACGCGCTCGTCACGCTCCTCGGCGTCAAGGACACCTGCCCGGGTCAGGCCGACCTCGACCGCTACGACGAGATGCGGCAGATCTTCACCGACACCTTCAAGAGCCGCACGCAGGCCGAGTGGATCGAGCTGTTCGAGGGCACCGACGCCTGCGTGGCGGGCATCGTGCCGATCAGCGAGGCCGTGCGCCACCCGCACCTGGTCGCTCGCGAGACCTTCGTCGAGCGGCACGGCATGATGCAGCCGCAGCCCGCGCCGCGCTTCTCCCGCACGACGCCGAGCATCACCACCCCGCCGAGCAAGGCTGCCGGCGAGCACACCCGCGAGGCCCTCGAGGCCTGGGGCATCGCCGACGTCGACGGCCTGCTCGAGCGCGGCATCGCCGTCCAGGCCTGAGCTGCCCGTGCCCGGGGCGGGCCTACGTCCTCCCGTCCCGGGCCGCACGGCCCTGCCCCGCGGACGCCGTCCGACCTACCGTCGAAGGACGGCGACCCGCCCGTGGCCGCGGAGAGGGGGACGGCGATGTTCACCGACGAGCTGTGGCGCGAACTGAGCCCGCAGGAGTGCTGGGAGCTGCTGGCCGAGGAGGAGCTGGGTCGGCTGGCGTACCGGCTGATCGACGAGATCTCGATCGTGCCGGTCAACTACGGCGTCGACCGCAGCACGCTGCTCTTCCGCACCGCGGAGGGCACCAAGCTGCTCGCGGTCGTGCTGGGCGGCGAGATCGCCTTCGAGGTCGACCGGATCGTCGGTGAGGAGGCGCGCAGCGTCGTGGTCCGCGGCACGGCGCGGCGCTTGGAGGAGGACGAGGCGCATCGGGCCGACCGGGTCGGCCTGCGCCCGTGGATCGGGACGCCGAAGTACGACGTCGTCGAGATCGCCCCGGTCGCGGTGACCGGCCGCGCCTTCCGGCTCTCGGCCCGGCCGGCCCACCGCATCCCGACCGGCTGAGACCTGCACGACACCCCTTGCTGAATATCTGTCAATAAGCGTACGGTGGGCGCATGCCCACCACCGCGCCCGAGCATGTCGACGTGCTCATCGTCGGTGCCGGACTCTCCGGCATCGGAGCTGCCTGCCAGCTGAAGACCGCCCACCCCGAGCGCACGCTCGCCCTGCTCGAGGCCCGCGAGGCCAGCGGCGGCACGTGGGACCTCTTCCGCTACCCCGGGATCCGTTCGGACTCCGACATGTTCACCTTCGGCTACCGCTGGCGCCCGTGGCCCAGCCACACCTCGCTGGCCGACGGCGCGCTGATCCTCGACTACCTGCGCACGGTCGCCACCGAGTACGGCGTCGACCAGCTCATCCACTACCGGCACAAGGTCGTCGCGGCCGAGTGGGACACCGCCTCCGCGCGCTGGACCGTCACCGTCGACGTCGACGGCGAGCAGCGCGAGATCACCTGCAACTTCCTGTGGGGCACCACGGGCTACTACGACTACGACGAGGGCCACCGCCCGCAGTTCCCGGGCGAGGAGACCTTCGAGGGTCAGATCATCCACCCGCAGTTCTGGCCCGAGGACCTCGACTACACGGGCAAGAAGGTCGTCGTCATCGGCTCGGGCGCCACGGCGATCACCCTGCTGCCCTCGATGGCCGGCACCGCCGGGCACATCACCATGCTGCAGCGCACGCCCACCTACATCCTCCCGCAGCCGGGCGAGGACGAGCTCTCCAAGCGCCTGGACTTCCTGCCGTTCTCGGCGAAGTACCCCATCGTGCGCTGGGCCAACGTGCTGCGCCTGGTCGCCAGCTACCAGCTGGCCCGCCGCTTCCCCGACCAGGCGAAGGGCTTCGTGCGCAAGTTCACCGAGCGCCAGCTGCCCGAGGGCGTCTCCTACGACGAGCACTTCCAGCCGCCGTACAACCCGTGGGACCAGCGCCTGTGCGTCGTGCCGAACTCCGACCTCTTCCGCGCCCTGCGCGCCGGGACGGCGTCGGTGGCCACCGGCCGCATCAAGACCTTCGACGCCACCGGCATCCAGCTCGAGAGCGGCGAGCACCTCGACGCCGACATCATCGTGACGGCCACCGGCCTGAAGCTGAAGCTGTTCGGCGGCATCGAGATCACCATCGACGGCGAGAAGCTCGACGCGGCGAACACCATGGCCTACAAGGCGCTGATGCTCAGCGGCGTGCCGAACTTCGCCTACACGATCGGCTACACCAACGCCTCCTGGACCCTCAAGGCCGACCTGGTGGCCGAGTACGTCAACCGCCTGCTGACCTACATGGACGAGCACGGCAAGAAGGTCGTCGTGCCGGTCAAGGACGAGACGGTCGGGGAGCGCCCGTTCATGGACCTCGCGTCGGGCTACATCCAGCGGGCGCTCGACGGCCTGCCCAAGCAGGGTGACCGGGCGCCGTGGATGCTCAAGCAGAACTACCTCAGCGACATCCGCACGATCCGCCGCGACAAGATCGACGACGGCGTCCTGCAGTTCTCCTGACGCCGCAACTCCCGATGCGGGGGTGGCGGTTCCATTCCCGATCCGGCGATCGGATCGGTGTGGAACTCCCCACGTGGGCAGACCACCCCTTGGAGGTGTGAGCGGGGCGGTGCGGCGGGCAGTCTCGAAGATGTCCGATCCGCACCAAGGAGGTACGACGATGAGCTTCGCTGACAAGATCTCGAACAAGGCCGAGGACCTCGCCGGCAAGGGCAAGGAGGCCGTCGGTCAGGCGACCGGCGACGAGCAGCTCCAGGCCGAGGGCAAGGCCGACCAGGCCAAGGCCTCGATCAAGGACGGCTTCGAGAAGGTCAAGGACGCCGTGTCCGACATCAAGGACGGCCTCACGAAGTGATCCACTCCCCGACAGGGGGCGCCCCGCTACCGCGGGTCGCCCCCTGTCGTGCGTTCACGGACGTCCGGCCCGCCCTGGGTGCGACCTCCTAGGCTCATGGTCGTGAACCTGCCCGCCCTGGTCCGCCGCTCGCTGTGGGACGTCGTCCCGCGCGACCAGCGCGACACCCCGCAGGGCCTGCGCCGTCGCCAGTGGGTGACGGCCGGCTTCCTCGTGCTCGGTGCCGCGGCCCTCGCGATCTCGCTGCGGATCGAGCCCGGCAGCATCTGGTTCTACCCCGCGAGCACCCTGCTCGCCTTCGTCTGGATCGTGGGGGCCTTCGCCTCCGGTCGGCTCCACCTCGGCCGGATCGCCGACCTGGAGGAGCCGCAGACCTTCGAGCGCCCGGTGGTGCCGCCGTTCCTGCTGGGGGCCGCGATGGTGGCGCTCTTCGTGGTCGGCGCCCTGCTCGTGCGGGGGCTGGCCTTCCTCCAGCCGCTGGAGGACCAGATCCGCAACGTGCTGGCGATCGCCGACAACGGCTCGCTGCCCATCCTCGTCGTGATCACCGCCCTCAACGGCATCGCCGAAGAGCTCTTCTTCCGCGGCGCCGCCTATGCGGCGATCCCGCGCCACCCCGTGGTGTGGACGACGGTCGCCTACACCGTGGCGACCTTGGCCACGGGCAACGTCATGCTCAGCTTCGCCGCCGTCCTCCTGGGTGCCGTGGCCGGCCTCCAGCGCCGGGCCTCGGGCGGCATCCTGGCGCCGATCATCACCCACCTGACCTGGTCGATCAGCATGCTCTTCCTGCTCCCGGCGATCTTCGGCTGACCCCCTTGTGAAAGTTTTCACATATTTTGTGAATGCATTCACAAGCGGCGTAGCGTCGGAGACGTGGCAGTCCCCAGCGCATTCCACGACGCGGCGCTCGCACCGCTGACCTCGCTCGTCACGACCGCCGATCCGGCCGGCCTGCTCCCCGCGCGCGAACAGATGGCCCTCTCCCTGGGCTGGCACATCGTGCTCGCCTGCTTCGGCGTCGCCTTCCCGGCGATGATCCTCCTCGCGCACTGGCGCGGCGCCTGGCGCGGCGACGAGGTCGCGATGCGCCTGGCCCGCCGCTGGTCGAAGGTCGCCGCCGTCCTCTTCGCCATCGGCGCCGTCTCCGGCACCGTGCTGAGCTTCGAGCTCGGCCTGCTGTGGCCCGGGCTCATGGGCACCTTCGGCGACGTCCTCGGCCTCCCGTTCGCCTTCGAGGGCATCTCGTTCTTCGTCGAGGCGATCTTCCTCGGGCTCTACCTCTACGGCTGGGGCCGCGTGCCCCCGAAGCGCCACGCCCTGTTCCTGCTGCCGATGGGTGCGGCGGGGGTGTTCGGCACGTTCTGCGTGCTCTCGGTCAACGCCTGGATGAACGACCCCACCGGGTTCCGGATCGTCGGGGGCGAGGTCGTCGACGTCGACCCGTGGGCGGCGATGTTCAACGACCAGGTGTGGCTCCAGTTCCTGCACATGTGGGTCGCGGCCTTCATGGTCGTCGGCTTCGGCGTCGCCTCGGTCTACGCCGTGGGCATGCTGCGCGGACGCCTCGACGCCCACCACCGCCTCGGCTTCGCGATCCCCTTCGGCTTCGCCACCGCCGCGGCGATCGCCCAGCCGCTCGTCGGCCATCTGCTCGGCCTGCGGGTGGCCGACCACCAGCCCGCCAAGCTCGCGGCCTTCGAGCTCGCCACCGAGACGGAGAGCCCCTCGCCGCTGCGTCTGGGCGGGATCCTGGTGGACGGCGAACCGCGCTTCCACCTCGACATCCCCTACCTGGGCTCGATCATCGCGCGGAACTCGCTGACCAAACCGGTGCAGGGCCTCGACACGATCCCGGCTGCCGACCGGCCGCCGGTGAACATCACCCACCTGGCCTTCCAGTCGATGGTCGGCATCGGCACCCTGCTGGCCCTGGCCGTCGTCGTCTACTGGTTCGCGCGGTGGCGCCGGCGCGACCTGCTCGACCCCGGCACCCGCTTCCACCGACCCTTCCTGCGGCTGGTCGCGGCGTCCGGCGTGCTCGCCGTCGTCGCCCTCGAGGCCGGGTGGGTCGCCACCGAGGTCGGTCGCCAGCCGTGGATCGTCTACGGGATCATGCGCACCAGCGAGGCCGCCGGTGACAACTCCGGTCTGTGGTGGCTCTACGGCGCGAGCGTCCTGCTGTACGGCGCGATGACCGCGGGCGCCGTCGTGGTGCTGCGCTCGATGGCGCGGCGCTGGCGGGAGGGCTCGGAGGACCTGCCCTCGCCCTACGCGCCCGAGCCCGAGCCGCTCGACTCCCCTGCGCGAGCGCGAGCGGGAGCGGGCCGATGAGCCTCTCGCTCAGCCTGCCGGTGCTCGTCGCCGCCGCCCTCTTCATCGGCGTGCTGGCCTACGGCGTGCTCGGCGGCGCGGACTTCGGTTCCGGCTTCTACGACCTCACCGCCGGCGGCGACCGGCGCGGCGCCGAACTGCGCACCCAGGTCGACCACAGCATCGGCCCGGTGTGGGAGGCCAACCACGTATGGCTGATCTTCGTGCTCGTCGTCTGGTGGACCGCCTTCCCGATGGCCTTCGCCTCGGCCATGGACACCCTCGTGCTGCCGATGCTGCTGGCCCTGCTCGGCATCGTCCTGCGGGGCGCGGCCTTCGCCTTCCGCAAGTACGCCGTCGATCTGCGCCAGGCGCGGCTGTTCGGTGTGGTGTTCGGGGCCTCGTCGGTGATCACGCCCTTCTTCCTCGGCGCCGTCGCGGGCGCGATCGCCTCGGGCCGGGTGCCCTACGGCGAGCGCGGTGACCGGTGGGGCTCCTGGCTCAACGCCACCTCTCTGGTGGGCGGCACCATCGCCGTGGGCACCTGCGCGTTCCTGGCCGGCGTCTTCCTCACCGCGGACGCCGCCCGGGGTGGCCGCGTGCGGTTGGCCGCGGCGCTGCGGCGCCGCACCCTCGCCGTCGGCGTCGTCACCGGAGCCGTCGTGTTCGCGGGCCTGCTGCCCTTGCGCGCCGACGCCCCGACGCTGTGGTCGGGCCTCACCGGACGCGCTCTGCCGCTCGTCGTCCTGGCCGCGGTGGCCGGCGTGCTCACGCTCGCGCTGGTCGCCCGCGGACGGTTCGCCGCAGCCCGGCTGCCCGCGGTCGTCGCCGTGGCCGCCGTCCTGTCGGGGTGGGGGGTCGGCCAGTACCCCTGGCTGCTGGTCGACCACGTCACGATCGACGGCGCGGCCGGTGCGACCGCGACCCTCCAGGCGCTCCTCGTCGCCCTCGCTCTGGCGATGGTGCTGGTGCTGCCGGCGCTGGTGATGCTCTTCCGGCTGGCGCAGTCCGAGGCCGCACACGACGCTACGGCGTCCTCAGCCGGTCCAGCCGGTCAGGCGGTGGCGGCCTCGGCGAGTGCGCGGCGTACCGACTCGGCGTAGCACAGCGGCTCACCCGGGACGACCGAGCGGATCGCGGTGTCGCGCTGCACCACCTCGGTGCGCATCGACTCGATGAGGTTGCCGGCGGTGACGACGTCGACGCCGGTGATGAGCTTGATCCAGTAGGCCGAGAGCAGCGGGGTGCCCACCGGGAGCTGGAGGATCGGGATGCGGTGGCCGTGCATCACCTGCGCCGCCTGCTGGAGCATGCCGAGGTAGGAGAGCTGGTCGGCGCCGCCGATGTCGAAGGTGCGCCCCAGCGCCTCGTCGTGGCCGACGACGCCGACGAGGTAACGCACGACGTCGTCGATGGCGATCGGTTGGGTGCGGGTGGCGGCCCACTTCGGCACGACCATCGCCGGCAGGTGGTGCACGAGCTGCCGCGTCATCTCCCAGGAGATGCCGCCGGCGCCCACGACGATGGCGGCGCGCAGCACGGTGACCGGCACGCCGGCCTCGCCCAGCAGCTCCTCGACCTCGCGGCGTGAGCGCAGGTGCGGCGAGAGCTCCTCGGCGTCGTCGCCGAGACCGCCGAGGTAGACGATCTGGCGGACGCCGGACTCCGCCGCGGCGCGTCCGAAGTTGCGGGCGGCCTCGGCGTCCTTGCGCTCGAAGTCGTGGTCGTCGAGGGAGTGCACGAGGTAGATCGCGACGTCGGTGTCGGCGAGCGCCTCGCGCAGCGACTCGACGTCAGCGACGTCGCCGAAGACCGGCTCGCCCTCGCCCGCGTAGTCGAAGGGCCGCCGGGTCATCGCCCGCACGGTGTGCCCTGCTGCGAGCAGTCCGGGCACCAGGCGGCGCCCCACGAAACCCGTGGCGCCGGTGACGAGGACGCGGCAGCCGCCGTCGTCCGCGCGGCGCTCGTGGGTGGGGTCGGCCGGCCCGGTCATGCCCCCCACGGTAGGGGAGCCCTGGTGAGAGCGACCCGACCCGAGCGGGGACGGCGTCCCGTGCCCCCTCCTCGGGGTGGGATCAGGACGGGCGGTCGGAGCGGGCGCGGGCGGCGATGCGCTCGCGCCGCGTCTCGTCCATGGCGGCCTCGTAGGCGGCCACCAGACTCGCGATCGAGAGCGGCTTGAGCCGCTCGACCATCTCCCGGATCGCCTCGGCCGAGGCGCCGGCCTCCTTGTATGCGGGCCAGACCATGGTGCGGAACAGGTCGTTGAGCTCCTTGGCCAGCTGGCGGCCGTGGGCGGTGTAGACGTCGGCCGCGGCGACCGCCGCCTCGGTCGGGAACCCGAGGTCGACCAGTCCGAGGCCGACGGTCAGCTGGGTGGTCGAGACCTCGTAGCGGCCGCGCTTGGTGCGCATCGCGACCCCGAGCGCGGCGAGGGTGTCGAGGTCGGCGTCGCTCAGCTCGCGACCCGCGCGGCGCTCGAGCTCGGCGCGCGTCATCTCCTGGGTCGTGTCGGCCTGCCAGGGCGCCAACATCGTGCGGTGCAGCGCGATGTCCTCGGGCGAGGCGTCGGGCGGGATCGCGGCGAGGTACTTCTCGATCGCGGACAGCGTGAAGCCGTGCCCCTGGAGGTCCTTGACCAGCTCCAGGCGCGCCACGTGGTCGGGGGAGTAGTAGCCGCTACGGCCGCGGCGGATCGGCGGCGGCACCAGGCCCTTGGTCGTGTAGAAGCGCACGTTGCGCACGCTCATCCCGACCCGCTGGGTCAGCTCCTCCAGCGTGAGCAGCGTCGCCGCGGCCTCGGCGACGCCGCCGCCGGCCGGAAGGGAGGCTCCGGCGTCGCCGACCGTGGGGGTCGTGGGGGTCGCAGCGGTGCTGCCGCCGTCGACCTCCGTGTCCGCTGTGAGGGACTCCCGCTTGACCATGACACCAATAGTGTCACAATCAGAGCATTCACCCCGCACTTCCTCAAGGACGGTCATGGCAGAAGCATTCGTGTACGACCACATCCGTACGCCGCGCGGCAAGGGCAAGGCGGCGGGCTCGCTGCACGAGGTCAAGCCCGTCGACCTCGTGGTGGGCCTGCTCGACGAGATCAAGACCCGCAACCCCTCCCTCGACCCCGCGCGCGTCGACGACGTCGTCCTGGGCGTCGTCTCGCCGATCGGCGAGCAGGGCGGCGACATCGCCAAGACCGCGGCTCTCGCGGCCGGGTACCCCGACACCGTCGCCGGCGTGCAGCTGAACCGCTTCTGCGCCTCCGGCCTCGAGGCCGTCAACCAGGCCGCCGGCCGCATCCGCGGCGGCATGGAGGACCTCATCCTCGCCGGTGGCGTGGAGTCGATGTCCAACGTGCCGATGGGCTCCGACGGCGGCGCCTGGGCCTCCGACCCCGCCACCGCGTTCAAGGCCGGCTTCGTGCCCCAGGGCATCGGCGCCGACCTCATCGCCACCATCGAGGGTTGGAGCCGCGACGACGTCGACGCCTACGCCGCCGAGTCGCACCACCGCGCCGCCAAGGCGTGGGCCAACGGCTACTTCGCCGACTCCGTCGTGCCCGTGCGCGACCTCAACGGCCTGACCGTCCTCGACCACGACGAGTTCATCCGCCCCGACACCTCGCCGGAGGGCCTGGCCGGCCTCAAGCCGTCCTTCGCCGACCTCGGCCGTGACGCCGGCTTCGACGATGTCGCGCTGGAGAAGTACCACTGGATCGAGAAGATCAACCACGTCCACCACGCCGGCAACTCCTCCGGCATCGTCGACGGTGCGGCCCTCATGGCCATCGGCACCGAGGAGATCGGCCAGGAGCTCGGCCTCACCCCGCGGGCGCGCATCGTCTCGATGGCCGTCTCGGGTGCCGACCCGACGATCATGCTCACCGGTCCCGCGCCGGCCGCGCGCAAGGCGCTAGCCAAGGCCGGTCTGAAGACCGAGGACATCGACCTGTTCGAGATCAACGAGGCCTTCGCGGCCGTCGCCATGCGCTTCATGCGCGACATGGGCATCTCCCACGAGATCACCAACGTCAACGGCGGCGCCATCGCCATGGGCCACCCGCTGGGTGCCACCGGCGCGATGATCCTCGGCACCCTCATCGACGAGCTCGCCCGACGCGACCAGAAGCGCGGCCTGGCCACGCTCTGCGTCGGCGGTGGCATGGGTATCGCCACCATCGTCGAGCTGGTCTGACCGAGCATCGGGTCCGGCGCAGCCGGGCCACCCGGGCGCGTCGCACGCGCCCCTCCCTCACGCCACTCCGGTCGAGCCGCGCGCCGCGCCGTCCGGGATCTCCCAGAACAGGAACACCATGAGCACCACGACCGAGCAGACGGCCGTCCGGTACGAGAAGGACGCCGACGGCATCGTCACCCTCACCCTCGACGACCCGAACCAGTCGGCGAACACGATGAACGACCTCTACATCTCCTCGATGAAGGCCGTCGTCGACCGTCTCTACGACGAGTACGCCGCCGACGAGAACAGCGTCACCGGCGTCGTCGTGGCCTCGGCGAAGAAGACCTTCTTCGCCGGCGGCGACCTGAAGAACATGATCCAGGCCGGCAAGGACGACGCCGCCGACGTCTTCGCCATGGCCGAGAACGTCAAGGCCGCGCTGCGCCGCCTCGAGAAGTTCCCCCGCCCCGTCGTCGCCGCGATCAACGGCGCCGCCCTCGGCGGCGGCTTCGAGATCTGCCTGGCCACCCAGCACCGCATCGCCGTCGACGACACGAAGGTCGAGATCGGCCTGCCGGAGTCGCAGCTCGGCCTGCTGCCCGGCGGTGGCGGCGTCACCCGCATCGTGCGCCTCCTCGGCCTGCAGACCGGCCTCATGGAGGTGCTGCTGACCGGCACCCGCTTCAAGCCCGCCCAGGCCAAGGAGAAGGGCCTGATCGACGAGCTCGTCGCCACCCGCGAGGAGCTCGTGCCCGCCGCCAAGGCGTGGATCAAGGCCAACCCCGACGCCGCCCTCAACCCGTGGGACGCCAAGGGCTACAAGATGCCCGGCGGCTCGCCGAAGAGCCCCGCGCTCGCCGGCTTCCTGCCCGCCTTCCCGGCACTGCTGCGCAAGCAGACCAAGGGTGCGCTCTACCCGGCCGCCCGCGCGATCCTCTCGGCCGCGGTCGAGGGCGCGAACCGCGACTTCGACACCGCCTCGCGCATCGAGTCGCGCTACCTGACGAACCTGATCGTCAACCAGGGCTCGAAGAACATGATCCAGGCGTTCTTCTTCGACCTCCAGGCGATCAACTCCGGTGCCCAGCGTCCGCAGGGCGTCGAGCCGTTCCGCGCGCAGAAGGTCGGCGTCCTCGGTGCCGGCATGATGGGCGCGGGCATCGCCTACTCCTGCGCGCGCGCCGGCATGCAGGTCGTGCTGAAGGACGTCAGCGACGAGGCCGCCGCTCGCGGCAAGGCCTACTCGGAGAAGATCAACGCCAAGGCCGTCAGCCGCGGCAAGCTCACCGAGGAGAAGTCGGCCGAGCTGCTCGACCGCATCACCGCGACCTCCGACCCCGCCGCCCTCGCCGGCTGCGACCTGGTCATCGAGGCCGTCTTCGAGGACCCCTCGCTCAAGCAGAAGGTGTTCGCCGAGATCGCCCCGCACGTCAACCCCGACGCGCTGCTGTGCTCGAACACCTCGACGCTGCCGATCACCGAGCTGGCCACCGGCATCGACCGGCCGGCCGACTTCATCGGCCTGCACTTCTTCTCGCCCGTCGACAAGATGCCGCTGGTCGAGATCATCTGCGGCAAGGAGACCTCCGACGTCGCCCTGGCCAAGGCCTACGACGTCGTCCAGCAGCTGCGCAAGACCCCGATCGTGGTCAACGACAGCCGCGGCTTCTACACCTCGCGCGTCATCGGCACCCAGGTCACCGAGGCGCTGGCCATGGTCGGCGAGGGCGTGGCGCCGTACTCGCTCGAGCGGGCCGCCACCCAGGCCGGCTACCCGGTCGGCGTCCTGCAGCTGACCGACGAGCTCAACATGGAGCTCATGGCCAAGATCGCCGCCGAGACCCGTGCCGCCGCCGAGCGCGAGGGCAAGCCGGTCAACGACCACCCGGGCATCGCCGTGGTGGAGAAGATGATCGAGATCGGTCGTCCCTCCCGCCTCAAGGGCGCGGGCTTCTTCGACTACGACGAGGCCGGCAACCGCGGCTCCATCTGGTCGGGCCTGGCCGAGGTCTTCCCGGTCGCCGAGCAGCAGGTGCCCTTCGCCGACGTGAAGGACCGCATGCTCTTCGCCGAGGCGCTCGAGACCGCCAAGTGCTTCGAGGAGGGCGTCATCACCTCCGCAGCCGCGGCCAACATCGGTTCGATCATGGGCATCGGCTTCCCGCCGATGACCGGTGGTGCCGCGCAGTTCATGGCCGGCTACGAGGGTGCCGACGGCACCATCGGCCTGGCGGCGTTCGTCGCCCGGGCCGACGAGCTGGCCGACGCCTACGGTGAGCGCTTCCGTCCCACCGCCTGGCTGCGCGACCTCGCCGCCTCCGGGGGCTCGCTCCCGGCCTGATCGGCTGCTCGGTTCGGCTTCTCCGGACACCCACGAGCCGGCGCCCCCTCCCCGGGGCGCCGGCTCGTGGCGTCTCGGGGGGTGGACGGCTCGGGGGCTGGTGGCGTGTCGGAATCACCGGTGCACCGGTGATTCCTGCACTTCTCAGGGGAAACATCGCCCGATCAGCGCCAGTTTCCCCTGAGAAGTCGATCCACATGGCGGGACGCCGGCCCGCGACCGAGCGGCGCGGCCGAGCACCGCACCCGCACCCGCACCCGCACCCCGGTCTCCTCCGATCGGTCGGACTTCTCACGACCCGCCGCGGGCCGCCGATGGGCCGGGGAGGATGGCCGCGACGGACACGGGGGCGTCCGTCGCTGGGTCAGAGAGGGGATGGTCGTGGTCGAGGCCGACGAGCGGGTCCACGTCCGCGGGCTGCACGTGCGCTTCGGGCGCGTCGAGGCGGTCGCCGGGGTCGACCTGAGCACCTACGCCGGTCAGGCCACCGCGCTGCTCGGCCGCAACGGCGCCGGCAAGTCCACGACGATGCGGGTGCTCGCGGGCGTCGTCCCGCCCAGCGCGGGCGAGGTGGTGGTGGCCGGGCACGACGTCCGCACCGCGACCCTGGCCGTCAAGCGCGCCGTCGGCTACTGCCCCGACATCGGCGGCCTGGTGCCGCGCGCGACCCCGTGGGAGCACCTGCAGCTCTCCGCCCGGCTGCGCCGCCTCGGCCCCTCGTGGGAGAGCCGCGGGCGCGACCTGCTGGAGCGCTTCGAGCTCGGCGACGTCGCCCACCGGATCACCGCCGGCTTCTCCCACGGCATGGGACGCCGGCTCTCCGTCGTCCTCGCCGTCCTGCACGAGCCCGAGGTGCTGCTGCTCGACGAACCCTTCGACGGCGTCGACCCCATCGGCGTCGAGGCCACGATGGACGCCATCGCCGACGCCCGTGCACGCGGCGCCGCGGTGCTGGTCTCAACGCACCTGCGCGAGCTCGCCGTCCAGGCCTGCGGCAGCGTCAGCGTGCTGCGCGGGGGCGCCCGGGTCGCCTCCATGACAGCTGAGGAGATGCGCGGCGAGGAGGGGGCGCGTGCCTACCGCGGCCTCCTGGACTGAGCGGCCGACGTCCCGCAGCGGGCGGCGCGAAGGCGTCGGCACCGCGGTCGTCGACCTCGTCACCCTGCTGCGCTTCCGTGCCCGCACCGCCCGCCGTGGCCGGGCCCGCGGGGCGATCGCCGCGTTCGTCGTGCTGACCCTCGCGGTGGCGACCGTGCCCGCCTGGACGCCGCACGCGGGATCGGGCGACCGGGCGTTCAACCTCCTGCTCCTGCTGCCCACCGGCATGGCCGGCGTCGTCCTGCTCGCCGTCACCTCGGCGGTCGCGAGCGGCGGCGGGCGCGAGCTGATGCCCCGCGATCCGGGCCAGATCTTCCCGATCGGCTCGACCACCGACCATCTCGGCGCGCTCGTGCTGACCCCGCTCAACATCGCCTGGCTGCTCCAGGCGTGGGTGCTGCTCGGCTCGGCCGCCTACGCCGTGGGGCACCGCTCGCTCGGCACTCTCGCCGGCCTCCAGCTCGGCCTGGGGCTGTGGCTCGTCGTGGCCACCGCGATCGGCCAGTTCGCGGCGTGGACCATCGAGGGCATCCGCCGCACCGCGCACGGCGTCCCGATCGTGCGGATGCTCACGGTGCTCGTCATCGCCACCGCGATCGCCATGCAGACCGCCGACCTGCTCGTCGACGCCCTCGACGCCGCGCCCACCTCCCCGGTGCTCATCGGACTCCTCGACGCCCCCGGCCCGCGCTGGTGGACCACGGTGCTGCTCCTCGCGCTCGCGGCCGTCGCGATCGTCGCCCTCGGTGCCGTTCCTGCCCGCTGGGCCGGACGCCGGCTGCCGGTCGACGAGGTCGAGCTCGAGACCGGCCATCGTCGTCCGCGGGGCCTGGCGCGATCGCCGTGGGCCGCGCTCGTGCGCACCGACCGCGCGTCGGTGTGGCGTGCCGTGCCGATGCGGCGCGGCCTGCTGGTGCTGGCCGTCGGTCCCGGGCTGGTGGCCGTGCTCGGCGACCTGCGGTGGGACTCCCTCACCCTGCTGCCCGGCCTCGTGGTCTCGGGCGGGGCCCTGCTCTTCGGCGTCAACGCGTGGTGTCTCGACGGGCGCGGCGGTCGCTGGCGCGAGAGCCTCCCGGTCGAGCCCGGCCTGGTCTTCGACGCCCGAGCCTGGGTGCTGGCGGAGTTCCTGCTGTCGGCCTCCGCGCTCACGGTGCTGATCGCGGGCCTGCGCGCCGGCGTGCCGACACCGGCCGAGTTCACCGCGATGCTCGCCAGCGTGCTCGTCATCGCGCTGCAAGTGGTGGCCGCTTCGATGCGCTGGTCGATCCTGCACCCCTACGCCGCCGACCTGCGCTCGGCCCGCGCCACCCCCGCCCCGCCGCTGGCGATGGTCGGCTACTCCGCACGTCTCGCGGCGAGCACGACCGTCACGGGCCTGGTCTTCTCCGGGCTGGCCCGCGCCGACGACTGGCGGGTGCCGGCCCTGCTCGCCGTCCCGTTCCTGTGCTGGTCGGCCGCCCGGTTGCTGCGGGCGCGGCGGCGCTGGTCGGACGCCGAGCGGCGGGCGGACGTCGTCCTGACGGTCACGGCGTGAGGGGCCAGTTTCCCCGGCCGACCGGGGAAACCAGCCGGAATCCGGCCCGATCGGCCCCGAAACGGGCAGTTTCGCCTGTCCTCCCCCACCCGCGCGTGCAGCCGAGATCGGCGTGACCTGTCACCCTGGCGGGATGCTGGCCTACCGCTGCCGAGTCTGTGACAACCCGCTGTACTTCGAGAACTCGCTCTGCGTCGCCTGTGGGACGGCGCTCGGCTACGCGCGGGAGGAGCGGGCGATCGTCCCGGTCGACGCGAGCGGGGTGTACGTCGACGCCACCGGCCTGGTGTGGCACGTGTGCGCGAACCTCAACCTCTCCGGCTGCACCTGGCTGGCCCGCACCGAGGGCGCGCAATGCTCCGGCTGCGACCTCACCCGCACCCGTCCGGCGGACGACGACGACCTCGGCCTCGCGCAGTTCCGGCTCGCGGAGGCCGCCAAGCGCCACCTCGTCGCCGAGCTCGACGCGCTCGGGCTGCCGGTCGTCGACAAGCTCGCCGATCCGGTCGGCGGACTCGCGTTCGACCTGCTCTCCAGCGTCGCCGAGAACGTCGTCATCGGCCACGAGGACGGCGTCATCACCATCGACCTGGCCGAGAGCGACGACGCCTACCGCGAGAAGGTGAAGGCGCAGCTCGACGAGCCCTACCGCACGATGCTCGGCCATTTCCGCCACGAGGTGGGGCACTACTACGAGTGGCGCCTGGTCACCGGCGAGCGGCGGGCCGGCTACCGCGAGCTGTTCGGCGACGAGACCCTCGACTACCAGGCCGCGATCGACCGGCACTACGCGTCGGGCCCGCCGGCGGGGTGGGAGTCGAGCCACATCTCGACCTACGCCACCATGCATCCCTTCGAGGACTTCGCCGAGACCTGGGCGCACTACCTGCACATCTGCGACGCCGTCGAGACCGCGCGGGCCTTCGGGCTCGCGACGGTCGGCCCGGTGGCCTCCTTCGCGCGGTTCCGGGACGTCGTCACCGGGGTCTGGATCCCGCTGTCGACGGCGCTCAACCAGATCAACCGCAGCATGGGCGCCGACGACCTCTACCCCTTCGTCATCCCCGAGCCGGTGCTCGACAAGCTCGAGTTCGTCGACGCCCTCGTGCGGGGCGGCTCGGTAGCGTGAACCGTATGAGCGAGGACCTGACCCCCACCTACGTCGAGACCGGGAAGGCGTTCGAGCGGGACATGAACTACGTCCCCGATCGCATCACCGCCGGCGCGCGTCGTCCCGAGCACGGCCCGGTCGCGGGCGAGCTGTGGCCGGTCGAGCCGGGCCGCTACCGACTGGTGGCCGCGCGGGCCTGCCCGTGGGCGAACCGCACCATCATCGTGCGCGAGCTGCTGGGGCTCCAGGACGTCATCTCGCTCGGGACGCCGGGCCCGACCCACGACAAGAACTCCTGGACCTTCGACCTCGACCCCGACGGTCTCGACCCCGTGCTCGGCATCCCGCGGCTCAAGGACGCCTACGAGAAGCGCTTCCCCGGCTACCCGCGCGGCATCACCGTGCCGGCGATCGTCGAGGAGTCGAGCGGTCTGCTGGTCACCAACGACTTCCCGTGGATCACCCACGACTTCTTCTTCGAGTGGAAGGAGTACCACCGTCCCGACGCGCCCGACCTGTGGCCCGCCCATCTGCGCGAGGAGATGGAGGAGGTGATGCAGCGGATCTTCACCGAGGTCAACAACGGCGTCTACCGCTGCGGTTTCGCCGGGTCGCAGGAGACCTACGAGGCGGCGTACGAGCGCCTGTTCGCCGCGCTGGACTGGCTCGAGGAGCGGCTCGCCGATCGCCGCTACCTCATGGGCGAGGCGATCACCGAGGCCGACGTCCGGCTCTTCACCACCCTCGTGCGCTTCGATCCCGTCTACCACGGGCACTTCAAGTGCAACCGCAACAAGCTCTCCGAGATGCCGAACCTGTGGGGCTACGCGCGCGACCTGTTCCAGACCCCGGGCTTCGGCGACACGGTCGACTTCGAGCAGATCAAGGCGCACTACTACGTCGTCCACACCGACATCAATCCGTCGGGCATCGTGCCGGCCGGTCCCGACCTCTCCGGGTGGACGACGCCGCACGGGCGCGGCTGACCCGGAAGACTCCCGCCCGCCTACGCTGACCCCATGGGCCACGGACACGGGCACGGGCACGGCGCCGCACGCGCGGCCGACCGGCGTCGGTTGCGCATCGTGCTGGCGGTGACCGCGACCGTGATGGTGGTCGAGGTGATCGGGGCGTTCGTCACCGACTCGCTCGCGCTGCTGGCCGACGCCGGCCACATGGCCACCGACGCGGCGGCCGTCGTGCTCGCGCTCGGCGCCTCGTTCGTGGCCGGCCTGCCCGGCGGCAAGCGCTCGACCTTCGGCTACCACCGTGCGGAGATCCTCGCCGCGCTCGTCAACGCCGTCGTGCTGCTCGTGGTCTGCGGCTACCTGGCGTGGGCGGCGATCCCGCGCCTGCTCGACCCCGCGCACGTCGACGGCGGCGCGATGGTCGCCTTCGCCCTCGTCGGCCTGATCGCCAACGGCGTGTCGCTCACGGTGCTCGGCCGGGCCGACGGCGAGTCGCTCAACATGCGCGGCGCCCTCAACGAGGTGCTCGCCGATCTCCTCGGCTCGGTGCTCGCCGTGCTCTCGGGGGTCGCGATCCTGGTGGCCGACTGGCATCGCGCCGACCCGATCGCCTCCCTGCTGATCGCCGCGATGATCCTGCCGCGCTCGGTCGCGCTGCTGCGGGACGCCGCCGTGGTGCTGCTCGAGATCGCCCCGGCCGGCCTCGACCTCGACGACGTCGAGCAGCACGTGCTGGGGGTGCCGGGCGTCGTCGACGTGCACGACCTGCACGCCTGGACCATCACGTCGGGCCTGCCCAGCCTCTCGGCCCACGTCACCGTCACCGACGAGGCGCTGGCCGCCCGCGGAGTGGGTGCGGTGCTCGATGATCTCTGCGCGTGCGTGGCCGAGCACTTCGGGGTGCGGCACGCGACGTTCCAGGTCGAGCCGGTCAGCCACCGCAGCCACGAGGACCTCGGCGAGGTGCACACGTGACGCAGACGGCCGTGGGCCCGTTCCGGTGCTCGCTCGCGAGCGTCGGGGACGGCGAGCCGCTCGCCGGCACGGCACCCACCGAGACCAGATGGGTGCTGGTCGAGCAGCCCGGAGCCTGGACGCCGAAGGCGGCCGACGAGCTCGCGATCGACGGCGTCGAGGACGGCGTCCGGGTGCAGCTGATCCGACGTGTCGGCGGAGGAGCGACCCCCGGCGGCCGCCGGGTCTTCCGTGCCGACCTCGTCGCGGGCGTCGTGGAGACCGCGCTCGTGGGTGACGACCTCGATCTCGCGGCGGCCGACTGGCGTCCCCATGCCGCACCGCTCTGGCTGGTGTGCACCCATGGACGCCGTGACGTGTGCTGCGCCGAGTTCGGCCGCCCGGTCGCCGCCGCGCTGGCCGCCCGCTGGCCCGACGACACCTGGGAGACCAGCCATCTCGGCGGCCACCGGTTCGCCCCGACCCTCATCGCCCTGCCGAGCGGCGTCACCCTCGGTCGGGTCGGTGCCGCGGACGCCGTCCCCGCCGCCGAGCGGATCCTCTCGGGGCGACTGCCCGACCTCGCCCTCGTGCGCGGCCGTGCCGGGCAGACACCGGTGGCCCAGGCCGCCGACCTGCACGTTCGAGCGGCGCACGGCCTCGATGCTCTCGACGCCGTCGGCCGGATCGAGGTCGACGGCGACGTCGTCCGGGTGCACCTCGCCGGCGGAACGGAGAACGTCCGCGTCACCGCGACCTCGACGCGGCGGCGTCAGAGCTGCGGTGACGACAAACAGAAGCCCGCCGCGGCCTACGCCGTCAGCGAGGTCTGAGGGCCGCTGGTCAGTAGCCCTTCGGCTTCTTCGGGATCTCCAGCCAGGTGCGGAAGAACGCCGAGAGCTCCTTGCCGCTGACCTTCTCGGCGAGCGCCACGAACTGCGCGTTGCGCACGGTGTCGTCGCGGTGCTGGGCGGCCCAGCGGCGCAGCAGCGTGAAGAAGTCCTTGCTGCCGATGCGCACCCGCAGGGCCTGGAGGGTCATCGCGCCGCGGTTGTAGACCGGCTCGCCGAACAGGTCGGCCGGGTCGGTGAAGGTACGCGGCGCCGGGCTCCACAGGCCGGAGCCCGCCGGCTCGGCGTAGAGGTCGTCGAAGTGCTGCTGGGGGGTCTTGCCGCCGTGCGCGCCGTCCCAGAGCCACTCGGCGTAGGTGGCGAAGCCCTCGTTGAGCCAAATGTCGTGCCAGTCGGTGAGGCCCACGGAGTCGCCGAACCACTGGTGGGCGCTCTCGTGCACCACGGTGGAGACGTCGGCGCCGCCGATGGGGTAGAAGGGCCGGGTCTGGGTCTCCAGCGCGTAGCCCACGTTCGCGTCGTCGACGATGCCGCCGGCCGCGCTGAACGGGTAGGGGCCGAACCACTTCTCCTCGGTGCGCAGGATCTCGGTCAGCCGGCTCAGGCCGTCGGCCGAGCCGAGCTGGGAGTCGACGAAGGTGGTGACGGGGATGGTGCGGCCGTCGCGGGAGCGGAACGAGCCCTTGGTCACGGTGAACCGGCCGATGGCGATCGTGGCCAGGTAGGTGGCCATCGGCTCGTCGGTGCGCCAGGTCCAGGTGGTCCGCGTGCCGCTCGTGGTGGTCGAGACGAGGGCGCCGTTGGCGGCCGCCGACCAGCCGGCGGGCACGGTGATGCGGAACCGGTAGTCGGCCTTGTCGCCGGGCGTGTTGTTCGAGGGCAGCCAGGTGGCGGCACCGACAGGCTGGCCGAGGGCGACAGCGCCGTCGGAGGTGGGCACCCAGCCCTCGGTGCTGTCGTCGGGGTCGGTGTGGGTCGGCGGGGTGCCGGCGTAGGTGACGACGGTGGTGAAGGTGGAGCCCCGGGCGATCGTCGAGGCGGGGGTGACGATGAGTTCGGCCCCGTCGCGGCTCGTGGTCGCGGCCTTGCCCCCGACGGTGACGGTGTCGAGCGTCGGCCCTTCGAAGTCGAGGTGGAACGAGCGCAGCGCCTGCTGGGCGCGGGCCGTGATCGTGATCGTGGCCTCGACCTGGTTGGCGCCCGGCGTGTAGTCGAGGGCGACGTCGTAGCGACGCACGTCGTAGCCGGTGTTGCCGGAGGTCGGGAAGAGGGTGTCGCTGCTCGTGCTGCCGGGGTCGGTGCCCCCGGCCCAGGACGAGGAGAGCGCGAGCGGCGCCAGGAGTGCGGCGGAGGCGAGGACGGCGGCGGCACGGCGGGGAGCGGTACGGGGCACCTGCCGAGACTAACCCGGCAGGTGCCCCGCGAGACGCCGGGACGGTGTCAGCCCCGCATCAGCCCCGCATCGGGCCTGCATCGGGCCCGCGACACGCAGGCCTACGCGGGGGTCAGCACCAGCCGCGGCCGGCCGGTGCCCTCGGTCGGGACGCCGTCGGGGCCGGTGTCCTCCCGGCCGAGGTCGACGCGCACCCGGCCGCCGTCGCCGATCTGGCCGGCGATGAGCATGCGGGCCAGCGGGTCGCCGATCGCGGTCTGGATGAGCCGCCGCAGCGGGCGGGCGCCGTAGGCCGGGTCGTAGCCGGTGTCGGCCAGCCAGGTGCGGGCCTCGTCGGTGACCTCGATGCCGATGCGGCGCACCGCCAGCCGCTGCTCGAGCAGCGCCAGCTGGAGGTCGACGATGCGGGCGAGCTCGGCGGGGGTGAGCGCCTCGAAGACCACGATCTCGTCGAGCCGGTTGAGGAACTCGGGCTTGAAGGACGACCGCACGACCGCCATCACCGAGTCGCGCCGCTTCTCGGGGTCGAGCAGCGGGTCGACGAGGTGGTGCGAGCCCAGGTTGCTGGTCAGCACCACGATCGTGTTGCGGAAGTCGACCGTGCGGCCCTGGCCGTCGGTGAGGCGGCCGTCGTCGAGCACCTGGAGCAGGATGTCGAAGACCTCGGGGTGGGCCTTCTCGACCTCGTCGAGGAGCACGACGGAGTAGGGACGCCGGCGCACCGCCTCGGTGAGTTGGCCGCCCTCGTCGTAGCCGATGTAGCCCGGAGGCGCCCCGACCAGGCGGGCCACCGCGTGCTTCTCGGCGTACTCGCTCATGTCGATGCGCACGATCGCGCGGTCGTCGTCGAAGAGGAAGTCGGCCAGCGCCTTGGCCAGCTCGGTCTTGCCCGTGCCGGTGGGGCCGAGGAAGAGGAACGAGCCGGTGGGGCGGTTCGGGTCGGCGATGCCGGCCCGCGAGCGGCGGACGGCGTCGCTCACCGCGCGGACGGCCTCGCGCTGCCCGATGAGCCGCTCACCGAGGACCTCCTCCATGTGCAGCAGCTTCTCGGCATCGCCCTGGAGCATGCGCCCGGTCGGGATGCCGGTCCAGGCCTCGACGACCTCGGCGATCTGCTCGGCGCCGACCTCCTCGCCGACGAGCCGGTCGGCGGGGTCGAGCCCGCCGGCCTGGGCGGCGTCGGCGGCCCTGATCTGGGCCTCCAGCTCGGGGATGCGGCCGTAGAGCAGCTCGGAGGCCTTGCCGAGGTCGCCCTCGCGCTGCAGGCGCTCGGCCTCGATGCGCAGCTGGTCGAGCTGGCGGCGCAGCTCGCCCTCGCCCTCCAGCGAGGACTTCTCCCGCTCCCAGCGGGCCTCGAGCGCGCGCAGCTCCTCCTCGCGGTCGGCGAGGTCGGCGCGCAGGGCGGCGAGCCGCTCGACCGAGGCGTCGTCGGACTCCTTGGCGAGCGCGAACTCCTCCATCTTCATGCGGTCGACCTGGCGGCGCAGCTTGTCGATCTCCTCGGGGGAGGACTCGATCTCCATGCGCAGCCGGGACGCCGCCTCGTCGACGAGGTCGATGGCCTTGTCGGGCAGCTGACGGCCGGGGATGTAGCGGTCGGAGAGGGACGCCGCCGCCACGAGCGCGGCGTCGGTGATGCGGACGCCGTGGTGCGCCTCGTACTTCTCCTGGATGCCGCGCAGGATCTGGATGGTGTCCTCGACGCTCGGCTCGCCGACGAAGACCTGCTGGAAGCGCCGCTCGAGTGCGGGGTCCTTCTCGATGCGCTCGCGGTACTCGTCGAGCGTGGTGGCGCCGATCATGTGCAGCTCGCCGCGGGCCAGCATCGGCTTGAGCATGTTGCCGGCGTCCATCGCCGAGTCGCCGCCGGCGCCCGCACCGACGACGGTGTGCAGCTCGTCGATGAAGGTGATGACCTGCCCGCCGGCGTCCTTGATCTCCTCGAGCACGGCCTTGAGCCGCTCCTCGAACTCGCCGCGGTACTTCGCGCCGGCGACCATGGCGGCGAGGTCGAGGCTGAGCACCCGGCGGCCCTTGAGGCTGTCGGGCACGTCGCCGGCGACCACGCGCTGGGCCAGGCCCTCGACGACGGCGGTCTTGCCGACGCCGGGCTCGCCGATGAGCACGGGGTTGTTCTTGGTGCGCCGCGAGAGCACCTGGATGACCCGTCGGATCTCGGAGTCGCGTCCGATGACGGGGTCGAGGCGGCCCTGCTCGGCGGCGGCGGTGAGGTCGACGGAGTACTTCGCGAGCGCCTCGTAGGTCGACTCGGCCTCCTGGCTGGTGACGCGGCGGTTGCCGCGCACGGCCGTCAGCCCGTCGCGCAGGCCGGCCTCGGTGAGCCCGGCGTCGGTGAGCACCTTCTTGGCCGAGGACTCCACCGTGGCCAGGCTGATGAGCAGGTGCTCGGTGGCGACGTACTCGTCCTTCATCGAGCGGGCGAGATCGAGGGCGCCGGCCAGGACCCGGGTCAGGGCGGGGGACGCCGTCGGCGTCTGCACGCTGGCCCCGGTGGCGGTGGGCAGGGCGTCGCGGGCGGCGGAGGCGGCGCGCACGAGGGCGGCGGCGTCGGCGCCGGCCCGGGTGACGAGCGAGGCGGGGGTGCTCTCGGGCTGCAGGAGCAGGGCGAGGAGCAGGTGCACCGGCTCGATGACGCTGTGGCCGGCGGTGGTGGCGGACAGCTGCGCGGCCTCGATGGCCTCGCGACTGCGGGTGGTGAACGTGTCGGCGCCGAACTGGCTCATGGCGGCGGGACCTCCGGGCGGTGGGCTCGTACGACGAGCCGTGCTCGGCCCGTCAGTGGAACAACCTCAGCTAAGTTGAGTCTATTCCGCTCAAGTCTGGGAGGCCAGTCGGGTCGGCCGGGCCGCTCGCCTCAGGCGTCGGCGCTCTCCGGGGGCGCCTCGTGGGCGGGGAAGACCGCGGTGGCCGCGAGTTCGTCGATCAGGCAGGTCCGGCAGAAGTCCTCGCCGAACGGCGTGAGGTGGATGCTGCGGCGCACGATCTTGGCGAACCGCACCGAGTGCATGGCCGCCAGCACGTCGGGCTGGGCCTCGAGCACCTGGTAGTCCATCGGGTCGCGCAGCGGCTCGGCGGAGAACCACACGAGCCCCAACCGGAAGAGGTTGTTGAGGTAGGAGGGCACGCGGTCGACGTAGCGCAGACCGGCCCGCGGGCCGATCATCGTCAGACCCGGCGCGAGCAGCTGGCTGCTCACCAGGCCGATCGGCCCACCGGTGCGGACGTCGACGCTGGGCTGCGGGCCGCCGCGCAGCATGAGCAGCAGGATGCGGGCCTCGTCGGGGGCGAGCTCGTCGAGGATGCGGTCGTAGGCCGGGTGCGACTCCTCCTCGCTCCACACGTCGCGACTGCGCTCGAGCAGGTCGGCACCGCGCTCGCGCAGCCGCTCGGGGGTCGAGCGACGGCGGTCGTTGACGTGGATGTTGGCCGCCACCACGACCGAGGGCCCTTCCCCGGCCGGGTCGACGATCTCGCCGAGGGACTCCGCGGCCTGCAGCAGCGCCCGGCCGATCGGCGTCCCGCCGGAGACCGAGCGGCTCAGGTCGCTCACGACCGCCGCCATCTTGGTGGCGTCGGCGGCCAGGGCCGCCGCCTCGCGGGAGTCGGTCATCGCCTTGGCCAGCCGGCGTCCGCCCTTGACGTAGGCGCGCACGCTCCAGCTCGTGGTGTGCCAGGCCGCGGACGCCGCCACGCGGGCCAGGCCGGGCAGGGCCTCCACGGCCGGGGCCAACGCCTCGGTGAGCGGCACCGGCGTCGCCTCGTCGCCGTAGACCCGGGCCAGGGCGTCGTCCAACGAGCGCTCGTAGGCCTCGTCGCGCTCCATCGAGCCGCCGGTCGAGCCGGGGCCGGGCCCCTCGATCACACCCATCACGCCACTCCGAAGATCCACAGGTGCAGGAAGCCGCCGGCCAGACCCATGATCGCCCCGTGGGCGTAGAGCATCCACTCGTCCTCCTTGATGGCCGAGCGCATCATGTCGACGAAGTCGCGCGGCGGCAGCTCCTTGGTGCGCCGGGCGATGAGCACCCGGATCTTCTCGGACTGGCGGCGGCTGAAGTCGGGATCCTGGAACGGCGTGAGCGTGCGCCCGACCGCCTCGCGGGCCACGGAGTCGCGGATGTTGTCGAACTTGGTCGGGCCCACGGCCAGCCGGACGGCGGCCCGCGCCGGCCCGGCGGCCTTGTCGATGGCGGGCTTCAGCGCGGTGGCGAGCATCGCGCGGGTGCGGTCGCCGCGCGGGCCCTCGAGCAGGAAGTCGCCGATGCGCTCCAGGGTGATGACGTCCTCGGCGATGATGCGCGCGTAGACCTCGGCCGCCTGCTCCTGGCGACGCAGGAAGAGGCCCTGGGTCTTGATGCCGAAGTAGCGCTTGGGCTCGGTGGGCTCGAAGATCAGCCACATGCCCAGGGCGTTGGTGATCCAGCCGACGATGACGCCGAGGATCGGCAGCAGCCACCACTGGCCGAAGATCGAGTCGACGATCGCGACCGGGATGCCCAGCAGGAACCCGAAGATGAAGCCGAAGGCGACCATGAGGTTCAGCTCCCGCTGACCGAAGTCGCGGAAGATGCGCACGACCAGCGCGGGGTTCTTCTGGAAGTGGTCGATGACCATGATCTTGGGGTCGAGCAGCTGGTCGATGTGGATGCCGATCTCGGTGGTGACCTTGGTGACCACCGAGGGCAGCTGCGCCTGCACCCGCTCGATGACGGCGGTGCGCACCGGCCGCGGCAGGTCGCGCCACAGGCGCGGGTGCTCCTCGCGCATCACCCGGTCGACGAGCTCCGGCAGTTCGGGACGGAACACCTCGATGATGTGCTCGGCGATCTGGTCGGGCTCGAGCTGCTGGTAGAACTCCGCCGGCGTCCCGAGCTTGGCGATCGCCTTGTCGACGGCGATGCTGCCCATCTTCGCGGCGCGCGCGGGCACGATGCCCTGCCAGCCGATGCCGCCCTGGAGGATGCCGGGCACCTCCTGCACCTTGCGCGGCAGCAGGCCGGCGAGCTCCTGCATGCCGGGGATGCGGACGCCGTGGAAGCGCACCGGGCTGAAGAGCATCCACAGGCCCGACCAGTTGATCAGCCAGCCGACGACGCCGGTGAAGACCGGGATCGTCAGGAAGTGCACCCAGTGGATGTCGGCCAGCCAGTCGCTGAACCACTCAACCATCCACCGCACCCCGCTCCTGATGCCGAGCACCCCACGCGCCCGGTCGGGACGTGACGACCGTCTCGTCCGAGCGAAGACTAGAAGGCAGGGGCCCGGGCCGCCAGGGAATGTGCGCGTCGGCACCCCGGGCGGCCGTCTGCATCACCCGGAGCCGCGCCGACCACTCCAGGACGAGCAGGCCCGGCGGGCCCGGCCGGCTCAGCGGCCGCGTCGCCACACGACGACCGAGGACGGCGTCCCGGCCCCCGGCTGGCGCAGCACCGGCAGCTTGTTCGGGGTGCGTGCCACCTCGCTGCGCTGGGTCAGCGCCTGGGCGAGGGCCTCGCGGGTGGCGTGCAGCTCGGCGAGCAGCTCGTCGTTGCGCGCCGCGAGCGCGGCCACGTGGTTCTGCAGCTCGATGATGCGCCGCACGCCCTCGAGGCCGATGCCCGAGGAGGTGAGCTCGGCGATGCCGCGCAGGGTCTCGATGTCGCGGGCGGAGTAGCGGCGTCCGCCGCCGCCGGTGCGCCCGGGGGTGATGAGGCCGAGGCGTTCGTAGGTGCGCAGGGTCTGCGGGTGCAGGCCCGTGAGCTCGGCGGCGACGCTGATGACGTAGACGGCCGCGTCGGGGTCGGGTCCGGGGCCGCCGCGGCGACCCTCGAAGGGGGAGCGGGGAGTGCCGGCCATGGTGATCACCCTGCCGTGTCGAAGAGCTTCGTGCGCAGCGGCGTGCCGGACATCGCGGCCCGGTAGGCCTCGACGGCGGCGCGCGCCTCGGCGTTGAGCACCGCGGGCACCTGGACCTCCACCGTGGCGAGCAGGTCGCCGCGCGATCCGTCGGGGCCCGGGGCGCCCTTGCCGCGCACCCGGAACGTGCGGCCGTTCGGCGTGCCCGCCGGCACCTTGAGGGTGACCGGGGCGCCGCCGAGGGTCGGCAGCTTGATCTCCGCACCCAGGGCCAGCTCGTCGAAGCTGACCGGGACGTCGATCGTGAGGTGCTCGCCCTTGCGGCCGAACACCGGGTGGCCCTGCACCTTGACCGTGACGTAGAGGTCGCCGGCCGGGCCGCCGTTCTCGCCGGGCCCGCCCTTGCCGCGCAACCGGATGCGCTGGCCGTCCTTCACGCCGGCGGGGATGCGGGCCGAGATGGTGCGCGCCGAGCTGCCGCGGCCGGTGCCGTGGCAGGTGGGGCACGGGTCGTCGTAGACCATCTGCCGCCCACCGCAGGCCGGGCAGGTCTCGTTGATGGAGAACGCCCCGCCCACACCGGCGGTGACGTAGCCGGCGCCGTCGCACTGGGGGCACGTGTGCGGCTTGGTGCCCGGCTTGCCGCCGGTGCCGCGGCAGGACTCGCACGCCGACTCGCTGGTCAGGCGCAGTGAGATCGTGACGCCGTCGAGCGCGTCGGCGAAGCCGATGGTGGCGCTGGTCTCGACGTCGGCGCCCGCGGTGGCGCGACGGCGTCCGCGGCCGAAGCCGCCGCCGAAGCCGCCCCCGCCGCCGAAGAGGTCGCCGAACATGTCGCCGATCCCGCCACCGGCCCCGCCCTGCTGGCGCAGCAGGTCGTCGAGGTTGAAGGTCTGCCCGCCGCCGCCGAACCCGGCACCGCCGAAGCCTCCGGGGAAGCCGCCCCCGGAGGCGTAGAGGCGGCGCATCTCGTCGTACTTCGCGCGCTTGTCGGGGTCGCCGACGACGTCGTAGGCCTCGGCGACGGCCTTGAACCGCTCGTGCTTGGCGGTGTCGTCGGGGTGGGAGTCGGGGTGGTTCTCGCGGGCCAGCTTGCGGTAGGCCTTCTTGATGGCGTCGGTCGTGGCGTCCTTGCTCACGCCGAGGACGGCGTAGAAGTCCTTCTGCGCCCAGTCGGCCCGGAAGCCGTCGGTACTGCTCACGCGAGATACCTCCCCTCGTGTCGTGCGGTGGCGGTGCCGTCACCGCCGGCCGCGCGCCCCTCGAGGGACGCGCGGCTGGGCGGCGGACGGCGGTGGGTCAGGCGTCGGCGGGTTCGACCACCAGCACCTGGGCGGCGCGGACGACGCGCTCCCCGATGCGGTAGCCGGCCTTCGCGATGACCTTGCAGGTGGTGACGCTGACCTCGGGGTCGGTGCCGATGTGGCTCAGGGCCTCGTGCAGCCCGGGGTCGAAGGCGTCGCCGGGATCGCCGAACCGGACGAGTCCGAGTGCGGCGACCGTGCGCTCGAGCTGCTCGGCCACGGCCTTGAAGCCGCCCTCGAGAGGCTCGTGCTCACGCGCCCGGTCGATCGTGTCGAGCACCTCGATGATCGGGGTGAGCGCCGCGAACGTGGCGTTCTCCCGGATGAGGTCGCGATCGCGGTCGACGCGGCGCTTGTAGTTGAGGAACTCCGCCTGCAGGCGCTGGAGGTCGGCGGTGCGCTCGGCCAGCTCCGACTGGGCGCGGCCCAGCGGGTCGAGACCGTCCTCGGGCTCCCCGGCGTCACCGGAAGCACCCTCGGTGCCCGCCGTGCCCTCGACCTCGGCGACGTCCTGGGGCTCGAGGGGGTTGCCCTCCTCGATCCAGTCCGAGACGCCGGAGGTCTCCGCGGCGTGCGCGTCGACGGGGGCCTCGCCCTCGACCGGCGCGTCAGCCGCGCCGGCCTCGGCACCTGCGGGATCGGTCACTTGTCGTCCTCGGGGGTCTCGTCGACCACCTCGGCGTCGACGATGTCCTCGTCGGCCTCGCCGGTGGCGCCGGTGGCACCGCCCTGCGCCGCCGACTCCGCCTCGGCCGCGGCGTAGAGCGCCGCACCCATCTTCTGGCTGGACTCGTTGAGCTTGGTGACCCCGGCCTTGAGCTCCTCGGCGTCCGCGTCGGCGTTCTCGAGGGTGGCCTTGAGGGCGTCGACGTCGGCCTGGACCTCGGTCTTGACGTCCTCGGGCAGCTTCTCGGCGTTGTCGGTGAGGAACTTCTCGGTCGTGTAGACGAGCTGGTCGGCCTGGTTGCGCACCTCGACCGCCTCGCGTCGCTTGGCGTCGGCCTCGGCGTACTCCTCGGCCTCGCGCACCATGCGGTCGATCTCGTCCTTGCTCAGCGAGGAGCCGCCGGAGATCGTCATCGACTGCTCCTTGCCCGACGCCTGGTCCTTCGCGGTGACGTGGACGATGCCGTTGGCGTCGATGTCGAAGGTGACCTCGATCTTCGGGACGCCGCGGGGCGCCGGCGGCAGGCCGGTGAGCTCGAAGTTGCCGAGCGGCTGGTTCTCCGCCCAGATCTGGCGCTCGCCCTGCGCGACCTTGATCTCCACCGAGGGCTGGTTGTCGTCGGCGGTCGTGAAGATCTCGCTGCGCTTGGTCGGGATGGTGGTGTTGCGCTCGATGAGGGTGGTCATGATGCCGCCCTTGGTCTCGATGCCCAGGCTCAGCGGGGTGACGTCGAGCAGCAGGACGTCCTTGACCTCGCCCTTGAGCACGCCGGCCTGGAGCGCGGCGCCGACGGCGACGACCTCGTCGGGGTTGACGCCCTTGTTGGGCTCCTTGCCGCCGAGCAGCTCCTTGACCAGCTCGGTGACGATCGGCATGCGGGTCGAGCCGCCGACCAGGACGACGTGGTCGATGTCGCCGACCTTGACGCCGGCGTCCTTGAGCACCTGCTGGAACGGGGCCTTGGTGCGCTCGATGAGGTCGGCGGTCAGCTTCTGGAACTCGCTGCGGGTGAGGCGCTCCTCGAAGTGCAGCGGGCCGGACTCGCCGTGGGTGATGTAGGGCAGGTGGATCGTGGTCTCGGAGGAGGAGGACAGCTCGATCTTCGCCTTCTCCGCTGCCTCCTGGAGGCGCTGCTTGGCGATCTTGTCGGCGCCGAGGTCGACGCCGTTGTTGTCCTTGAACTTCTTGACCATCCACTCGACGATGCGGTTGTCCCAGTCGTCGCCGCCGAGGTGGTTGTCGCCGCTGGTGGCCTTGACCTCCACCACGCCCTCGCCGATCTCCAGCAGGGAGACGTCGAAGGTGCCGCCGCCGAGGTCGTAGACCAGGATGAGCTGGTCCTCGCCCTTGTCCAGGCCGTAGGCCAGGGCCGCGGCGGTGGGCTCGTTGACGATGCGCGAGACGTTGAGGCCCGCGATCTCGCCGGCCTCCTTGGTGGCCTGGCGCTGCGCGTCGGAGAAGTACGCGGGCACGGTGATGACGGCGTCGGTCACCGGCTCGCCGAGGTAGGCCTCGGCGTCGCGCTTGAGCTTCTGCAGGACGAACGCGCTGATCTGCTGCGGGGTGAAGTCCTTGTCGTCGATCTTCACCTTCCAGTCGGTGCCCATGTGGCGCTTGACCGAGCGGATGGTGCGGTCGACGTTGGTGACGGCCTGCCGCTTGGCGACCTCGCCGACGAGGACCTCGCCGTTCTTGGCGAAGGCGACCACGGACGGCGTGGTGCGCGCGCCCTCCGCGTTCGCGATGACGGTGGGCTCGCCGCCCTCCAGGACCGACACGACGCTGTTGGTCGTGCCGAGGTCGATGCCGACCGCACGTGCCATGGCTGAACCTTCCTTCTGCTGTTCGCTGTTCGCTGTGGGCTGCCCGGTCGCCGGCGGATGCTGCGCTGAGCTGTGCTGCGGTGCCGGGTGCCCGAGGGACGTCGGCCGCCATGGTGCGCGACCTGCGTCGGTGCTGTCCACTTACTTGAGTCTTGGTGGCTCAAGTTTATTCATACGCCCCAACCCCGGTCGGGCGGGATCCATTCCCGGCGTCCGCCCCTTCCTTCGGAGCGCTCGGATCTCCTCGCGCCGGGGTGTAGGGGGAATACGCCTCAGGTGGCAGCCTCGAAGGCATGACCGTTCCGAGCATCACCCTGAACAACCAGACGACCATCCCGCAGCTGGGCTTCGGTGTGTTCCAGGTGCCCCCGGCGCAGGCCGCCGACACCGTGGCCACCGCGCTCGAGGTCGGCTACCGCCACATCGACACCGCGCAGATGTACGGCAACGAGCAGGAGGTCGGCATCGCGATCGCCGCCTCCGGCCTCCCGCGCGAGGAGCTCTACATCACCAGCAAGCTGAACAACGGCTACCACCGTCCCGACGACGCCCGCCGGGCCTTCGAGGAGACCATCGCCAAGCTGGGGATCGACCAGATCGACCTCTTCCTCATCCACTGGCCGCTGCCCACGCTCTACGACGGCGACTTCGTGAGCACGTGGCGCACCCTGGGCGAGTTCGTCGCCGACGGCCGCGCCCGCTCGATCGGCGTCTCGAACTTCCAGCCCGCCCACCTCGACCGCATCGTCGCCGAGACCGGCGTCGTCCCGGCGGTCAACCAGATCGAGGTGCACCCCTACTTCGGCAACGAGGAGGCCCGCGCCGCCTCGGCCCGCCACGGCGTCGCCGTCGAGGCGTGGTCGCCGATCGCCCAGGGCAAGGTGCTCGACGACGAGACCATCGGCAAGGTGGCCGCCGCGCACGGCCGCACGCCGTCCCAGGTGACGCTGCGCTGGCACGTGCAGCGCGGCGACATCGTCTTCCCCAAGTCGATGCGCCGGGAGCGGATGGAGGAGAACTTCGCCATCTTCGACTTCGAGCTCAGCGCCGAGGAGATGGCCGCGATCTCGGGTCTCGACCGCGGCGAGGCCGGTCGTACCGGCCCGAACCCGGACACGTTCGACTACGTGCCGCAGTGAGGCGTTCGCGATCGGCGCTGGTCGCTGGTCGCCAGGTTGGTCAGGCGAGACTGTCGGTTCGTGACGGCAGTCTTGCCTGACCAATGGCAGGAGTCACCGGGCGCCCGGTGACTCCTGACGCCGGTAGGCCGACCTCAGCCGACCCGCACCCGCACCTCGTTGGAGACCGCACCGGAGTCGGTGTCGACCATCCGGAAGCGGTTGAGGCCGACCACGCTGGTCTGCACGTAGGTGGCGAAGGTCTGGTTGCTCACCACGACCGTCACGTTGAAGTCGGCCCACGCGCCGGCCTGGAAGCGCTGCACCTGGAGCACCGCGCCCTCGCCGTCGGGGTAGGTGCCGGTGAGGTCGATCTGCTCCATCGGGGCGACGGCGGTGGTGCCGGCCGAGAGGTTGATGCCCGTCTCGGGCGACGGCGACTCGGTGGGCGACTCCGACTCGGTCGGCGAGGCGCTCGGGGTCGTCGAAGAGCTCGGGTCGGCGTCGAGGGTGATGAGCGGGCCGTCGGACGCCGTCGTCCGCTCGGGTCGCGGCAGGTACATCGTGGCGTCGTCGCGGGAGGTCGAGGCGGCGACGTCGTCGCCCCCGATGCCCGTGACCCGGACGCCGATCAGCACCACCAGGCCCAGCACCAGGCCGACGCCGATGCCGACACCCACGAGCGCGACCAGCCCGGTGAGGATGGGCCGGTCCTCGGTGGGACGGCGGGGGCGATCGGGGCCGCTGGTCGGGTCGGACACCCCGCCATTGTCACGGACGGCCCGGGGTCGCCCAACTCGCCCCGCCCGATCGGGCGGCGTGGGTCAGAGCCCGCGCTTCCAGGCGACCTCCTCGACGAGCCGGCGACTGCGCCAGCCCTCGGGGGTGCGCACGAGCTCGTGGTGGTAGAGCCCGCCGAGCTCGACGACCTTGGTGCCGCCGGCGCCGTCGTCCATGGTCATCGGGTTGTGGAAGTAGGCCGTGCAGGTGGCGACGTCCCCCGGTTCGCCGGTGAGCGCGCCGGCGCCGTCGGGGAACGCGATCTCGAACTGCCCGAGCGTGTGCATGCGGGTCGGGAAGAACAGCGGCAGCATCTCGGCCAGCCACGGCTTGATCACCGAGAAGGTGTCGTGGATGCCGCCGGAGGCCACGTAGTCGATGTCGGCGTCGGGGGTGAAGACGCTGTCGAGCCGGTCGAAGTCGCCGGTGTCGATGGCGCGGGTGTAGCGGACGAGCACGTCCTGGATCTCGAGGCGGTCGCTGATCTCGCGCAGTTCCACGGTGTGAACTCTGGCACAGAACTGAAACAGGTTCTATATTTCGAGCCGGTTCCCCATCGAGAGGTCGACATGCGATTCAGCTACGCCGAGGCCATGACCCGCGCGGAGTACTACGCCCCGCTCGCCCAGGCCGCGGAGGCGGCCGGGTACACCTCCATGACGGTGGCCGACAGCCTCATCTACCCCGAGATCTCCGACTCGAAGTACCCCTACACCGACACCGGCGACCGGGAGTTCCTCGAGGGCAAGGAGTTCATCGAGACGATGATCCTCTGCGCGCACCTCTTCGCGCAGACGACGACGCTGCGGCTCACGCCCTTCGTGTTGAAGCTGCCGGTGCGTCCGCCGGTGCTGGTGGCCAAGCAGGCCTCCTCCCTCGCCTTCCTCTCCGGCAACCGGCTCGGCCTCGGCGTCGGCATCTCGCCGTGGCCCGAGGACTTCGCCAACCTCGGCGTCCCGTGGGAGAAGCGCGGCAAGCGGATGGACGAGTGCATGGACATCCTGCGCGGCCTCACGACCGGTGAGTTCTTCTCCTACTCCGGGGAGTTCTACGAGGTCGACAGCCTCAAGCAGTGCCCCGGTGCCACCGAGAAGATCCCGCTGCTCGTCGGCGGCCACGCGGACGCCGCCCTGCGCCGCGCCGTCCGCAAGGGCGACGGCTGGATGCACGCCGGCGGCGACGGCGAGGAGCTCGACCGGCTGCTGGCCCGCCTCGCCGAGATCCGCGCGGAGGAGGGCGACACCCGCGACGACTTCGAGGTGCACGTCATCAGCTACGACGCCTACACCGTCGACGGCATCAAGCGCCTGGAGGACAAGGGCGTCACCGACTGCATCGTCGGCTTCCGGGTTCCCTACATCAAGGGCCCCGACACCGAGCCGCTCGACACCAAGATCAAGCACCTCGAGCAGTACGCCGAGAACATCATCGCCAAGGTGAACGGGTGAGCGCCCCGGACGCCGTTCCCGGCACCGACGGCTCCTGGGACCTCACCGCGCCGCTGCGCGAGGCGATCGCCGAGGCCGAGAAGCTGATCGCGGGGGCGTCGTTCATCCGCTCCGAGAAGGACCTCCTCGAGGGTTACGACTACCTCGCCGGCCGCATCCGGATGGCGATGCAGACCGCGTTCGACTACGACCTCGAGCGGCCGCTGTTCGTCAACCCGACCCACCAGTTCTCCCGCCAGGGCCTGGACAACCCCGACGCCATCTACTTCAACGCCTACCTCAAGGAGGGCGTCGAGTACGTCGTCCGCGGACGCCGCGGCACCAGCGCCGACCTGTCCTTCCAGGTGATGGGCGGCGCCTACACCGCCGACTCCGCGGCCACCTCGATGCTGGCCTTCGACGACCGCGAGCTCGAGGTCGCCGACGACGGCTCCTTCGAGTTCACCTACACCGCCGAGCACGGCGCGAAGACGATGATCGTGCGCGAGGTCTTCTGCGACTGGGACGCCGAGGAGCGCGGCACGATCACCATCGAGCGGGTCGACACCCTCGGGCAGCCGGCCGCCCCCCTGACCCGGGAGCGGCTCGCGAAGAAGTACGAGGTGGCCGCGCGCAGCCTGGTCGGCTCGATCCAGACCTGGTTCGCCTTCCCGCAGTTCTTCCAGTACAAGGAACCGGTCAACACCCTCACCGTGCCGCAGTCGACGCCCGGCGGCCTGGCCTCCCAGCGCTCCTCCATCGGCCACTACGAGCTCGGCGAGCACGAGGCGATGATCGTCAGCGTCCCGCGCTGCGAGGAGGCCCGCTACCAGGCCATCCAGATCGGCTCGGACTGGTACGCCTCCACCGACTACGAGACCCACCAGACCTCGCTGACCAAGGCCCAGGCCGAGACCGACCTCGACGGCGTCATGCGCTTCGTCGTCAGCGAGCACCCGCCTTACGACGGCGCCCCGATCGCGAACTGGCTGGAGACCACCGGCCACCGCACCGGCTCGATGATGCTGCGCTGGCAGCGCCTCGAGCGCGACCTCGGCCCGGACGACGGCCCCACCGTGCAGATCGTGCCGCTGGCCGAGGTCCCCTCCCTGCTGCCCCACACCCGCCCGCTCACCCCCGAGCAGTACGCCGCGCGCATCGCCGCCCGGCAGCGCTCGGTCGCCCGAAGGATGATCTCGTGAACGCTCCGACCACCGCCGCCGCCCACGTCGCCACCTCGGCGGCCGTCGAGGAGCGCTACCGACCCCTGCCGCTGCTGGAGGGCAAGGTCGTCGTCCTCTCCGGCGTCGGCCCGGGTCTGGGCCGCGCGCTGGGCGAGGAGGCCGCGAAGATGGGCGCCGACCTCGTGCTCGTCAGCCGCACCGAGTCGCGGCTGGAGAAGATGGCCGAGGTCGTGCGGGCCCACGGACGCCGCGCGCTCGTCGTCCCGACCGACATCACCGACGAGGACTCCCGGGCCAAGCTCGTCGAGCGGTCGCTGGAGGAGTTCGGTCGCGTCGACTGCCTGCTCAACAACGCCTTCGGCATCCCGCCGATGGACCCCGTCAGCACCCTGTCGGTGGAGTCGCTGCGCGCGGCCAACGAGACCAACGTCTTCGCGCCCCTGCGGCTCTCGGCGCTGTTCGCCGACGCGCTGGCCGCGACCCACGGCTCGATCATCATGCTGAACTCCTGCGTGGTGCACTCCTCCCAGCCCGAGTACAGCGGCTACAAGCTCTCCAAGGGCGCGCTGCTGCACCTCGCCTCCTCGCTGGCCACCGACCTCGGTCCGCGCGGCATCCGGGTCAACAGCGTGGCGCCGTCCTACATCTACGAGGACGTCAACAAGTCCTACTTCGACTGGCTGGCCTCGGTCGACGGCGTCACCCACGACGACATCTACGCCCAGAAGGCCGCGCCGACCGACCTCAAGCGGCTCGCCTCGCCCGAGGAGGTCGCGCGCGCCACGCTCTTCCTGGCCACCGACCTCGCCTCGGCGATCACCGGGCAGTTGATCAACGTCGACTGCGGCGAGTTCCACAACGAGTCCTGAGGGCTCGGACGGCGGAGGGGGAGACCCATGGCGGACAACGTGATGACCCGCGAGCGGGCGGACGTCGGCACCTACGAGGACATCGCCGCTGCGGCGATGCGCACCACAGGGCTCTCCGACTTCGGCGGCACCGGGCACGAGGAGGGTCTGCGGGTGCTCGTGGAGGACCTCAACTCCCCCGAGGCCGGGCTGACCCCGCGCGGCAACTACTTCCAGCGCTCGGAGGTGAAGTCGGCGCTCGTCGGGCGGCTGCTCACCCAGGCGGCGTTCACCTCCCGGCCCGAGCACGCCGACGTCCCGATCGTGCGGCCCATCTTCGTGATGGGCCTGCCGCGCACCGGCACCACCGCCCTGCACCGCCTGCTCTACGCCGCGCCCGATGCCCAGGGCCTGGAGATGTGGCTGACTCAGTTCCCCCAGCCGCGGCCGCCCCGCGAGACCTGGGACGACGACCCGATCTTCGCGATGATGCAGCAGGGCTTCGCCGCGCATCACGCCGAGAACCCCGAGTACATGGGCATCCACTACATGGATGCCACCTCGGTGGAGGAGTGCTGGCGGCTGCTGCGCCAGACCGGCAAGTCCAACTCGTACGAGTCCCTGGCCAACCTGCCGCGCTACAGCCGGTGGCTGCAGACCCAGGACTGGACCGACGCCTACGAGCGGCACCGCGCCAACCTCCAGCTGATCGGTCTCAACGACCCCGAGAAGCGCTGGGTGCTGAAGAACCCCTCGCACATGACAGCGCTCGACGCGCTCATGACGGTCTATCCCGACGCGCTCATCGTCTACACCCACCGCGACCCGGTCGTGTGCATCGCCTCCTCCTGCTCGCTCTCGGCCGAGACCACCGAGGGCCACTCGGACTCCTACATCGGCGGGGTCATCGGGCACACCCAGCTCGATCTGTGGTCGCGCTCCTTCCACGCCTTCCACGACGCCCGGCCGCGCTACGACCAGCGCCAGTTCGTCGACGTCTCCTTCGAGGACTTCCGCGCCGATCAGGTCGGCACCGTGCGCTCGATCTACGACGCCTTCGGGCTCGACTGGACGCCCGAGGTCGAGACGTGCGTCCGCGAGGCCGACGAGGAGCTGCGCGCCGGCGGCAAGGCGCCGTCCCACCGCTACGCGCTCAAGGACTACGGCCTCACCGAGGACCGCGTGCGCGCGGCCTTCGAGCGATGAGCGCCGTGGGTTCGCCCGGGGTGGGAGCCCGCAAACGGGTCGTCGTCTGGGGCACCGGCGTCGTCGGGTCGATGGTGATCGCCGAGCTCGTCGACCACCCGCTCTTCGAGCTGGTCGGCGTCGGCGTCTCGAACCCCGACAAGATCGGGCGGGACGCCGGCGAGATCTGCGGTCTCGCACCGATCGGCGTCCTCGCGACGGACTCGGTGGACGACCTGATCGCCCTGCGCCCCGACGCCCTCGTGCACTACGGCCCCACGGCGGCCAAGGCCGACGACAACATCCGCGTCATCACCGCCTTCCTGCGGGCCGGCATCGACGTCTGCTCGACCGCGATGACCCCGTGGGTGTGGCCGCACCTGGCCTCGATCCCGGTCACCTGGCTCGACCCGGTGCGCGAGGCCTGCGAGGCCGGCGGCGCGTCGTGCTTCACCACCGGCATCGACCCCGGCTTCGCCAACGACCTCTTCCCGATGACCCTCATGGGCCTGTGCGGGCGGGTCGACTCGGTGCGCGCCTCCGAGCTGCTCGACTACACCGACTACGAGGGCGACTACGAGGACGAGATGGGCATCGGCCGCTCGCCGGAGTTCACCCCGCTGCTGGAGATCCCCGAGCTGCTCATCATGGCGTGGGGCGCCACCGTGCCGATGATCGCCCACGCCGCCGGCATCGAGCTCGACGACATCACCACCACGTGGGAGAAGTGGGTGACGCCGACGCCGCGCCCCACCGCGAAGGGCGTCATCGAGGCCGGCAAGGTGGCCGCGATCCGGTTCACCATCAACGGCGTGTTCGACGGTCGCGAGGTGATCACGCTCGAGCACGTCAACCGCATCGGGCTCGACGCCGCCCCCGAGTGGCCGGCCGGCACCGCCGACGACGTCTACCGCGTCGACGTCATCGGCTCGCCGTCGATCAGTCAGGAGACGGCGTTCCGCTTCACCGACGGCTCGGGGCGCGCTCCGGCCGTGGCCGGGTGTCTTGCCACCGGCATGCGCGCGCTCAACGCCGTCCCGGCGGTCAACGACCTGCCGCCGGGGTTCGTCACCGCCCTCGACCTGCCCTTGATCCCGGGCGTCGGCACGATCCGCTGACGCCGCGCCGCGGCCGGTGGTTCGATGGGGCGGTGACCCGCCCCCACGTCGTCCTGGCCGGCATCGGCGCCGTGGCCGTCCTCGCGCTCGCCGGATGCTCGGGTGACTCCGACGAGCCGGCGCCTGATGCCTCCCCGTCGCCGTCGGCCTCGGCCTCGGCCTCCGGGTCGAGTGCTGCGGGCGACGGCCGGGCGGGGATCGCGGCGTACCGCGCGCTCCTGACCGCGACCTTCTCGGGCAGTCAGGATCTCGACGACCGCGCGGTCGCGCTCGCCGCCGACGGCGTCTCCGACCCCGAGGTGATGGTGCGTCGGCTGAACGCGATCGCCGAGAAGGAGGGGCTGACGTTCCGGGTGCGTGCGGTCGCCGCGGACGACGTCTCCGACATCTCCTGCTACGAGGGCGACGACGGCCTGTGGCTCTCCTCCTCCAGCGGCACCGACACCGCCATCATCGGGCTCGGCGAGGGCGCTCAGCTGTGCGAGAACGCCGATGCCCGCTACCTCATCCAGCTGGCCGCGGGCGGCGGGAGCGGTGTCACCGTGACCGCCTCGGACGCCTCCGAGGACCTCGCCGGCGCCCGTCAGCTCGCCGAGGTCGCCCAGGAGCTGATCGACTCGACGCTGGGCGGTGGATGAGGGGTTGACGGCGGGCGGGGGGCTGTCGGAATCACCGGTGCACCGGTGATTCCTGCACTTCTCAGGGGAAATGTCCCGGCGGAGTCACGTGGTCGTAGCAACGGTCATGCTGCTGGCGGGTTTGCCAGTAGCTCGGCCA